>BFAS01000133.1 GCA_008974985.1 bacterium MnTg02
GGTGGGCTCGCGGTGAAGGTGTGCGACAGCAAGAATGACGATCTCGTCGCCTTCGACGACATAGATCAGCCCGTAGGGAAAGCGCCCCAGCCGATACCGGCGCACGCCATTGCCCAGGAGATGCCAAGCATTGGGGTGCTCCATGATAAGCTTGCGGGCAGCCTCCATCTCATCGAGGAATCGCTCGGAAAGCTCCGGTGCCTGCTCGTCGTACCAAGCCACCGCTTCGTGGAGTTCTGCAGCAGCCGGCGCGAGTAGCCTGAACCTCATGGACGTTTGGCGTCGCTGCGATGCTTGGCCAGAACGTCGTTGAGATCGTACGCTTCGATCTCGCCACGCCGATAGGCCGCCAGCCGGTCCTTCGCCTCCTCCGTCCACATCTGGTCGAAACGAGGGTCGGTTGCATCGAGGCTCCGCAGTATACCTTCAACTAACTCCGCGCGATCCGCTGGGGGGAGCTTGCTGGCCTCTTCGGTGAGTTTCTTGATGTGCTCGTTCATGCTCCAAAGTATAGCAGAGTGGGCGCGAGAACTGAAGAATGTGTCTCTGCAATCCTGGATTCACAAGGACCAGCAGCGTTTGCCGGAGCCCACGCGTCTCCCAAGACAGGTACCACTGCGGTACCTCGCCGGGCGTCAGACTGAGACCACCAAATGACTAGCTCTTCTCAATCTCGTCCAATGTTGCTCCGAACTCGCGGATCATGTCGCACAGCGCCTTTTGCTCGGCAATCGCTTCCCGCGTGTAGCGGCCATGTTTCAGGGCGTTTTGGTTTCCCTTCGGTGCCCCGGAGCCTTTGGCGCCGCCATGCATGCGGCAGCGCTTTTTGCCGCTGACAGAAGGCGCCTGACACGGCCGGCCCGACCGCGTTTTGGCGCCACAGCGCCGGCTTTTGAGCATCGGGCCAAAGTTGCGGGGATGATCATTTGCCATGTTTTGATCGCGCTTTTTGCGGCACATTCACCTTGCTTGTTGTGTTCAGACCGACATCGGGCATCACCAGGCCGGGCTTGTCCTCCAGAGCCGGTATTTATTCATTGGCCGAGCCATTCTTTGCTGACGCTTTCTTCTGAGATCTTGTCTTCTGAGACGTCTCAACAGTGCCGACAACCGCCTGTCCGCCGTCATGAACGTGGACATGCTCAACCGTGACTTTCTGCTGGCCTTTGCCGCGATGCTTGTCGAGGGTTTCCAGTTGCCGGCAATAGAGGGCGAGAAGTTTCGCGGCATGTTTCAGACTGATGTCAAGGCCGGCAAGTGATTGCTCGGGCAACATTGCGCGGCGCAGGCACTCCATGGCCGTGTTGTGGGTAGCAACCATCTGGACGGCAAGCTGGCCTTCCAATTCATCTTGGGGGGCGATGCCCTCAAGCGCCGCGAGCGCCGCTTTGCCGGCATCGAGCTGCGTACTCCGGGTCATGTCGGCCGGACACGATGAGGAGGCCCAGACCTGATTAACAAGGTGCCGGTTGAGCTCTTCGCTCTCGGTCCCGGTCGCTTTCGCCGCCTTCGGCGTCTCGACCGCGAGTTCGTGCTTTTCTACTTCGCCCTCCGGCTTTTTGCCGCGCTTGGCCATACTCTTGTCCTCTTCGTCAGATCCTCTTATGCCGTGACCAAGCCAAGCAAGGATCGTGCCAGGCGCCGCGAAAAACGCCGCGAAACCTCTACTGTGTATGGGGTTGAATTGAGAAAACCGTTAATATACCCCCCCCGGCACCGAGGTGCCTCCCCCGGAAACCTATGTACGAGACGCCATGCTGCAATTCGCTAAATAAACGTTACTTGATTTTGTATTGGCTCCGTGGCGTTTCCAAAACCACGAGACCACAATTGCGTGTTCATTTAAAATATTGATTTTTACGGGGTTTTTGGCGCACCCGACAGGATTCGAACCTGTGACCTCTGCCTTCGGAGGGCAGCGCTCTATCCAGCTGAGCTACGGGTGCATTGCAGCAAGCAACGGCAAGATAGCGGAGTGTTCTCGGTCAAGCAAACTTTGCGATTTTTTGTCAAATAGACGGGTTGCAGCGATCCTCTGGTGAGGTTTTGACATCGATTGCGGCGCGCACTTCTTAGGGGGTGTAAGGGCCAATCTCAAAGCTTGCATCATGAGATATTCGCGGTACCTATGCCCCGCATGGCCAGCCCGATGCAAAAGTCAAGCGCCCCGATATATATCGTCACCATACGCCGTAGACTTATGCACAAGGCCGTTCAGAGCTGCAATTTATCCACTGGCTTTCAACATGTTACAGCAGAGGTGCAGAAGCACTCGGAATGATCATTCAAAATAAGCTGTTGTGAAAATACCATAATTTTTCCAACCATTTGATTTTTATGCGTCATTAAGCGTCACCCAATTCTGCAATAGGATATTTTATTATTTCTGGATAATTCCGTCGGTTATGGGCTGAATTGAATCTATTGTCTTAGTCTTGCATTCCATATTGTGCTTTTTTGGCAACGATTTGTCATAATCAATCGTTAACAAAAGATTAACAGTCGACTCCTGCTCCCCTCCGAACTATGACAAAAGTATGGATAACCTGTGGGATTTCTGTGTCAAGCGTTTGGAAAAAACAGCCAAATAACCCAAACGAGAGACCCGCAGACCACCAGAGTAACAGTTAGTTGAGTGGGTGGCGTATATGCGTATGGGTAAGGCGTTTTTAGGAGCCGCAATGTTAGCCGCGGCTATGGCGGGACCGGTTCAAGCGAAAATGGCCGAAGTCCCTGCCTATAATTGGTCAGGCTTTTACATCGGCGGCGGCGGCGGCGTTCATTGGCTCGATGGCGATGTTGATTTCGACAAGTCAAAGAGTTGGGAACTAAGGAAAGAATGCCGCGACTACGAATATGCAGACGGCGACCATTTCTGGTTTAAGGACTATGGAGAGTGTGTTGCAGGGACGATAAAGGAATTCTCACACAGCTTCAGCACAAGCACAGATCTTGACGGCGACCCGTCTTTATTTGGCACATTCATCGTCGGTATCGATTGGCAATCCAAAAGAAATCCCAGGATAGTCGCTGGTGCATTCGTTGATATTGATTTCGGTAACGCAGACGCGGATTTTACCCTCACAAAGAACACGTGTGATTGCGCGTATGTTATAGGCGATGGTGAGCTGGAACTTGATTATCTCCTGACGATTGGCGGGCGCATTGGTATCTTGTCCGAGGATAACACGACACTCGCCTATATTTTAGCCGGTTATAGCCATGCTGAGTTTGATGGTTCGTTGAATCTTTACGATCACCGCCGAGGTGTGACGACACACCTATTGCCGAGCGAATTTAATGGTGGAACAATCGGTGGCGGCGTCGAGAGAAAGTTATCCGATAGGCTTTCACTCCGGCTTGAAGGGCGCGCAACCTTCCTTAGATCCGAATCGGCCACGTTTAGTAAGTGGACGACTGACGAATATCCGATCAAGGTTTATGCTGGTGACCCAATTTATCAAGATGATCCAATTCCTCTAACTGCGGTCGCCGTCATAGATAAGCCAACACTCTACGACTGCGGAACAGAAATTAAGTGTACGCAGAAGGTTATTGTCTCAGAGCATCACAAGGAAAAAACCATTGATCTCGAGCCCGATATTTTTTCCTTCCGCGCTGTGCTGACATATAAGTTTGGCGGTCGTCACGCGATGCCGGAACCGCTTAAGTGAGAAAATCGCACGCCCGATAAACATCTGGGCGCTGCAGAAACACAATAAACCCCAAGGGGGGGCAATTCGGCCGGGCGAAAGCCCGGCCTTTTTTATGTGTACGATTACTCATTGTCCGTCCCGTGTTCACCGCCCTTTCCCGGTCCGGCCACAAACGCCGGCATCGGGAAACGTCAAACAAACTGACCGCAAAACCAGCTTCGCTAGGATTTGAACGAAGGAATGCACCAGCTTCTCCTCTCCCATCTTTTTCGTTTCGCGTCTGCCGTCCGAGACCTATAGTCCGCCTAATATTCACGAGCAACGAAGCGGCAATACACAATGGTTGAGGCTCAGCAATCAACGCCCTCCGCGGCGGTCAAACCGGGCGATCATGTCTTCTTGGTCGACGGCTCGTCCTACATCTTCCGCGCTTACCACGCCCTACCGCCTCTAACACGGAGATCAGATAGCCTGCCGGTCGGCGCCGTTTCCGGCTTTTGCAATATGCTGTGGAAGCTGCTGCAGGAGGGCGATCCGAGCCGACAGGCTGTATTCCCGACGCACCTCGCTGTCATATTCGACGCCAAGGGCAAGACGTTCCGCAATGAGATTTACGAGGACTATAAGGCCAATAGGCCGGAGCCGCCGGAGGATCTTATCCCGCAGTTCGGCCTCATCCGCGATGCCGTCCGCGCCTTCAATGTCGCCTGTGTCGAGCAAGTGGGCTATGAGGCCGACGATCTCATCGCCGCCTATGTGGCAACCGCCCGGGCCAATGGGGCCGACGTCACCATTATCGGCTCGGACAAGGATTTGATGCAGCTTATCGGCGAAGGCGTTGCCATGGTCGATACGCTCAATATGAAGCAGCGCGGGACCGCGCGCCGCATCGAGCGAGACCAGGTGATCGAGAAATTCGGCGTGCCACCGGAGAAGGTCATTGACGTGCAAGCACTCGCCGGCGATTCCGTCGATAATATTCCGGGTGTGCCGGGCATCGGCGTCAAAACGGCCGCGCAGCTCATTGAGGAATATGGCGATCTCGATACGCTGCTCGCGCAGGCGGCGGAGATCAAGCAAACGAAGCGCCGGGAAAATCTTATTGAATTCGCCGAGCAGGCGCGGGTCTCCAGAAAGCTCGCAACCCTTGACCAAGGTGCACCGCTTAAGATCGCGCTTGACGGTTTGGCCGTCGAGCCCGTGGATGGTGCAAAAGCCGTCGCTTTCTTGAAAGCTGTAGAGTTCACAACGCTTACCAAACGCGTTGCCGAAAGCTGCGGCGTTGAGATCGAGGCGATTGAACCGGTCACGCTCGACGTCGTGGGCTGGGAGAAACCGGAGCCGGTGTCGCTTGCCGAGCCGGGCGATGGATCAGACGGCACGCCTCAGGCGCTCGCCGCCGAGCGCGCCAGTGAAATGGCGGCGTTGCCTGTGAAACGGGACGGTTATGAAACCGTCACGACGGTCGAGCACCTGCAAGCTTGGATCGGCGAGGCAGTGGCGCAGGGGTATGTGGCATTCGATACGGAAACAACGTCCCTCGACGCCATGCAGGCGGATCTGGTCGGCGTCTCTCTCGCTCTTGTCCCCGGCAAGGCCTGCTACGTGCCGCTTGGCCATCGCGCCGGCGACGGGCTCGATTTGGAGGGCGCGGACTTAATTGTGCAAATCCCTCTGCGGGAGGCCCTAGATCTCTTAAAACCGCTTCTCGAAGACCGGTCTGTCTTAAAGATCGGTCAAAATCTAAAATATGACAGTCAGGTGCTTTTGAACTACGGCATCCGCTTAAACCCGATCGACGATACGATGTTGATGTCCTATGCGCTCGACGCCGGTCGCGGCAAGCACGGCATGGATGACCTCGCCGCCCGCCATCTCGGCCACACGTGCATCTCATTCAAGGACGTCGCTGGCACTGGCAAATCGCGCGTGACCTTCGATCTCGTCCCCGTCGGCAAGGCGAGCGACTATGCGGCTGAGGATGCGGATGTCACGCTGCGGCTATGGCACGTCTTAAAACCCCGCCTCGTAGCGGAGGGTCTGACCACGGTCTATGAGACGCTGGAACGGCCCCTGGCACCCATTCTTGCGGACATGGAATTTGCCGGGATTAAAGTAGAGCGCCAAGTGCTCTCCCGGCTCTCCGGCGATTTCGCGCAAAGCCTGGCGCGCCTTGAAGCGGAGATCCATCAGCTTGCCGATGGTCCCTTTAATATCGCTTCGCCAAAACAGCTCGGCGAGATTCTTTTCGACCGGATGAATCTCCCCGGCGGCAAAAAAACGAAGACCGGCGCTTGGGGAACAGGCGCTGATATTCTTGAAGATTTGTCATCCAACGAAGAGCTGCCGGGCGACGCGCGCACCTTCGTCAGGACGATTTTGGAATGGCGGCAACTCGCCAAGCTCAAGAGCACCTATACGGACGCGCTTCCGGAGTTCATCAATCCGAAAACAGGCCGCATTCATACCTCTTACGCCATGGCCGCGACAACGACAGGCCGGTTGGCATCGACGGATCCAAATTTGCAAAACATTCCGATCCGCAGCCCCGAAGGCCGGCAGATCCGCACCGCCTTTATCGCCGAAAAGGGCAATCAACTCATCTCGGCGGACTATAGTCAGATCGAGCTTCGGGTGCTCGCCCATATCGCCGATATCGCCGCCTTGAAACAGGCCTTCGCCGATGGCCTCGATATCCATGCCATGACGGCGTCGGAAATGTTTGGCGTGCCGATCAAGGACATGGACCCAAGCGTCCGCCGGCGCGCCAAGGCGATTAATTTCGGCATCATTTACGGCATTTCGGCGTTCGGTCTCGCCAATCAGCTCGGCATTTCACGCGGCGAGGCGGCGGACTATATCAAGACCTATTTCGAGCGCTTCCCCGGCATTAAGGACTATATGGAAGCGACCAAGGCGGAAGCCCATGAGGCCGGCTTTGTGCGCACCGTCTTCGGCCGCAAAATCCACTATCCGGATATCAATACCAAGAACCCAGCGCGCCGCGGCTTCTACGAGCGCGCCGCCATCAACGCGCCGATCCAAGGCTCGGCCGCCGACATTATCCGCCGGGCAATGATCCGCATGCCGAAGGCGCTCAGCGACGCTGGGCTTAACGCGCGCATGCTTTTGCAGGTTCATGACGAACTGATATTCGAGGCGCCGAAAAAGCAAATCAACAAAACAATTGAGACGGCGGTCGGTGTTATGGAGAAAGCGTGCGCGCCAGTCGTGTCCCTCAATGTGCCGTTAAAGGTGGACGCATGCGCGGCGGACAATTGGGAAGAGGCGCATTAGGCTTTCGCACGCCGTGTCTCTAAAAACACAACCATTGTTGCGCCAATCGTGCGCCTATGATTTTGGGATATAATTTACTTGCAATTCACATATGCTCGGCATTGATGCCCGCCGAAAACGACGACGCAACCAAATTGGACCCTAATTCGTGGCTGTCACTCCATCTTCGTCACAATTCCGCGAAACCTTTTGGGTTTTCGGACCAGCGGCGCTTCTCATCATTTTTACGTTCTGGTTCGCCTATCAATTTGTCGAACCCGCGCCTCCCAAATCAATCAGGATTACAACCGGCGGGGAGAATGGTGGTTATCATACGTTTGGCAAACGCTATGCCGAAGTTTTGAAAAAATCCGGTGTCGAATTGGTTGTCGAAACGTCAGCGGGATCTGTCGAAAACATTAAACGGCTTTCCGATCCGCAGTCTGGATATAGCGTTGGATTGCTCCAAGGCGGCATTTCCAACGCCAAGTCTGCACCCGACCTGGTATCCTTGGGACGCGTCTTCTTAGAGCCGCTATGGGTCTTCTATAAATCAAATGAAACGGTTGACCGGCTCGCGCAACTTAGCGGGAAACGGATTGCCGTCGGACCGAACGGCAGCGGGACCAGAGAGCTTGCGACCGCGCTCTTGGAAGCCAATCAAATCTCTGCGGGCTCAGCGACGCTTTTGCCTATCACCGGTAAATCAGCTGTGCATGCCCTAAAGGCTGGTGATGCGGATGCCATATTCTTGGTGTTGTCGCCCCAGGCCCCATTGATAAAAGAGCTTCTGAAAAGCCAAGACATGAAATTGATGAATTTTACTCAAGCCGAAGCCTATACGCGGCTCTTCCCATATTTGTCGAAGGTAAAGCTTCCTCAAGGAGTTATCGATCTCGTTACGACTATTCCCTCTCGCGATGTCAATCTTTTGGCCGCCTCAGCTGGGCTCATTGCGCGCAAAGACATGCATCCAGCGCTTGCCGGGCTTCTTGCGCAAGCCGCCCTGGAAACACATGGCGGCGGCGGGCTCTTTCACCAGGCAAATGAATTTCCAAATCCCGTCGATCCCGAATTTCCGATATCCGGCGACGCCGCAAGGATATATAAATCGGGACCGCCTTTCCTGCAGCGATATCTTCCGTTTTGGCTCGCATCCTTCATTGAGCGGATGGTGATCATGGCGCTGCCAATCGCCACCGTCTTGCTTCCTCTCATCAAGATTGTTCCGTGGCTATATCGTTGGCGGGTGAGAAAGCGGATGTTCCATTGGTACGCCCAACTCAAATCGTTGGAGCGCGATATCGCCAATGATGCGCAGAAAGCCGAGGCTGAATTTCACAAAGCGGAAATCGAGCGGATCGATGAAGCCGTAAGCCAGATTCCCATTCCGTTGGGATTTACGGATCAATTCTATGAACTGAGGAGCGCCATCGCCCTGGTCCGGCAGCGGATCATCGGAAGGCTTCTGCCTGGAAGTGAGCAAATTGCCGCCGCCGAATAGCGCAAAAGAGTGACCACAGCAATAAAAGATAAATAGCCGCAAGCGAATTAACGTCACACATCCCCTTTAATGGAAGCCCCGTAAAGTTCACACCGATGGCAAAGCGAACGATCCTTATTACCGGCTGTTCCTCGGGCATTGGCTATTGCTCGGCCCATGGCATGCGCAAGCGCGGTTGGCGTGTGCTGGCCACGGTGCGCCACGCAGACGATCTTGCGCGTCTCGAAACAGAAGGGCTTGAAGCGCTTCATCTCGACTATACCGACCCCGCTTCCATCGCCGCTTGCGCCGAGGAGGCGTTGGATCGCACAGGCGGCAAGCTCTTCGCACTATTTAACAATGGCGCTTATGGACAACCCGGGGCGGTCGAAGATTTGACGCCCGATGTGCTGCGCGCTCAGTTCGAGGCAAATTTCTTCGGCTGGCATGATTTGACGCGGCGGCTGATCCCGGCGATGCGCGCCGGGGGGCAGGGGCGGATCGTGCAATGTTCATCCATACTCGGATTTATCTCGCCCCCCTTTCGCGGCGCTTACAATGCTTCAAAATATGCCCTCGAAGCGCTTTCCGATGCCATGCGTTATGAACTCGCCGGCAGCGGCATTCATGTCAGCCTGATCGAGCCCGGCCCGATCGCGAGCCGCTTCACCGAGCACGCCCTCGCGGCGTTGGAGAAAAATGTCGATATGGCCAACTCGCCCCATAGCGCCGCCTATGAAACCCGTTTGGCGGCTCTTAGGGCCGGCGGCACGCAAAAATTCAAGCTTGGTCCGGAGGCCGTACTGAAAAAGCTTATTCATGCGGTTGAAAGTTCGCGTCCGGAAGTGCGCTATTATGTGACCGTGCCGACATACATGGCCGCCATCGGCAAGCGCGTTTTGCCGCAAAGCCTTATCGATGCTTTGGTTGGCCGGAGCTAACGCATATATAGCGAAAATGCTTTAGCCTAAGAGAAATTCGGGAGAACAACAGAGCCGAGACACTTTATGGAGCGCGTTTTCCATTATTTGACGCCGATTGCCGTTGTTGTGGTTCTGATCATCCTTGTCGTCGGCCTATGGAATATGTTGCGCGGCGGAAATCCGGGCACGAGCCAGAGATTGATGCGCTGGCGCGTTGGGCTGCAGTTTTTTGCCATATGCGTGATCATGGCGGCTGCCTATTTTATGGGAAAATAGAACGCCCGGGCAGCCGTATCCCGAAACACACAATGCTTTGAGAAACGCGTTAAGAGCGGCTATTTTGTTTGACAGAATATGGCAGATCACGGCACAAATCATAGACTTAGGTGATTTGTAAACTAAATTTCGCATAAATTGCCGATTCAGAGCAAATGGAATGATCGGGGCAGATATCCTATGGCGCCTTTGGGGGTAGGGACCGGGCGTGGTCCAATTGTGGGGCTTTCGACGCACGCAGCACGGGCATATGCCTTTGCATCGGCGCTGGTCATTGCGTCAGCTCTTTGGATATTGCCTGCGCAAGCTGGATTCGAAAAAACCAAGCCATTTCCTGCACTTGATGAGTTCCGCATCGGCGTCTTCGATCACAATGTCGAGACCCAAGACGACGAGGAAGGCGTTGATGTCAATGTCGAGCTTCTGTTCGGCCGGCCAAACATTCACACGGGCCGCCCGATCATTGATCATTTCCTGACGCCGCGCCCGCATATTGGCGGGTCGATAAATACTGCAGGTGATACAAGCCAATTTTATTTTGGTTTCACATGGGACTATCGCCTCACCGACCGGCTCTTTTTTGAATCGAGCTTTGGCGGCGCCGTTCACGATGGTCCCCTGGATCAAAACGGCAAATCCTATGGTTGCACCCTGAATTTCCGCGAATCTGCCTCGCTCGGTTTCGCCATCAGCGAACGGACGCGCATCATTGCAACCATTGACCATATGTCGAATGCGGATATTTGCGACCGGAATTCGGGCTTGACCAATGCGGGCGTCAGACTAGGCTACAAGCTGAATTGACACCCCGCCGCCAGGCGGAGACGCTTGATCGGCTGTGGCATGGTTGTTCTAAATAAAATTTACACGCGGACGGGAGACGAGGGCACAACGGCTCTCGGAACAGGTCAGCGTGTGCAAAAATACGACATGAGAATAAGCGCTTACGGCACCGTCGATGAGACGAATGCCACGATCGGGTTGGCTCGGATCCATCTGCGCCACGAGTCTGTGGAGCTCGATGGAATGCTTTCCCGTGTTCAGAATGATCTTTTTGATTTGGGCGCCGATCTCTGCATGCCGGAACAAGAAAGCAAACCGGAGACCCAATCTTTGAGAATTACATCCGATCAGGTTGACCGTCTCGAAGCTGAAATTGATAAGCTAAATGCTGAACTGGGACCATTGCGATCCTTCATATTGCCCGGCGGAAGCCCGTCCGCGGCCGCGCTTCACCTCACCCGAACCGTCTGCCGGCGCGCCGAGCGCAAAATGGTTGAACTCGCATCCGATCCAAAGGAAACAGTCGGCGCGGCAGCGCTTCGCTATATTAATCGCCTCTCTGATTTTCTCTTCGTTGCCGGCCGCTACGTCAACAATAAGGGCAAAGACGATATTCTCTGGGTGCCGGGACAAAACCGCTAATTTGGATATTTGCAAAAGGGAAGCAATTTGTGTTTATCCCCCTTCATGACTACAACCCCTTAAAATCCATTAAATTTCAATTTGTTACGGTCTCTCTGATCGTCGCCAACGTGGTCGTTTATGTGTTCTTTCAAACGGAATTGATCTCGCCGTCCAATATCCAAGCGACAACGAGCTTCGCGGTCGTTCCCTTGGAGCTAATGAGCGAGGGGATATTCGGCAAAAACGTCGTCGAAGGGGTGCACGATCTTATTCCCATCGCGGAGCGCTGGACCCTCCTGAGCTATATGTTCCTACATGGCAATTGGCTGCATTTGTTTGGCAACATGCTGTTTCTTTGGGTCTTCGGCGACAATGTTGAAGATGCGCTCGGTCATTTCCGTTTTCTGATCTTCTATGTGCTGTGCGGGGTCTTCGGGGGCTTGGCGCACAGTTGGCTGTTACCGACGTCTGCCTTGCCGCTGATAGGTGCAAGCGGCGCTGTCGCCGGCGTGATCGCCGCCTATCTGATGTTGCACCCAAATGTTCGCGTCTGGGTTTTGGTTCTTTGGCGCTTTCCGCTGCCGTTGAATGCCGGGCTCGTCCTCGGCTTCTGGGTGGCGCTGCAGATCTTCAACGCGCTCACGGAGACGGGTGACAATGTGGCTTGGTGGGCGCATGTTGGCGGGCTTACCGCCGGGGCCGTTCTCATCCTTTTCATGCGCCAGCCTGGTGTTCCCCTATTCGATCGGACGCCAAGACAGGCGGCTTGAGACGCTGATGCTTGGCACGGTCGCAATCCTTGCAGAGCAGAATTGAGTTCGCGCATATATGTATGGATTGGTCCACGGCTCTCGCGGCCGGTTGCCGTTCATTTCGGATTGGATGAACAGGCGGAATGGATGTTTGGGAATGAATCAAAAAGAGTCTGACGATACCGCGTTTCCGAGCATTGACTTGAGTTGAGGGCACCATTACCGTCGCCAAGTTTTTTGCAACTGCGAAATCCGTTCGATACGGCTTGCGCCGCGCCATATCGAGGGCTGCTGGAACGCCTCGTCATTCGAATATCTTTGCAGCCCGCCAGTAGGGAGCTCGGAGGCAATCAGCGTGAAAATAATGGTGCCTGTCAAACGGGTCGTCGATTACAACGTCAAAATTCGTGTCAAGGCAGATGGCACCGGCGTCGAGCTGAATAATGTAAAAATGTCTATGAATCCTTTTGACGAAATCGCGGTCGAAGAGGCAATCCGTCTAAAGGAGGCTCAGAAAGCCGAGGAGATTGTGGCCGTTTCGGTCGGGCCAGAGAAAGCGCAAGAAACAATCAGAACCGCGCTTGCCATGGGTGCCGACCGGGGCATTCATGTTCTGTGCGACGATATGGTGGAGCCTTTAGCGGTTGCGCAACTCCTGAAAGCTATCGTCGAAGAGGAGCACCCTGACCTTCTCATTCTTGGCAAACAGGCTATTGATGACGATTCCAACCAGACCGGTCAGATGCTTGCCGCGCTTCTCAATTGGCCGCAAGGCACATTCGCTTCGAAGATTGAGCTGAATGGAGATCGGATCCTAGTGACACGGGAAGTCGATGGCGGCTTGCAAACGCTCGATTTGCAAATGCCTGCCGTTGTCACAACGGATCTGCGCTTGAATGAACCGCGCTATGCGTCCCTGCCAAACATTATGAAGGCAAAAAAGAAGCCAATCGATAAGAAGACCCCCGAAGAGCTGGGCGTCGATGTCACGCCACGTCTGAAAATATTGCGTACCGAAGAGCCGCCTGGCCGCGAGGCCGGTATCAAGGTCGAAAGTGTTGCAGATCTTGTCGAAAAGCTCCGGTCGGACGCGGGCGTTCTGCCATGACCGCGCTTCTCGTTGCCGATCACACAAACTCAGGCCTAAATCCGGCGACTGCCAAAGCTCTCACCGCCGCGCTTGAGCTTGGTGGCGATGTCCATGTCCTCGTCGCAGGACATAATTGCCGGACCGTGGCGGAAGCAGCTGCCAAGCTCGAAGGCGTTGCAAAAGTTCTCGTCGCCGATGCGCCCCATCTCGCCCATCACGTCGCGGAAGATATGGCAACACTTATTGTCTCGCGTATGGATTCCTATGATGCGCTTGTGGCTCCCGCGACCACATCAGCCAAGAACTTCATGCCGCGCGTTGCGGCTCTTCTCGACGTTGCGCAGATCTCGGATATCACGGCGGTTCACTCGCCAGACACGTTCGAGCGTCCAATCTATGCCGGCAACGCGATCCAGACTGTGCAATCGACCGACGCCAAGAAAATAATCACCGTCCGGACGACAGCCTTCGCCGCGGCTGGCGAAACGGGAAATGCGCCAATAGACTCCATTTCTGCGCCGGATCCGACCGGGATTGCAAAATTTGTCGGCGAAGAATTATCGGTCTCGGATCGGCCGGAACTGACTTCGGCGCGAATTATTATTTCCGGTGGCCGGGGCATGCAATCCGGCGAAAATTTTAAGATGCTTGAGCGTATCGCCGAAAAGCTCGGTGCTGCGGTCGGCGCCAGCCGCGCTGCTGTTGACGCCGGATTTGTGCCAAATGACTATCAAGTCGGGCAAACAGGCAAGGTCGTGGCGCCTGATCTGTATATCGCGGTCGGCATTTCCGGTGCGATCCAGCATTTGGCCGGCATGAAAGATTCCAAAGTCATTGTTGCCATCAACAAGGATGAAGAAGCGCCAATATTCCAAATCGCGGACTATGGTCTTGTTGCCGACCTGTTCCAGGTTTTACCAGAACTCGAGGCAGAGCTTGATAAAGTTGCCTCATAGGGTTTTGTTGTTCAACATGCTACGTACCATTCCAATGCAACCAGTCGGCCATCTTTGAGCGAGATAGAAGCGAAACGAATGAGACAAAGATAATGAGCATCGAGCGGGTGGGAATAATTGGTGCCGGACAGATGGGAAATGGTATCGCCCATGTGATCGCACTTGCCGGTTATAGTGTCGCGATAAGCGACGTGTCTAACGATCAGGCTCAAGCTGCCTTAGCCACGATTGACGGCAATCTAGCCCGCCAGGTTTCCGCCGGGAAAATTTCGGACGAGGACCGCCGAGCTGCGCTCAGCCGCATCTCTCTGATGAACTCCTATGACGAACTTGCCAAAATCGACTTGGTCATCGAGGCCGCCGCAGAGGACGAGGACGTAAAGCGGAAGATATTTGCCGAAATTTGCCCCTATTTAAATCCCGAAACGGTGATCGCGACGAACACATCCTCCATTTCCGTCACGCGGCTCGCAGCATCGACAGACCGTCCGGAGAAGTTCATTGGCATCCATTTCATGAACCCTGTTCCGGTTATGGATCTGGTGGAAATGATACGCGGCATCCAGACCGGAGACGAAACGTTCGAAAAATCAAGGAGCTTTGTCGAGAGCCTCGGTAAGACGATTGCCGTAGCGGAAGATTTTCCAGGGTTCATGGTCAACCGGATCTTGTTGCCCATGATCAATGAGTCGATTTACACGCTCTATGAAGGCGTGGGATCGGTAAAATCCATCGATACGGCAATGCGTCTCGGTGCGCGTCATCCGATGGGACCTCTGCAGCTCGCCGATTTCATTGGTCTCGATACTTGCCTGTCGATCATGCAGGTTCTTTACGAAGGACTTGCCGATACCAAATACCGGCCATGTCCGTTGCTTGTGAAATATGTGGAAGCCGGCTGGCTCGGGCGGAAGACCCAGCGCGGATTTTACGATTATCGCGGCGACGAGCCGGTCCCAACGCGGTAAAGATTTATGCGAGAGCCCTTCTAGAGAATTCAAAATCAATTCTCTAAAAGGGCTCTCGATGGATTTTTCCGGTTACGGCGTCTTCGCAATCGCCGCTTTTATCAAACGGATCGCATCGTCTGAATTCCACTCGGCGGGCCCAGTAAGCCGGCCGATTTCCTTACCCTGCCGGTTGAGCAACAAAGTTGTCGGCATTCCAAAGGCTTTGAGCGCTGTGGCCGCCTTCGCCGTCTCGTCAATATGAAGCACGAGCGACTTGATTTTGATTTTGTTGAGAAACTTTTGCGCCTTGTCGAAGCCATCCCGATCGATGCTTAGCGCGACAACATCGAACTGATCGCCGCCGAGGCGGGCTTTCAATTTATCTAGATCGGGCATTTCCTTCCGGCATGGGGCGCACCAAGTGGCCCAAAGATTGAGCAAAACAATCTTACCCTTCCAATCAGCAAGGGTGTGTTCCTGCTTCGAATCATCGATAAATGTTATCGGTGGCACGTTACGTGCCGTCTTGTGAACGACAAAGGCCGCAAGCTCGCCGGTATTCAGTCCAGCGATGCCGAACGCACCCGATCCAGTGGGCTTTACCGCGACAGCTTTTACGCTATTAGGCTGAGAAGCTTGATCTCTATCGTTGCCAGAGAGCCTAATGTTCACGTATACCGCAAAATACCCTGCGAGCGCGGCTACAAGAGCAGCGGTGCCGTAGGTCACCGGTGAAAGTTTAATCTTTTGATCAGGGTGCTGCTTGGTACTCATTGATCCCTATCTTCGGACGCCGATTAACAATGACGAACAAAATGTGGGGTGGACGATTTTCCTCCGGCCCCTCTGACATCATGGAGGAAATTAATGCCTCCATCACATTCGACAAGCGTTTTTACGCACATGATATCGCTGGCTCGAAAGCGCACTGCGACATGTTGGCCGATGCCGGCATCATTCCGCGAAAGGATGCCGACAAAATCCTCGACGGTCTAGACACGATTCTGTCAGAAATCGAGCAGGGCAAATTCAGCTTCAACCGGGCGCTCGAAGATATTCATATGAATATTGAGGCCCGGCTTGCCGAGCTTATCGGACCTGTTGCCGGCAAGCTTCATACCGCCCGCTCCCGGAATGATCAAGTGGCGACGGATTTCCGTCTCTATATCCGCGACTGCATCGATCATATTGACGGCCAGCTCAACGACCTTCAACTCGCATTGGCGCGTAAGGCCTACAGCTTTGCCGCCGCGGTAATGCCGGGCTTCACCCATTTGCAAATCGCTCAGCCGGTCACCTTTGGTCACCATTGCCTGGCCTATGTGGAAATGATTGCCCGTGACCGGGGCCGGCTCAAAGACGCCCGCAGAAGGCTCAATGAATGCCCGCTCGGAGCGGCGGCGCTTGCAGGCACATCTTTTCCGATCGATCGGCATCAGACCGCCTCAACGCTAGGCTTCGATCTGCCTGCGGCAAATTCTCTGGATGCCTTCTCGTATCGTGATTTCGTGCTCGCAACTCTCAGCGCAGCCACG
>BFAS01000134.1 GCA_008974985.1 bacterium MnTg02
GAGAGTGTTATCAACACGGAAAAGGGTACCGTGAAGGCCGTCTCGCTGAAAATCTTTGCGAACGATGGCCCCCACCGCACCAGCCTCGAATGACGCCCGGGCATAGCGATGGCCGTCACTCCTGTCGCCATCAATGGCAACGAACAGATCACCGGGCTGCAATGTCCGGCTATCGATGGATATGCCAGATGCTTCGACGATATTGCCCGCCTCCGCTTCTGTCGTGCCATCAAGCGGCGCACCGCAAGCTGCAACGATCTCATCGAACCGCCAAAGCGGTTTAGCCATCTGATTGCTCCCGAGCTAAGACATCCCGAACGGCGTTATAATCCGAATATGGAATTACCTTTTCTCCAATAATCTGGCCCGTTTCGTGACCTTTTCCGGCAACCAGCAACAGATCGCCCGCCCCAAGCGCCCCGATGGCCGCCGCAATGGCGTCGCTGCGATCGCCAATCTCGACGGCTCCTGTTGCCGCCGCCATTATCTCGCTGCGAATTGTTGCTGCGTCCTCGCGTCTCGGATTGTCATCGGTGACAGTGACGCGATCCGCAAGCGCTGCGGCGATCTCTCCCATTTGCGGCCGCTTGCCCTTGTCCCTGTCGCCACCGCAGCCAAAGACGACATCGAGGTGCCCTGCTGCGTAGGGCCGGAGCGCCTCAAGCGCGTTTTTCAACGCATCCGGCGTGTGAGCATAATCGATGAAGATAGGTGCGCCGGATATTGTCTTTCCGGCATAATCCAGCCGGCCGGCGGCCCCCTTCAAATTGCCAAGCGCTTGGAACACGGCATCCGGGTCGCTCCCGGTCACCAAAGAGAGCCCTGCGGCAACCAAAGCATTGGACGCTTGAAAGCCGCCGACGAGGGGCAACTTTATCTGATAATCCGAGCCCTTCCAGCGCACAGTGAGGTTTTGCCGGTACCCCTCACGCTCGCGCGCCAAAAGTTTCAAATTCTCCCCCGCATGGCCGACCGAGAACAGTTTGTGCCCGCGTACCCTGGCGATTTCGGCAACGCGGCTTGCCCCTTCTGAATCCAGATCGACAATGGTCGCGGCATCGTCCGGCAAAAGCTCTGAAAAGAGCCGCAATTTTTGCGCGAAATAATCTTCAAAATCCGCGTGATAGTCCAAATGATCGCGGGAAATATTCGTGAACGCTGCCGCCGCGAACCGAACCCCATCGACCCGGTGTTGCGCCAGCCCATGGCTCGACGTCTCAAGAGCGAGATGGGTTACACCTTCCTGGGAAATCCGGGCGAGCATTTTATGAAGAAACACGGGCTCGGGCGTCGTATAGGGGATAGGCTCGCGGACGGACTTTGTGACAAGACCGATCGTGCCGAGACTTGCCGCATTCAATTTTTGCGCCTGCCAAATCTGCCGGACAAAAGAGGCGACGGAGGTTTTGCCGTTGGTGCCGGTGACGGCAACCGTGCAATTGGGCTGACTGCCATAAAACCGCGCCGCCATCAGCGCCAGGCGCCGGCGCGGCTCGGGATCGGCAATAACCGGTATCCCTTTCGGGATTTCTGCGGCCTTATCGGTGCGAATAAGGATCGCGGCGGCGCCCCGGGAAATCGCATCGGCAACAAACCGGGCGCCGTCGGTCTCGGTGCCGGACAAGGCGGCAAAGAGATAGCCCGGCACAACTTCTCTGCTGTCGGCCGTCAGACCGCGAATGACGATGTCCGCCGCGGCAAATTCGCCATCTTGCTCGAAATCGGCAATTGATTTCAGGGTCACCGGCTTTGACACAAAGCCCTCGCTGCACCCGTGTTATTTTTGAAGATCTTCAGCTGTGTGAACAGCATCAGACGCTTAATAGGTGGCAGGAGCAGGATCGTCAAATCCGGCATGCAGGGTGATATCGGGCATAACCCCCAATTTGGCGGCAATACGTGAAATTATTCGCGCTGTCAGCGGAGCGGCATTCATCCCGGCCGTGGGCCTTTTTTGTTGCTCTTCTGCGGCCGGTTTGGGTTCATCAATCATGACAAGCAGGACATAGGCTGGATCATCGCTTGGAAATACCGAAAGGAACGAGGTGCGAAGCTTGGTCTTGCTGTACTTGCCTTTAATCACTTTCTCGGCGGTGCCCGTCTTGCCGCCAACCCGATAGCCGATGACGTCGCTTCTGCGGCCGGTCCCTTCCTTAACATTGCGGCGCAGCAGCTCCCGAATGATTGCACTGGTCTCCGATTTCAGGACCTTTTTGTCCCGGGACAAACCTGTTTTCTGCGATTGGTAAAGGAAGGTCGGCGTGATTTTATAACCGCCATTAACAAGCGCCGCCGAGGCCGCGGCAAATTGCAACGGCGCGACGGAAAGGCCATGGCCGTAGGCCACGGTCATGGAATTTACAAGCTTCCAGGATTTCGGCGTTTGCGGCTTGCGCACTTTGCCAAGCTCGGTGGTCATCGGATCCAGCAGGCCAATTTTTTTCAGGAAGGCGCGATGCCGGTCGATGCCAACGTCCTCCGCCATTTTAGCGGCACCAATATTCGAGGAATGAATAAATATTTCCGGAATACTCAACCACCGGCGCAGGGGGTGATAATCATCTATCGTAAATCCACCCACTTCGATCGGCTTGGTGACATCGTACCCTTGGTCCAACGTTACGGTTCCAAGATCAAGAGCCATGGCGACCGTTACCGTCTTGAAGACCGATCCAAGCTCATAGGTCCCGTTTGTCACCCTATCAAAGCGCGTCTCATGCAGCGCCTGTTTGGGGTGGTTTGGATCAAAATCCGGCAGTGAGCTCATGGCGACGACTTCGCCGCTGGTGACGTCCAAGACAATGCCAGCCGCCGCTTTGGCCCGGTAGGTCTTCATCGCGCGATCCAGCTCATTCCGGAGGATATGTTGGACGCCCAAATCGATCGACAGCTTGACAATGGGCCGCTCGGCCTTTTGCAAGGTCTTCGGAAAATATACGCCAGCAATGCTGTCAATGTAGCGCTCAATACCGGCGCGGCCGCGATTGTCTATATCGACATAGCCGAGAATATGCGAGGCAGTTGCTCCGGTCGGATAGACCCGGCGCGGCTCGGAGATAAATTCGATGCCCGGCAATCCAAGGTCCATCACCTGCTCATGCTTTTCGGGCGTCAGCCCGCGCTTGATCCACACAAAGCGCCGCTTCTTATTGGCCAGCTTTTTCAAGAGCGACTTGCTATTCAGTCCTTTCAAAACAGAACTCAAATTTTCAACGGCCTCGTCAACATCAACGATGCGCTTGGGGTCTGCAAAGACGGACGTGGTGGGAATATCGGTCGCCAGCAGCCGTCCGTGACGATCGACGACATCTGGACGCGGCTGGGTTTGACTGAGGGGGGTGGCGACGGCACTGGTATGGAGGCGGACAGGTGTGAACGCCAGATCGACAAGGCGCCCGCCAATGAGGCCGAAAACAGTGGTGAAAGCGATAAATGCCAGAGCGATGCGGCGGCGAATGGTTGCCCGTGAACCCGGCTGGTCGTGGGGCGGGCGGATCGTGCCTGTCATAGTCTTCACCTCTTAAAAGCTACTCATTTCCGGCGCCCCCGCGCGACGCCTATGACCGTATCGTCATTCAGTTTGATTTAGGCTCCCGGTATGGCGCACTGAGCGGCCCAGCTTCCGCTAAAGCGGCGTTATCTGCCTATTTGCTGCTTGCGCCGCCCTTGCGAAATTGAAATTCGCTATAGGTAAATATGGCCGGCTCGGTCTCACGCTCCGGTTTCGGGCTTACCCTTTCAGGCAACCTTAAATATTTAAGTTCTGAGATTTGGCGGACTTCAAGAGGCCTAAGACCGAGATGCGTGCGGGCCAGCCTCTCGATCCGTTCCGGCCGGCTCAGATGGCTCCACTCTGCCTTTAAAATCGCGATCGATTGGCGCTCGGCCTTTATCTTACGGGCCAATTCAACGGTCCGGGATTCCAAGGTCCGCGTTTCAAATTTCATGGAATAAAGAAAAAATGCAAACGCCCCAGCGAGTACAACAGCAACAACGTTCAAAAGACGCAGCATTACGCGTGTCCCAACCGATCGATCAATCCGAATTCTATATTCGGCAAACCCAACTCATCCGGTACGAACGGATGGGCAGGAGCGTTCGTTCTTTCCGCCGCTCTCAGCCGCGCCGAACGGGCTCTCGGATTTTGCATCACTTCTTCGCCTCTAGGCTTAACAGGGCGACGGTTAACGAGATGTAAACTTGGCGCACGTTCCACGGTTTCAACGGCGGGGACATGCCGGGACGGGCGAGGCATGCGCCCAGCGCGGATTGCGAAAAATCGCTTTGCAATCCGGTCTTCGAGAGAATGAAAAGTCACCACCGCAATCTTGCCGCCAGGCCTTAATATTTGCTCTGCTTGCGAAAGACCTCTCGCCAGCTCATCAAGCTCGCCATTGACGAATATACGCAGGGCTTGAAAGGTGCGCGTTGCCGGATGCTTTGCCGGCTCCCGGCGCGGACCGAGCACACTGGTTATCACCTCCACCAGCGCGCCGGTGCTAGTGATGGGACTATTTTCGCGCGCTTCGATGATGGCTTTCGCAATGGCCCGCGAGCGCCGTTCATCACCAAAATTATATATAATATCGGCCAATTCCCCTTCTGGAAGCGTGGCGATGACATCGGCGGCGCTCGGTCCCGACCGCGACATGCGCATATCAAGCGGGCCGTCTTTTTGAAACGAAAAGCCGCGCTCCGCCTCGTCGAGTTGCATAGAGGAAACGCCAATATCGAGCACAATGCCGTCGGCCGCGTCAACGCCCGCATCCTGCGCCAACCGTGCCATTTCACCGAAACGTCCTTCGATGAGAGTTAGCCTGCCCGGATAGTCCGCTTCAAGCGCGTGGCCCGCAGAAATTGCCTCCGGGTCCCGATCGATTGCGAGAACATTGCAATCGGCTGCATCGAGAATGGCGCGCGTATAGCCGCCTGCCCCAAACGTACCGTCGATATAAATGCCGTCTTTAGTGGGAGAGAGCGCGTCGAGCACTTCGTGGAGCAACACAGGAATGTGACGAGCCAGTCCGCCATCGGTGCGACCCCCTCGTGCACCGCGGCCCGTCATCATTCCCGTGCTCCCGTGCTGCCGCCCGAAGGGCGGCTCCCCGCGCCGAGTAACTTTCTAAGATCGTCCATTTTGCCCCGTGATTGCTCCCGATAGGCTTCGAATTTTTGGGGCTCCCACATTTGAAACTTGTAACCCAGGCCAACAAAGGTGACTTCGCCGTTGATCCCGGCATGCGCTCTGAGCCGCTCCGGCAAAACCGTCCGGCCGTCTGAATCGATTTTAAGATGGTCGCTTTCGCCGTAAAGAGCGGTCGCGAGCGGGTCGCGCTCATCCGAATATGGCGCCACTTCGTCAAGAATATCGTCAATGCGAGCGATGAGACGCTGGCCTCCGGCATCAAGTGCTGGAGAATCGAGCGAGGGGTAGCAATAGATGCCGCCTTCGAAGCCGTCGCGCGCCAAGACTGTGCGGAAAGGCGCTGGAACGGAGACGCGGCCTTTGGCGTCAATCTTTTTCGTATAGGTCGAGACAAAGCGGTCCATCCTCTGTCAAGCACCCTCGGTTGTTACGCGATGACTGGAAGGCCGTGGGCACGGCTCATTACCCCGTCCCCCAAATCCGGATTCGTGGCGCGTGCAGCGCCCGTCCCGTGCCGCCTCTTGTTCAGGTCACGGTGGCGCTGGCGATTTGCCATCTCATGCCGCGATATCCTGAACTGCGACCCTTTAAGATCTAGGGTTAATTTGGGATAACATGGGTTAATATGGGGGTCAATGGGATTCTAAGGCGAATATGAGAATTCCGATGGGAGCATGTGGAAAACTCTTCCATGGCAATGGCGTGAAAATGGGCATCTCGCCAACAAATCTGGAATTGGCTGAACCAAAGCCGTTGAGGCGGCCCGGGCCGGTGTCGCCGGTAAGGGATTTGCTGCCGTGGCGGGGGTAGCGAAAAACGAAAGCCCATTTAGAGCACTCTCGGGTCTTTTCGTTTTTGATTGAATCAAAAACAGACCCTAATTCTTTGATTTTTCGTGCTTCTGATCGGAAAACCGGTTTCCACTTTATCCGGAAGCACTCTCGTTCTTTGATTTTACGTGCTTCTGATCGGAAAACCGGTTTCCACTTTATCCGGAAGCACTTTAGTTCTTTGATTTTACGTGCAACTTAATCGGAAAACCGGTTTCCACTTTATCCGGAAGCACTTTGAGGCAAAAAAAACCCTCGGCATGCCGAGGGCTTTTTTCACCAATCCGTTCAACCCGTTCAACGGCGCATTGGGAAAGTTGAGCGGCTCGTTGTTAACGCGCCGCTCCTGCCGCAGAAAAATCAAGCAAAGATTAGGCCTTCAAAGCGCCCGATGCTTTGCCAATATGGGTCGCGATCGCATCCATCAAGGCTGGCGATAGGCAATCATAGGGCTCTAAACCCAGTTCCCTCAACCGCGCGCGAATACCATCCATTTTACTGGGATCCGTTCCAGCTTCGATAATCGAGGAGACGAAGGCGGCGAATTCCGTAGCAGACCAGCCCGAGTCGCTCGAAAGCTCCGTGTGAACAAAATCCAAACCGTGGAAGGGATGGCCTGTGTTTTCGATCCGGCCATACATATGGACGCCGCACCCTTTGCAAGCATAGCGTTGGATGGCCGCGGAGGGATCGACGATTGACAGTTTGTCACCGTTTGCTGTCACACTAACATTGTCGCGCGACACAACGGCAATTTGCGAGAATATTGCACCTTCCGGTTTCCAGCACTTCGAGCAGCCGCATACGTGATTGTGAGCAGTCTGCGCGGTAATGGTGACCTTAACCGGGTTATCCGAACATTTGCATGTCAGCGTTCCGCCTGAAAATCCTGACGATCCCGCCCTCACACCATTATCGACTTGGGGATGAATTTTAACCCCGCTCGTATTGACCGACGGAGAATTTCCGCCTTTGCCACCAAATAATTTGGAGAACACTGTTGCACCTCCCTATCGTAAGTTTTGACCTTTTGAGACAAACGGTCTTCAGAACTCTTCCAGCCGATTTTCCGACGCAGCCGAATACCAAACGCCATCATATAAATGAGGCCTGGAAACGGTCGCGACGGTTATCTCAGCTTCTGTTATACCTCGTTGCCTGTCAAAAGATATACCAATTCAAGGGGATGTATGTTTCGTTTTTTACACAGGCGGTCGCAATTCATGGCTCCGGCCGGCGTCTAACACTGGGAATCAATGCGAGGCACCGCAAGCACATTGGCAAAACCGCCCGTGCCCGATCTCCGCTAATGCAGCGGCCCTACCCGATCTCCGCTAACGCAGCGGCCCCTACCCGATCTCCGCTAACACAGGGAACGTCTCCAGCAGCCAAAAGGCGACGCTGTTCATCATGCCCGTGATGAACATCACGCCGGTCACCACGAGCAGGCCACCCATGACTTTTTCGACGGTGCCAAGGTGCTGGCGAAAGCGCTGCATGAATCTCATAAAGGGGCGAATTGCAAGCGCCGCCGCGACAAACGGAATGCCGAGCCCAAGAGAATAAACCGCCAGCAAGGAGACACCCTTCCAGACCGTTTCCTCACCAGCGGCCACGGCCAAGATCGCCGCCAAGATCGGCCCGATACACGGTGTCCAGCCAAACGCAAATGCCAGCCCCATCACATAGGCCCCTATGAGCCCGGCTGGTTTGGACGCTGTGTGATAGCGCGCTTCCTTGTAAAGAAAGGCGATCTTGAAAATACCTAGGAAATGCAATCCCATAAGGATGATCACAACACCGGCGATATTTGCCAAAATGCCAAGATGTTCGCCGACCAGCTGGCCAAACGTTGTGGCGGTAGCGCCAAGAGAGACGAAGACCGAGGTGAAGCCGAGCACGAACAGGACCGCCGAGAGCACGACGCGGCCATAGACCTCCCGCCCGCTCACGCTTTCCCCGGTCAATTGATCAAGTGTCGTGCCGCCGAGATAGCAGAGATAAGGTGGCACCAGTGGAAGAACGCAGGGCGAGAGAAAGCTGATGAGCCCGGCGATCAACGCCCCCAAATAAGCGACTTCCATGGTTGCTCCGTGTTTCCCTGCTAGGGTCTTTTCGTTTTTGATTGCCTCAAAAACAGACCCTAGTTTTTCGATTTGACGTGCTTCTTATCGGAAGCACTCTAGATAATCGAAGATTATTAGATGTTCCGAACGTCTTATCAAAGCTCTGCATAATCAAGAGCTTAACAATCAATTTTCCGGGATCGGTTAGCGCTGCTTTGGTGTTTGCTATTTAAGCCTGCCCAATCATCTGCGCACTGAGGGCGTTTCAACCAGTAGGCCCTGCCCGCGCCACGCCAAGTAGAGCTCCAAATCGATCAATTCGTCCGACCCCGCCGGAAAAGGCTCGGAACGCACCAAACGGCTGCACGTTTGAAATCGCCGGTGCAATGAACCTGGCTTCCGCCACGTTAAGCGGTGCGACGGAAACCCATTCGTCTGACCCTGGCTCAATGTCATTGAGCGATAGCGTTTGCCTGCATATTTTTCGTGGCAGTGCGCACAGGACATGCTCAGCTGCCCCCGGCGGCCATAGAAAAAGGCGCGGCCTTTCTCAAAGAAGGGTTTCGCCGGACCATCGACCCGCACCTTGACCGGCAATCCGCGCGATTGCGCGCGAACATAGATCGAAAGCCCCAGCAGCTCATCGGTCTCATAGCCAAGCACAGGCGCCTTCATGAATTTTCGCCGGCATTCATTGATGCGGCCTTCCAAATTTATGAGTTTTTTCGAAGGAGCATCATAGACCGGATAGCGCGCGGCAACGCCCTTCATGGAATTACCCGCCTTATTATGGCAAGTGGCGCACGCTTTTTTTGACCGGCCATC
>BFAS01000135.1 GCA_008974985.1 bacterium MnTg02
CGGGCCGCCTGCAAATGCGTGGCGCCGAGATTAAGGGCGTCCTGCTTGAGGCCGCGCAATTCGAAGGCGCCGAACCTGTAATTCTTGCCGACGGCGCACGAATTGATGGCGATTGGTCAATGGCCGGTGCAAAGATCAAAGGCGGACTTTCATTTGCCAATAGCCGCATCTTGGGCCGGATCGACGCTGACAATGTGCAGATCCGCGCCGGCCGTCATGCGATTACCGGCGGCGGGCTCTATGTGCGTCAGGGATGGCGCATGAACAATGCCTCACTGACCGGCAATATGCGCATCGACGGCGCGGAGATCGGCAAAACGTTCAACGCCAACGATCTGAGCATCGATACCAAACAACAAGCCATCAGCGCCAACGTCATTCGCATTGGTGGCGACTGGATCATGCGCAATGCCAGGATCACGGGCAGCGTTCGCTTCCCGGGAGCGGACATTGAAGGCCAGCTTGCTCTCACCGGATCTCACATCAAAGGCGGCGTTTTAGCGATCCGCGCCGACGGCGCGCGCATTCGTGGCGGCTGGTTCATGGGCCGCGCCAATATCGAAGGACGTGTCCGCTTTCCGGCAGCTTTCATCGGCAATCAGGTGCGCTTTCGCGGCTCCCGGTTCAAGGTGCGCGCCGGCCCCGCCATTGCCATGAACGGCGCAACGATCAAACGGGATCTTATCCTGAACGACGGATTTAAGGCCGATGGCGGCATCGCCATGGACCAGACCCAGATTGCCGGCACCGTCGATTTCAGGGGGAGCAATGTGCGGAGCGCGCTCATTGCAAGAGAGGGCCAGCAGCTCAAAACCTGGGATCAAGACGATCTTGTGGAGCGCTATGACCAGACCGCGCTGAGCCTTGTCGACGCGCGGTTCGACCGGTTGCGAATGCCGGAGGAGGCGCAATACCGGCCATTGGGTATCGTTGACCTGTCACGCGCGCATATCGGCACCTATGAGGACTACGCCGAAGCCTGGCCGCCCGCCTTTGCCAAAAGCACCAGCGGAGACGGGCAACGCAATCGCGACGCCGATGGCCGCGACATTGATCATCTCATTCTTGATGGCTTTGCCTATGAGCACCTGGAATATCCCTCCGGCGTTGCGCCCGGCTCCGAGCAAAGCCGCGGGCGCAGAGCCTGGCAGATGCGCTTGAAATGGCTCGCGGGTCAATCCGAATCCGATCTCGATGAGCATTTCAAACCACAAGCCTGGGTCGAACTTGCCAAGCGTTTGAGCGCCCAGGGACTTCATGAGGACGCGCGTCAAATATCAATCGCACGGCGCCGCTGGCACCGCCGCAGCGCGTCGGCGAGTGGCCGCAGCCAACTGCAAAGCTACCTCCTCGACCTGTTCGCGCTGTTCGGCTTCAATCCCTGGCGAACCGTCGCTTGGATGGTCCTTTTCGTTTTCGTCTTTGCGGGAATCTGGTCGGGCGCGGCGCAAAATTGCGCGGAGCCTGGTTGCGGGGATGAAACCGTCTTCGTGAGAAGCGAACATGGCCGCTTTTCCACCAACCCCGCAAAGAGAGACGCGACTTATCCGGAATTCAACGCGCTCGCTTATTCCTTCGACCTTTTCATCCCGGTCATCAGCTTCGGCTACCAGGATTATTGGCGCCCCAACATGCGTTTTGCGCCAATCACCACGCTCAGCTTCCCCAATCCGGTAAAGTGGGCCGGGCAAACACTCAACATCCGCCCGCCGGGCCGTTCAAACCAGAACGACACGATCACCATCCGTCTCACCTGGGGGGCAGTGCTCTACGTGCTCCACGTGTTCGAAATGATCTTCGGCCTGGTGCTGACATCCCTTGCGGTGACCGGTTTTACGGGGTTGTTGCGGCGGGACGAATGACGGGGTGGTGGTGAGCGGTGAGCTGTGATTGGCGAGCGATCGCCGAAAAGGCCAAGTTTGCTCATCCGGGCGGGTATGTTTGTTGTTGGGTGTTATGTTACCTGCGTGAACGGGGGAACTGACCCATTTGAGACGTTCAAGCCTCGTATTCAAGCGAAGTGAACATGCCCGAGGCCATATGGTAGAGGTTGTGGCAGTGGAAGGCCCAGCGCCCCGGATTGTCCGCGTCGAAGGCGATGGTGACCCGGCCCTTCGGCGGCACGATTACGGTATCGCGCATGGCGCCGGCAAGGGGTTTGCCGTTTAGCGCCACGACCTGGAAGATATGGCCGTGCAGGTGCATCGGGTGGGCCATGCCGGTCTGGTTGTGCATGACGATCTCTACCCGCTCGTTTTTGGCGGCCTTTAGTGGAATACGATCCTCGTAAATGCGCCCGTTCAGGGTCCAGATGTAGCGCGCCATGCTGCCGGTCAGATTGAGCTCGAGACGCCGATTGACGGAGCGTGATGTGAGGGGAGTGGTAGCTCTAAGGCGCTGTTCGAGGTCAAGGCGGACCGGTGGCGCTTCAAACGCGCCGGCATCGGCAAGCTTCGCAACCGTGCCCGATCGCGTGGCCAAATAGATGCCGGTGCGCGCGCGGTCGCCCTCGCGGATTGCCAGGATCGGATAGCCGCCGTTGCCGGACGGCAGCGCCACGCGTATATCGAGCCGCTGGGCGATGGCGATTTCGAAGCGGCGGCCAGGGACCGGCATGACGGGCTGGCCATCCACCGCGATTAGACTGCCTTCGAGGGTGCCCAGATCCAGCACGAAATTGGTTGAAGCAGCCGCATTAATAATCCGCAGCCTGACTTTCGCACCCGCTTCCACGCGCACCACTTCCGGGTCGGCTAATGTGCGGTCGTTCGCCAGATAGGCGTCGAATTCAACATCGTTGAGATCCATCTCCATGGCCATCGCCATGCCGCCGGTGCCCATGTCCATAGTTTTGCCATCCATGGACATGCCGTTGCCTGCCATGGGCATGGCGCCTTCGCTCTTGGATATCCCAGCATCGTGCTGACCATTGCCGCCGGAACGCAATTTATGAAGGATTTCGACTGGATCCTTGTGGGTGAAATCGTGCAGCATGATCACAACGTTTTGTTCGTCGAGTCCGGCCTCGGCTGGATCATGGACGATCAGGGGAGCTGCCAGCAACTTCTGCTCCTGGAGTCCCACATGGGAGTGCATCCAATAGGTACCTGGTCGTTCGAGCGGAAATTTATATTCGTAACGCCCCTTGGCTTTGAGTGGCGGCTGAGAAAGTCCCGGCACGCCATCCTGGTTCGATGGCGGCGTCAGCCCGTGCCAATGAACCAGTGTGTCGTGATCCAGCCGGTTCACAAGGCTCACCTGGAAGTTCGAGCCTGCCGCTGTTTCAAGACCCGCGAAGCCGTTCGGTTGGGTCAGGCCATAAACCTTGGCCGCCTTGCCGTTGACGTCGAGAACGCGGCTATCGACATTGAGAACCGTAGCGCTGCTGGCGGCGTGCGCGCCAGTCACGAAACGATCGAGGGCACAGCCTGCAAGGGAGAAGCAGGCGACACCCTGCAGCAACTGCCGCCGGTCAATCTGTCCAAACTTCATGATTTTAGACCTTTCCGGTTCGAAATCCACCCTGGCTGAGAGCCTGATCAAAACCGATATTGCCCAAAAAACCCTTCAAATCGAATTCGATAGTACCCAGTTTTGACCGTCATTGGAATGTGACGATTTTCGACCCGGACAATATTGATCTCGAAACGCGCTTTAGATGTCGCAATGTCCGCTGGTGGTACATCCTGGAAACAACACACAATCAGACCCCACTTCCGAAAGCAGGAGCAAAGTGGTCACGACGTGATCGTCGTATCAAAGTCAGCTTCGGGCTGTTGACTGGCAATCGAACCAGAGGTTCCGGATGTTCACTCATCAAGCCCATTGTTCGCCACCCCGGTGAAAACCGGTGTCCGTTTGCAGAGGAACAAGCTTTTCGGAAACTCATGATCTGGAGTCCGGCTGGCGCCGGTCCGCGGCGTAAGCGGGGCGGGAGCGATGGTGGAGTGGTCGCAAATGCTGTTTCGATTGCGTTCTCGTTTATCTAAGTCTCCCTGGCCGCTAGCCCAGCCATTGCGTTACGATCGGCCACTCCCAAATGGGACCCAACAATTGCCCGAGCGCGGCGGCGCCACCAATTACCAACGACAGATAAGCAATCAGGCTTGTGCGCCCCTGCTTTTGACCGACCTTATAGATGATGTCGTTTTGCTCGCCCAGCTTTGACGCGATCCGCTCGGCGATCAGCTCGGCCGCGGACGCATTCGCGGCCATGGCATCTTGAGAAATTCTCTTGTCATGTTGCTGGCGAAGAAATTCATTGTGACGCCTCTCAGCGGGATTGTCCTGACTCATGTGCTTTAGATCCTATTGTTCGCCCGGGGACAGACTTTTCCTGGAAACACTCCGGGCAGTTTATCCACCCGGAAATGGATCATTCTGAGGCCGCATGCCGCGCAAACCCGGCGCGAAACGGCAAGGGTGAGAGGAAAATTCTGCACGGAAACGCTTTGCGCACCCGATACGCGACGTCGTGCGCGCCCGGGCCCAGTTGCCGCATCCCTACTCCACAATGCTATTTCACAATGAAGGTGATGACGGTTCCCTTCGACTCGAGCCCGATCGCCGACAGCTTATATGTGCCCGTCTTGATCATAGTGAAAAAGAGGTCCGCTTCGGACTCGTTTTCAAATTCCAATTCGTAAAGGTGGGTTGCCTTGATTTCCACATCGCCGGCTTCGATTTTGCGCACCCACATGTTGCGGAAGAACTCGGCCCCGCGCAGCACATATTCTTTTCTGCCGGATGATTTAATCTCGAGCTTGTAACATTTGCCGGTCTCGAGTCTGTACTCCTTCTGGCTCACGGCATAGCCGGCGTTGTCAGTACCAAGAACCAATTCCGGAAGTTTCTTACATCTGATCGATAAATCACCTTTTGCATCCGCGGGTGTGGACGCGCCAACAGCCAATCCGATAGCGAGAGGGATGGCAAAGATGAGAGGACAAAAGCGAGAGAGAGCCATACACGTTTCCTTGTTATTTGAAATTGATTACCGAGGGCCTTTCCGTAACGGCAAAGGTGCCTGATTTCAATTGCCTGCGCAATAATTCTCATTGCGACCTATCGCGCACGCTAAGGCGGTCTCTTAGCAGCTTTCCAACGTCAGGGTTTTCACAATAAGATCACGAAATCTATGGCGTGAACGATATCCGCAGGCCCTCAATCTCCATACCCGAACCTGTCAATATAGTCCGCCCATCGCGCCCGGATCTCCCGCCGCCTTGAAGCCGTCATTTCCCATACATTGGTTTGATAGTCCCCGGTTTGACTCAAATAGTCCGTGACATAAGGTTCGGCACGAGAGAAATCGCCGAGGCGGAGCTGGTCATATATGCGCTTCAGATTTCCCACAGGATCGGCGACGAGATCTTCATATTTGATTTCGACGAGATTTTCTCGGGGCACCAGTGCCCGGTCTTCGTCATAGGCGCGGAACATGCGCACGAACGTCTTCATTACAAACTCGTCGAGCCAGACATCGTCCCGAGCCGGATTGTGCAGGCCCTGTACCGAGTTCATCGTTTTCCAAACATTGATCGTAGAGGCGTAAACCTTATAGGGATCGCGGGCGATATAGATAAAGCGGGCGTTGGGATAGGATTCTATAAGCGTTCGCACCCGCGCCGTATGCGTGGGTGATTTAAGGATGAGCGGTTTTTTCTGGCGGAAGGTAATGCGCTTGAGGAGCGTCTCGAAACCTGCGATCCAAGCCCGGCGTTCCGCGCCGGAAATGTCGCGGAGATCCAGATAGTCCTCATCGGCAGGTCCCTGCCGGGGCCAAGCCAGGAACATGTATGGCGAGGGCATCCCCAAATTGCAAAGCGCGAACTCGTCCTCATAGGGACGATCATATCCAGCGGCCATATTATCCATTGGCCGCTTTTTCGGGAGGAACACATCGAACCAGCGCGCGACGGCCGGTTCCGACAATATAAAGTGATCCGGAAAAGTGCATTCGTAGGTGTTTGGAAAACCAAAGGCCGGATCGCAAGCAAGCAGCTCATGGAGATAGGTCGTCCCGGCGCGCCAATGACCGAGCACGAAAACCAGCGGCTCTATAATTTCCGTCTCGGCGACGCGGCGCGCGAATAGGGCTTCCGATATGTGGTAGAGCAGCGAATTCACCGGCGAGAAGAGCGTTACGGTCAAAATATTCGGAATGCAGTTGAGCGTCACGTCGAAATTGCCGCGCTTTAACAACCCCCACCAGGTGCCGAAACGCATGCCATGCCAAATATAAAGGAGCCAACCGCCCTTCCGGTGAACCTTGAATTTTTGACGTAGCCAGCCGCGCTTCTTTTTTTTCTTTTTCGTTTTTTCAGGCACGCCTTCAGACGGGGCGTTCTCACCGCCAGATTTGGCCGTTATACGATTGGTCATTGGGAATGACCGATGCCGCTCAAACGCCACGCAGGCTCACGCGCCATAGGGCGCGGGCCAGGCAGTCCGCGCTTGCCAATGGTCCATGCGTCAAACTCAAGGACCATTGGTATTGCTGCTGCGTCGCAAGAGTTCTGCATGTTGCCACACATGCCTCAAAATACCGGGAATTGCCAGGGCTGTGTTTGCTTGAGATAAAGACCGCCGGCGATTAAACGGCGGCCGCTCTGAAGTCCCACTATCGAGGAGACGGCGGACAAAGCGTCACCCGTCCAGCGTCTCTTTCACAGCGGCGGCCAATTGCTTTAGGGAGAACGGTTTTGGCAGGAAGACAAATTCATCGTCCTCCTCAAGATTGCGACGGAAGGCATCTTCTGCATAGCCCGAGATAAAAATGATTTTGATGTCTGGATTGTGCTTGCGCAGCTTTTTGAGCAGCGATGGCCCATCCATCTCCGGCATAACGACGTCGCTCACCACGAGATCCACCGGTCCCTCATGCGCGTCCATGACGGCCAGCGCCTCAACGCCCGTTGACGCCTCAAGCACATCATAACCGCGTGACGCGAGCGCGCGAACGGCAAAGCTGCGCACTGCTTCTTCGTCCTCGACAAGAAGAACACAACCGGATCCGGTAAGATCGCGCGGCTTTTCCCGCTTCTCGACACGAGGCGCGGGCGCGGTCTCTTCTGGGGCCGTTTGGCGCGGCAAATAAATGCGGAACGTCGTCCCCTCGCCAACTTTGCTGTCCGGGAATATATAGCCACCCGTTTGCTTTATGATGCCGTAGACCGTCGACAGGCCGAGGCCGGTTCCTTTACCGACTTCTTTGGTCGAGAAAAATGGCTCGAAAATCTTCTCGATGATTTCAGCCGGCATCCCGCAACCGCAATCCGTAACTTCCAGCAGGACATAGTCTCCTGGCGCGATCATGCTGTTGCCGAGTTCGCTGATCTCCCGTTCGCTGACATTGGATGTCGCAATCATCAACCGGCCGCCATCGACCATGGCGTCGCGAGCGTTGACGGCAAGATTGATAATGACTTGCTCGAACTGATTAAGGTCGACTTTTACGAACCAAAGATCCCGGCCATGGCTCACCTTCAACTCGACTTTCTCGCCCAGAAGCCGGCCCAATAGGATCTGCAGGTCGGAAATCATATCCGTTAAAGACAAGATCTCAGGCCGCAAGGTTTGCTGGCGCGAGAAGGCAAGAAGCTGGCGCACAAGACCGGCAGCGCGGTTGGCGTTTTGCTTAATGTTCATAATGTCTTTGAACGCCGGATCGGTCGGCCGGTGATTGGTCAGCAGCAAATCACTAAAGCCGATAATCGCCGTCAGTACATTATTGAAGTCATGGGCAATGCCACCTGCCAGTTGGCCGACAGCTTGCATTTTCTGACTTTGAGCTATCTGAATTTCGAGCGCATTCTGTTCGGTCGTGTCGATGCCGTAAAGAATGGCGGCCTCTTTGGTACCCGGCGTGCGATCGATGGGACTGACAAAAATCCGTCCCGTCCGGTCGCCACCCTTCCCGAGCACAATATCGATGGAGGGAATATCGACCTGACCGGCTGCCGCCGCCGTCAGCCCGCGGCGCAAATCGTCGGTTGCCTGCGGTGCGATGAGTTCAAGAACAGAATCTCCGCTTTTGAGCGGCGCGCCGGATGTCCGCGCGAACATCCTTGCGAAGGCCGCATTGGTGTTGCCGATACATCCGCTGGAATCGACAATTGCTATGGCAATCGGTGCCGACTGGAAAAACCGTGCGAAACGCACTTCGGCGGCGCGAAGATCTTCAGCGCGCTCAGCGCCCTGCGAGCGGTTAAGAACCATGGAGCGTGTCTGCGGCTCACCGTCCGCGCCGCGCACAACTTGATAAAGTAACCGCACCGGCAAGCTCGTGCCATCATTACGGCTCAAGTCGATATGAAGCTCGTGGGTAATGGGATCTGCGGATTGCTCCACCGCCCGCGTCAAAAGCTGCGCCCCATCTCCTGTAACGATATCCGCCAGCCTCATTTGACCGGTCACGACATCCGCCAAATCAAGGCCCAGCCATTCGGCGAGGGTCGCATTCATATATTCAATGCGCCCATTCTTGCCCGCCGAGAAAAAACCTGCTGGAGCATGATCGAGATAGGCAATGGCCTCTTGCAACTGCTGGAATGCTTCTTCTTGGCGCGCCCGTTCGCCTGTAATTTCAGCGACGCGCCAAATTGTCAAATGTTCGGGTTCAGCCTTGCCATCCTCGTCGGGAACGCGATCGACCGAAACCCGATACCATTTCGATGCGCTATCCTGCCCCGCGCCGGCGGGCCTCGGAACACGAAACTCTTCTTCCCAGGGCTCGCCGCGTGCCGCGGCGCGCGATAGCCTGAAGATATTGTCGGAGATCGCGACATTGCCCGCGAAGGCTTCATCGATGGTTGGAACGCGCTTTTTATCACCATATCCAAACAGTTGATAAAAGGCGTCATTGGCATAAATAACGCTGCCCGTCTCGCTGGTCACCAAAAGTCCGTCCGAAATATAATCGGCATAAGACGTTTTGACGCGCTTTCGCTCTGATGGGTGACCGATGTGAATGAGGCCCATCGCGCCGGCGAATAATGTAAAGACACCAACAACCGCCAGACCGGCCAATATGGTCAAGAAAAAGGGCTTGGCCGCGTCACTTGAGAGCACTGCCAATGAGACAGCGGCAATTGCCAGTAGGATGGCCGTCAGGATGACCAGCCCCATACCGCCGTCGCGGACAGGTTTCAAAATGACAGGCGAAGAAACGCGAGTCGGCGCTTGAATATCACTCATGGTTCAAAGTTTTATCCGATTCGGCTAACAGAAACTTTCCAACAGTACGAAAATCGTACAATTTGATTGCCAATGTAGATGCTGTAGCCCAAATTTCGTTAAAACACGCTTACGAATTCCACAAACGAGCGGCAACCGCCTCATTGGCGTTTTCCAGACTGTCGATTGGCAAGTCTCAGGACATAGCCAATAATTTCGGCCACGGCCTGATAATGTTCCGGTTGAATTGGCTCGTCGATCTCCACGCTGGCATGGAGAGCGCGGGCGAGCGGTGGATTTTCAACGATTGGTATATTGTGCGCCTTGGCGGCTTCTCTAATCCGCAGCGCAACCGAATCAATCCCTTTGGCAAGACAGACCGGCGCATCCATACCAGTTTCATATTGCAAGGCAATCGAATAGTGGGTCGGGTTGGTGATCACGACCGACGCGTTCGGGACATTCGCCAGCATGCGCTTGCGGCCACGCTCAATCCGCACTTGCCGTAACTTGGCGCGGATCTGCGGATCGCCTTCGAGTTGCTTATATTCGTCGCGCAATTCCTTCGGCGTCATACGCTGCTTTTGCCACCAAGTGTGGCGTTGAAACGCATAGTCGGCCACGGCGATCAACGTCAAAAGAGCAAGGACGCCGCCAAGAACCTTGCTCGCCATGTTTTGCGTCAAACCCATCAGGGCACGAGGATCCATCGCGATCATGGCATCGAGCGCATCCCGGTTCGGCCAGAGGATGATCGCAATCACCGTGGTCACAACAACCAGCTTGAACAGGCTCTTGGCAAAATTCACAAGGGCCGTTGTTGAGAAAAGCCGTTTGAATCCGGAGATCGGTGAAATTTTCGACAGCTTGGGCGTGATCGGCTCAAGCGAGAAGATAATACCGACCTGAATGAGATTGCCGGCAATTCCAGCAATAACGAGCAGAATAAATGGCAGCGCGAGGGCACTGAGGACCGCGCCGCAAAGGGTCTTGAATAGCTGCGTCATGCTGTACGCGTCGGCGGGAATATCGTGGGCGTTCGACATGATGAATTTTAGGGACGCCGTCAAGGATGTGCCCATGTCGCCTGCGAACATGACAACGATAAGGGTCGCGGCCAGTATGATGAACCAACTGTTGACTTCCTGGCTTTTCGCGACATCGCCCTTCTGGCGCGAATCATCCAGCTTCTTTTGTGTCGGCTCTTCTGTTTTTTCGTCTTGCGGCGTCTCCGCCATGCCTGTCTCTCCCGCCGCCTAGAGCAGTTTCATGAAAAGTGTGGGCGGATTTGCGCCCGGAAAATGCTCAAAAACAAAGAGCTAGAGCAAATAGGACTGAATCGCTTGGCCGAAATAGTCCAGATACCAAAGGGTAATCGTGCTCAGGAGCAGCATGAAGAGCGCAAATCCCAGCATGATATTGGCCGGCATCACGACGAAAAAAATCTGCACTTGCGGGATCAACCGGGAGAGAACGCCGACGCCCAGATAGAATATGAGCCCGAAGATGAGAAACGGCGCCGCCAACTGCACGGCGAGCCGAAAAGCATTCGATATCTTTGCCAGCGCCAATTTGGCAAAATCCGCGCCCGCCGTCGGCAAAAGTTCCCCTGGCGGAAACAGCCCGTAACTATCATGTATAGCGCCGAGCAAAACATGATGCAGATCCATGGTAAAAATCATTGTGATCGAAAGGACAGACAAAAATGTCCCAAACAATGTGCCCATCGTCCCTTGTGAGGGATCGACGGTTTGCGCCATGGCTAGCCCTGTCTGCACGGAGATCATCGATCCCGCGACGAGAATCCCGCTCACAATAAGACGGACGGAAAGACCGATGCCCAAACCGATCAGGAGTTCACCGATGAGCGCCGTGATAATGCCCGCAAATGTGGCTGGAAACGCTGGAAGGCTCTGTTGCACCCCGGGGTAAAGAATAAGTGTTAGGGCGAGCGCCAGCACCAATCTTATTCGCGGCGGCACAGCACGATCGCCAAACCCCGGCAATGACATGCTCATCGAACCCACACGCGCAAAAATGAGCAGAAATGCAAAGGCAGTTTGCGGCAGAAAATCGAGCGTTAGTGTCACTGGCTTAAGCCCGTTAACCTGTCGTGCGTCACCCTCCGACGATATGGCTCGTAATCCGCGCCATAAAACTCCCCAGCGCCTCTCCCATGAACGGCATAGCCACCAGCAGCGTCACGAAAATTGCAATAATTTTCGGAATAAAGACGAGCGTCATTTCTTGAATTTGGGTGAGCGCCTGAAAGAGTGCGATTAAGACGCCGACCAGGAGCCCAACGATCATCGGTGGGCCGGCGACCTGCAACAGCGTCCATATGCCATCCCTGGCAATATCGAGTACTTCAGCTCCGTTCATTCTGTTCCCCGCTTGCGGCCGATAGCCTGCTTTCGGCTAGATCGGCATGTTTATGATTTCTTGGTAAGCCGAGATCACGCGGTCACGAACCGTGACCATGGTCTCGATGGCCATTTCCGTCTCAGCAACGGCTGTGACAAGGTCGACGATATCCGTGCGGCCAGACGCCAGCTCCGAGGCTTTGGCTTCGGCCATTTTTCCGGTTTCGGTAACGCCGGCAAGTGCCTGATTGAGCAAATCTCCAAAGGCCTTTGTCTCGTCGCCTTCACCAATGCCGGGCTTTATATTGCCAAGTTGCTGGCCCAAGCGGGCCGATGACCCATAGGCTTGCACGGCTTGAAGTGCTGTCGCGCTCATTCAGTCGTCCCCTCTGATTGGCTGATCCCTAGAGCCCACACTGTTCCTGGCAATGCTCTAGGCACGGAGAATCTCAAGCGTCCGGGCCAGCATCCGCCGCGTCGACGAAATAATGTTCAAATTCGCCTCATAGGTTCGCTGTGCTTCCCGTAAATCCATCGTCTCGATCAAAGAGTTCACGTTCGGCGTCTTGACGTAGCCCTTTGCATCGGCAGCCGGATGCCCCGGCTCATATCGAAGACCGAACGCGCTCCGATCCAGCTTGATCGGACCGCTCTTCACCACCGTCACGCCCAGCTCCCGATCAAAGATCTGGCGGAATGTTGGGATTTTGCGGCGGTAAGGCTGATCGTCTTTGGTGGCCGCCGTTGAATTGCTATTTGCCAAATTCTCGGCGATGACCCGCATCCGGCCGCTCTGCACCCGAAGACCGGCCGCCGCGATTTGCATTGATTTCATAAAATCCATAGCGCTCTCGCTCATTCTCTCGTCAGTGCTGCCGATCAGCCATTGCGGCCAAGAGCCGTCCGCATCAGGCCCAGCGAGCGGGAATAGATGGTGCTTGCCAATTGATAGTCGAATTGGTTTTGGGCAACTTTGATCATTTGCTCCTCGAGCACGACCGCATTGCCGGCCGGTGTAATTTCCCAGTCAACGCCTGTTCCATCCGCGAACTGGTGACCGAATTCGGAAATGGCTGGACCGCGGATATGCGCAGGATGCGTTGTGACCGCCATGACCGGGGCCAGACGCTCTTTTTTCATAGAATCCGCAAAGCTCATCGCTTTAAGGTCGTTCGGGCGATAACGCGGCGTATCGGCATTCGCGACATTTTCCGCCAGCACGCCTTGGCGGGCCTGATGCCATTTCATCTTCGTTTTCAGGAACGAGATAAGGCTGAGATCACCGAAAGCCACGATAGGGCTCCTTCCTGCTCGCTGCAGAATCTGTTGCAGCAATCCTTCACTGGGCAAACTTTGCCGGTCTTAGGGTTAAAAAGCCGTTAAGACCGGGGTAGTGTTTGCCAAAGTTGCGGCTTGCCGACAAAATTCGGGAAGAATGAGACGGTTCTTAACCCGCTGTTAACCGACTATGCGGCAAATTTTGCCTATCTCATGGAACCTGAAACTGTTTGCTATTAAGCCGGATGGAGAGTCTTTCAACGTCACTGGTACGAAACCGTCATGCAAGTCTTTACATACATTGCTGCTTTCATTTTTGTTCTCGCACTCATTGGTTTAGGCGCCTGGCTGCTCAAGAACGTGCTCCTTCGAAATGGCGCACCGAGCATGCCGTTCTTCGCACCCAAGGTGAAACGTCTCGGTGTCATCGAGGCGACCTCGGTCGATGGCCGGCGCAAGCTTGTTTTGGTGCGCAGAGACGAAATGGAACATCTGATCATGACGGGCGGGCCTGTTGACGTTGTTATAGAGACGGGAATCTCCATAAGCTCCGCCATAGGCGGAACGCTGTCAGCTAACAACGACAGTGAAAAAGCACCGGCGATCATTGCAAGCAGCAAAGATCGGCTGGCAGAAGATGAAGATTAACGCTCGAACGAACAAACCAAAACTAAAATTTGCAGCGACCGCCATCTTCACGTCCGGCCTTGTGCTTGCCGTGGCCGGTCCCGCGGAAGCACAGAATGTCACGATCGGCTTCGGCGAAGGAAGCGGCGTGACGGAACGCGCCGTCCAGCTCATCGCATTGGTCACTGTGCTGAGCTTGGCGCCGTCCATTCTCATTATGGTGACATCGTTCACGCGGATCGTTGTGGTTCTCTCCTTGCTGCGCACCGCGATCGGCGTTCAACAATCTCCTCCGAACGCGGTTGTCGTGAGCCTGGCGCTCTTTTTGACCGCTTTCGTTATGTCTCCCGTTCTGAATAAGGCGTATGACGTCGGCATCAAACCGCTGATCAATAATGAAATCGAAATCTCGCAGGCCTTCGAGCAGGCCTCAAAACCCTTTCACGGCTTCATGCTGTCCCATGTCCGCGAAAAAGACCTCGGCCTCTTTATGAAACTTTCCGGCGGCGAGACACCTGCAACGGCGGACGATGTCAGCATGCGCGTTCTCGTTCCCGCCTTCATGATTTCTGAGCTGAAACGCGCTTTCGAGATCGGCTTTCTGCTGTTCGTCCCGTTTATCGTCATCGATATGGTGGTGGCTTCGGTGTTGATGTCCATGGGCATGATGATGTTGCCGCCGGTGATCATCTCACTGCCGTTCAAACTGATCTTCTTCGTCCTTGTCGACGGCTGGCATTTGGTGGCCGGCAGTCTGGTGGAGAGCTATGGGGTGTGAGGGGTGGGATTTCGACGGAACAGAATCGTCGCCAGCTTTCTTTTTTGGATAGTTAGATCTCGGACCAACCCATTTCCATATGTCTGCTTCAAAAGCCAGGAGCGGACGTTAAGGGGCAAGGACTCTGAAGGCCGTAGTTGACCCGAAGCCGCCATGACGGCGGCCCATCCAGTCACATCCAGGTCGCCCGGCAGGACAGGTCGGTGACGTCGCCTGACATCCACGCCTGACATCCACGGCAGACGTCCACCTTTGACCCTTGAGGCTCCGAGAGCTTGAGATTTCCACAGGGCAATGCTAGCGACAGATGCCATCTCACATATTTGGTGCGCGAATCGATGCCGGATTGGTTAGTGTATAATACCAATGGTCCTTGAGCTTGACTCATGGACTATTGGCAAGCGCGATTGCGTGGTCCACGCCAAATGGCGCGTGAGGCTGCGTGGCGCTTGAACGCCCATTCGGTCATAAGGAATGACCGATGTTATAATGCATTCCGAAGGTGCGTCATTCGACGGGCCCAGCCTATGGCAATTTCTTGAGCGGAACCGTCAAGAATCCCGAAAACCGTTACGTCAATGATTTGAGGCGTTTCGGATTCAGCCAGAGCCAGGTGCTGAAAGCGCGTGGCTCGCTCGTGCCCGTTGGCTTGTCGGTGCTGTTTCTCGGGTTCATCGCCATTTTTGCCGCTAGCGGGTTCGCATCGGATGGTGAGGAATTACTGATCATTGCGACCGCCGCGGTGATCGGCGGTTACATGGCGCTCAACATTGGCGCCAATGATGTTGCCAACAATATGGGACCGGCTGTTGGCGGCAAGGTGCTGACGGTTGCCGCGGCAGTGATGATCGCCGCGGTCTTTGAAAGCGCAGGCGCCCTGATGGCCGGTGGCGATGTCGTCAAGACAATTTCCAAGGGCATTATCGCGCCGGGCGGCGAAGTCAGCATTATTGACTTCCGGTATTTGATGCTGAGCGCATTGTTAGCCGCAGCCTTGTGGGTCAACCTGGCGACCATTTTGGGTGCGCCTGTATCAACCACGCATTCCATCGTTGGCGGTGTCCTTGGCGCCGGGGTCGCGGCTGCCGGAGTTGGCCTCGTCAACTGGCCAACAATGTCGAAAATCGCGGCAAGCTGGGTGATTTCTCCGCTCTTTGGGGCGGCCCTATCTGCGGCGCTCCTGCTGTTCATCAAGGTCAAAGTGTTAAACGCCGACGATCGCCTTGAGGCCGCCAGCAAATGGGTTCCGATGCTCATCGGCCTCATGGCGGCGGCCTTTGCCGCCTACATGGCCATGAAGGGCCTGAAAAATATCTGGAAACCGTCGTCTGTCGAGATCGCGCTCGTCTCAGGTTTGGCATTCTTCGCCGCTTTTTTGCTGTCGCGTCCCTACATTGCCAAGCGGGTGCGCCACCTGGAAAACCGTAAGAAAGACATTTACGGGCTCTTTGACCTGCCGCTGATCATCGGGGTCGCCCTATTGTCGTTCGCACACGGGGCAAATGACGTTGCCAATGCCGTCGGGCCGCTGGCCGCAATTATCTCGACTGTGGGAGGGGATGCCGAGATCGCCCGCGAGGTCACCATTCCGCTTTGGGTCATGGTTATCGGAGCCTTTGGCATAGCGCTCGGGCTCGGCCTCTTCGGGCCCAAACTGATCGCCATTGTTGGTGAGAAAATCACGCGGCTGAACTCGCCTCGGGCTTATTGCGTGGCGTTGTCTTCAGCCGTCACCGTGCTGATCGCGACGACGCTGGGCCTGCCCGTCAGCTCAACTCACATTGCGGTCGGTGCGGTGTTTGGCGTCGGCTTTTTGCGCGAGTATGTCGAAAATCCAAATCGCCGGAAACTGCGACCCGGGCACAAGCTGAATGCAACCGCAATGGACGCCTTCAATAGCCGGAACGTGCGCGGCAAACGTCGCCTGGTGCGCAGGCGCTTTGTCTTGTCGATTGCCGCAGCCTGGATAATTACGGTGCCGGCATCAGCTGCTTTGGCTGCTGCGATTTATGCTGGTCTGCAGCTTCTTTGATCCACGACTTCAAAGATTCGAATTGCCGGATTACACCCAAAAAATCTTCGCGATAAGCCACCTTCGGGGCATCTTCGATCAGAGCCCAATGACGTTGCCGGCGGTCCATTTCGGGCCACTCGTCTTCTTGCTGCTGAACAAGATAAGGATAGTAGGTCACCGGCACCTGCCGCACGCTTCCATCCGCTTGCTTGGTAATCAGCACGGTGAAGGGAAAATCCTCCAGTACAACGCCGCGGACACCGGCTTCCTCGAACCCCTCGCGATGGCATGTATCGCTATGGGTTTCGTCGGGCTGCGCGCGGCCCTTCGGCAATATCCAACGTCCACGTGTCTGCGACGTCACAAAAAGCAGCGCAATTGCATTCGCCTGGATGTCAAAAGGAATGATGCCAATTCTATGCATGGAAGCCGTCTCACGTGTCAGCAGCCGCATGGGCGCGGAACGGTAAACATAGTCAATGTTTGCGGGCAGGTAAATCTAGCTTGTTGGCGGCGGCCAGGTTTTGCAAAATTCAGAATGGGACCGATCGTCGATGGTCCCTCGGTTGGTCCACAATGCGACATGGAGCCATGGCGGGATTTGTACCCGCGTCAGAAGTGTCGAGCCAGGGTCTGAAGTTTGGCGGCGCTAGAAGATTTACGGCTGTGGCTGTCGTTGACATGAAAAATGCGGACTGAGTTACAAACCCAGTCCGCATTGTTATTTCCGATCCTACTCCAACTCGCGTTGACTGAACGTCCAGCGGATTTTGACTTGGACCACGCCGTCTATACCATTCGCTGAGCCACCAATAGCAGGTGGGGGGCCCCAGAATTCGAGCGTATCTTGCTTCAATACGTAACGCTCGTTTTTGCCTTTGCCGACAACCTTGCCGGGCAGTTTGCGGATCTCATCCACGCGGTTGGATGGCAGGGTGAGAATAGCCGCGTTCATGCCGTAATAGTCATCGTCCATGTCCACGATGATCGCGCCGATGGCGATGGCTGCAATGGCGACTGCCGTTCCGACGACCGGGATAGCACTACTTGAGGTCGCTGCGGAGATGACGCTACTCGCGCCATTGAGGAAGTATTCGGCGGCTTGGAGCCCATGCTTCTTGAGGTACCCCTCCACCTTGTTCGTGGCGAGCTTGTACACTTCGTGATTTTTGAACACTTTGCGCAGGCTCTTGACGTCGCTTTTCCAACCGTTGATCTCATCGCCAGCGTCCTCCTCCATGATCGAGGTGGTGAGGACAAATTTGCGGGGCCAGTTTTTCTTCTTATTGCCGAGCACGTAGGACCGGCACCATTTCGTCATTTTGCCATTCTTTTTGAATGCGAACGACCTCCACTTTGGCGGGTTCATGACCTTATAAGTGGTCCCAAAATTCTGCTGCCGGCCGGGTCTGTTGAATTTGCTGCCGGTTTCGGGTGTCCTGAACAGCTCCTGGACGAATGCGGAAATATGATATTCTTCTTCGCCGGGGCCAGCCTGGTCATCGACAAGAACGAATCTGTCGAGACAAACGGTCGCCTTACGGTAGACCTCTGGGAAATTGAAGACCGTTCCGGGCGTTGTGCTCTTGGCGTAAGTGATCACCACCGGAGGCGACCAAAAACCAAGTTGCTTGGCCGGAATCTTGGCGCCGGCTTGGCCCGGTGAATTCGCCGACGTTTTGTCGATTTTCATCTTCGTTCGCGGCACGACTTCGACATAATAGCGGGCGGAGCCCTTCTTTGGCGGCTTAGAGGGCAGGTATTTTTTCAGATCGATGCTGAACTGGCCGCCCTTGCCAAAGCCGGCATGGCCCATCGCCAGGCTCTGCTTCTTCGACGTCCACTTGTTTCCGAGCTTAACCGGAAACTTGCGGTACAGCCGCCAAGAACCTTGTTCCGCCAACTTCGAATCAGTGCCCCACTTGAACTTCATCACATAGGGCTGGTCGATGGTGATTTTGGTGAAGGCCTTTTGGTCCGCCTCGCCGAAAATTCCGGTCTTAACCCAGGTCTTGGGCAAAAATTTCGCAATATTTTTTATCGGCGCGGTAAATTTCCTTTGCGCCGATGCCTCGCCGGAGTTGGAGGCGAGGCTAACAGCTGTGATCGACAGCAGCGCCACAGCGGTTTTAAGTCCATTCTGAAACATTTCATCTCTCCTTGCCGCTAACGACATTGAGCTCGTACCCCCGCGAAACAATCGGCTGCACGTCATAGTCATTA
>BFAS01000136.1 GCA_008974985.1 bacterium MnTg02
CAGCGCCATTTTCGCCCGGCGCAAGTCGATGGCATTGCAGATAAATCAACCCTTGAAGTGTTGTCGCGTATTTGTGGAGATAAAGCTAAGATTGAGAGCGGCATCTGATTGGTAACGGCACAAATATTGATACGTTTATTGCATCCCTCATTATTTGAGTGAGTTTCAGTTTTGTTTTTACGTTGTGAGGGCAATACATACAGCTGTGCCGATATGGCACAGCTGGACACATTTCTGCGTCAAAACATCCACAACGCTGACATCATTGGGCGATAGCTGTTGCCCGTCCTGCCGGGTCCTTCGCCCGTGCAGACGGATGTTTGTCAGTACACAGAGTTAAAAGTCAATTCTCAGGAGACCGCCAGCTTCTCGCGGGCTCCATCTCCCTAAAAAGGCCGACGCCTTAAATCCCAAACAAGTAACAGTTGGAGGCAGCGTATGTTGCACACTAGTCTGCGCGCGCTTTTATGCGTGATGGCCATCATTCTTGGCGCCGTGACGGGCCAGGAAGCGGCCCGTGCCGATTTCATCATTGAGGAAAACTTTCCTGATTTCGCAAAGCAGATCGCCATGAAGCCGGTCTTGCAGGTGAAAACGGATAGCGTCGCAAAGAAGCGTTCGTACCGGCGCGTCGCAAGCGTTGGCAATGTTCAGGCGCTCTACCGGCCTGCACGCAGGGCTGAACAAGGCGCGCGCCCTAGGCTCAACAAGACGCGGTCCAGCAACCGGACCGTGAGCCGTCGCGCGTCCAAGAAGACGGCCACGTCCTCACGCCGCGTCAGAGTCGCATCTTTATCGAAGCAAGGCTATAGAGCGCCGGCCGCCAAGCGGGCGAAAGCAAGTTCGTCTCGGTATTCGGCGTTGATCGCCAAGCATGCGAGTGCCAATGGCGTTCCGATCGCGCTTGCCCATGCGGTGGTGCGAATAGAAAGCGGATATCGCGCCCATGTGAGAGGCGGTGCCGGTGAGGTTGGGCTGATGCAGATCAAGCCGTCGACCGCACGAGCCATTGGTTACCGCGGATCGACGCGCGGTCTCTACAATCCCGACACCAATCTCCGTTGGGGTATGAAATATCTCGGCGGCGCCTATCGTCGCGCTGGCGGCAATGTCTGCGGAACTGTGCTTCGCTACAATGCCGGACATTATGCCCGGCGCATGAACCCTATCAGTGCGCGTTATTGCCGTAAGGCCCGCCGGATCATGGGCAGGCGAAGGCGCACATAAATCCTCTTCATAGAGCTCACAATTGGCCAATTGGCCATTTGAATGACGGCCGGAGCGTAGTGGCGTTCCGGCCGTTTTTATGTTGACCAAACGAGCGCCGGGCTCGACGTCTTGACGCCCAAAGCGCGCCAACGGCTTCATCTTAACTTGGCAAGGATGCATGCCGGGATGTTGGCGAAGGCGGCACTGGCTTTTTTGCCGCAGAATGTCGTCCAGATCTGCAATTCTTATTCGGTCCAAAACAATATTTATTTTTTGCCTTTAGCTTGCGAAAAACGCTTGCCTCAGATTTGACTTAGTTGTCATAATTCATAGAGATTTAGTTGTCATATTAGGTGGTTAGCGGTTTTTCTTATAATTATCCACAGGGCGAGCCGACATTCATGTTGTTCCGTTCGAATGCGAAAAATGATCCGAAAACCCAGGCCGCAAACGAGCTCTCAGCGCGCTTGGGCATTGAACGCCGGAAAAAGATCATAGAGTCCGGCGTGCTCGAAACCTTCACGCCGCATCAACCGGTTCGGGCCTATGAGCTTCTTCTCGGACGCGAGCGCGAAGTCCAGGAGATCATCGAATACCTCACCACGCCCGGTCTTCACGTCCTCGTATTCGGAGATCGTGGGGTCGGTAAGAGTTCGATCTCAAACATCGTTGGGCAGGTGTTCGAAAGCGAATTCCAGGATTTCCGGATTATCCGCAAGCGGTGCGACAATGAGACGACGTTCCGGTCGATTGTCGACGACGCGCTGAACGAAGCCGGTATCGATATTATTTCTGGCGGGGCGCGGATACAGAACCAGAGCTGGGATCTGGGCGCCGTCGTGCCAACGCCCCTTGGCAGTCCCGAGGAAACGTGGACCAAGAGCGGCAATCGGCCCGCAGAATCGAATCGAGCTGCTGCCAATCTGTTCGATCGCGCCGCTTCGCCGGCATGCGTGGCCAAACAGATTGCACGGGAGAAAGTCCTCTATATTCTCGACGAAGTGGATCTAATCGCCTCTGACGAAGTGCGCAAAAAGCTGGCGCGGTTGGTGCGGTTTGTCAGCGATGACACGGCGTCGCAGTTCAAGTTTCTCATTGTAGGTATTGCCAAGACGGCAGCACATCTCACGGCGGGACACAAAACCGTACAACGTTGTCTCCGGGAAATCCCGCTTAAGCGGCTGGAGGTCACCCATATCAAGCAGATCGTCGCGAATGGCGCCGAACGGCACGGTCTTCAGCTGACACCGAAGGCTTTGGACTACATTGCCAAGCTGAGCAACGGATTTCCTTATTTCACACACCTCATCGCGCTTAAAGCCGCAGAGGATGCTGTTACAGAGGATCGCCACATTATTGATATTGAGCATGTGGAGCGATCTCGTCATAGGGCTGTCGGTGATGCGGAAGGCGTGCTCAGGGACGCTTACATGAACGCCGTGCGTGATGACGGTAAGAATCAATACCGAAAAATTCTTTATGCCGCCGCGCTGACAAGCAGCGACAATCTTACCACCGCCGAATTGGTGGAGGCCTATAATTCGCTATGGAATCAGCAACTATCGGCCCATCAGCTTGGACCCTATCTGAGGCGCCTCGCCTCGCAGGACGGCAGTGTTGGTATCTTTAATCGGCTCGCCTCGGGCGTCTATCAATTTTGCGATCCGCGCATGCCGAGCTATATCCGCTTAGCGCAATCGTCCGGAGATGAATTGACGCCGTCGTTGCAACAATAATATTCCAGTGTGGAACGCCGTAAAATAAACGGCACGGAATACATATTCCGTGCCGTTTCAAACTGCTATTTACCTTAGACCGAAATCACAAACTGGGATGACGGCCTAGTTCACTTTCTGTTGTGCCCTCAAATAATTCAGCCGTGTGAGGGCTTCCTTATTGCCAAGTTCCACCGCGCGGCCATACCATTTCAACGCCTCGTCCGTGCTCGGTAGCGGACCTTTGACATATCCTTTTTCGAACAGGTTGGGGTCATAGGTTTTGGCAAAGGCCACGGCGCCTAAGGCACTGCCTTGTTGCCCGAGATATTCGAATAACAGGCGGGCGCCTGAGATATCTCCATTATCCAATAGGCTTCCGGCGCGCGACAGCATAGATACTTCCTGAGATTCCGAGAGTGTCCTCACTTTATGCTCGGTGCGCTCGGAAATGACTTTCGCTGATTCTTCAGGCGTTTTCGCTGCAGCGTCGTTTTCGGATTCGAGACTGGCTATGCGGGTTGAAGAGGCTTCTTCTTCAGCCGGTTTCGCTGGCGTTTCGTCACTCTTCGCCACTGCGGAAGTTATGTCCACTGCGGAAATGCGGGTTTCCGGCGCTGAATCTTCACCCCGGATTAAAATCACTTCGAGAATGAACGAGCCCGAATAGCTTTGCGGCGTATTGAGCGCTAGGTCTTCGAGCTGGGACATCGGAACCCGCCACGACAATTCATCCCTTTTTTCACCCTTCGATAGGGACAAATTTTCAGGCAGTCCGCGAAACACAATATAAGCCTCCTTACCAATTTTCTCGGCGGGTAAGGTGACATTGATCGCGAGTGGCGTTCCGGCGTGGCCGGAGATGTTATCAACGGAAAATTTCAATGCTGGTTCAGCTGTGCCACTGCCACTGTCGGCAGGCGCCGCCGAATTTGCCATCGCGGATTTGTTCAGGGCAACCAGCAGCGGATGCTCTTCGGTCTCGCTTGTAATGGTCTCTGTTGTTTTGCTTCCAGTTTCGGTTGCGGCCGCCATAAAGGGTGTTGCCGTGTCCTCGTCAGACTTAATCGAAACTGTCGTTGATGATTGCGTTG
>BFAS01000137.1 GCA_008974985.1 bacterium MnTg02
CCGGAAAGAACGCCGTGCGTAATATGGGCGTTGACCTCCGTGGCGCCCTGTTCGAGCAGCGAATCGGACGCATTGCACAACGTGCCACGGGAATCGACAATATCGTCAACGAGAATGCAACAGCGCCCGTCGACGTCGCCGATCACGTTCATGACTTCCGATTCCCCAGGCCGCTCGCGCCGCTTATCGACAATAGCGAGTGGCGCGCCGATGCGCTTGGCAAAGCCCCGGGCGCGGACAACGCCACCAACATCCGGTGAGATGACCGTCAGATTATCGAGCGCGAAACGCTCTTTGACATCAGCGACCATCACCGGTGCCGCATAAAGATTATCCGTAGGGATATCGAAAAACCCCTGTATCTGTCCGGCGTGCAAATCGAGCGTTAAAACGCGGTCCGCGCCGGCGCGGGTAATGAGATTGGCGACCAGTTTGGCTGATATTGGCGTGCGCGGTCCTGGTTTCCTGTCTTGGCGTGCATAGCCGTAATAGGGCATGACGGCGGTGATGCGCCGTGCCGACGCCCGCCGGAGCGCATCGATAATGATGAGCAGCTCCATAAGGTGGTCATTTGCCGGAAATGACGTGGACTGGACAATGAAGACATCCTCGCCCCGCACATTTTCTTCAATTTCAACAAAGATTTCCATGTCGGCAAAACGCCGGACAACGCACTTTGTCAGGGGGATGCCGAGATAGCCGGCAATCTCTTCGGCCAGGGGCCGGTTACTATTTCCCGCAACCAGTTTCATGGGATCGCTCTCCCGACGGCGATAGTGAAAGCTTGGCTATCTGGCAGGGATACTGAATGCCAGAAGAAGGTGAGCCTTTTAGCAAAGAGGCCCGAGCCTGTAAACCGGCCCGGGCCTTTAGTGTAGGCCAAATTTTAAGAGGAGAAGAAAAGCGAACTTGTTGGCCTTTTAATCAGGGTTATTATTTGGGCTTGGGCAAAAGCTTGAGAATCCCGCCTGCGGCAGCCTCGGCAGCCTTATTGGCTGTTTCTCCCCACTTGCCATCAAGGGAGCCTTTCGCAATGCTATTGCGCTGCGAAACAGTGCCGAGTTTGCGCCCGGACGGGTCAAGGACCTTCCATTCGATGCTAATGTTTTGTTTGTTGCCTTCCGGCGCGCTGAGAGATACCGAGCCCGATACTTGGTAGGCGCCAGAGGTCGGCCGCGAAGCGACTTTGATGCCTTTCGCATGCAATTGTTGCTTCAAAGCATTGGCAAGCGCAGTTTTTCCATCTCCTGGCGCCCCTGATACAGGCGGAACGATGGCGAGGATTACATCCCCTGCTGGCTTCGCCGAAGGTTTACTCGTGCTTCCTGTAAATTTCGGAGAAATGCCAGCTGACCGCTGCTTTGTCGCTGTTTTCTGTCCTGCCGTCTTCGACGCATCTGCTATCGGTTTGGCCGTTTTAGTCGATGCTGTCTTTGCCGGCGCAGCTGCACTGCTTATGCCCCGTTTCGGCAGCCAAAGAGCGATCTGCGACGTGGTTTTCGCCGCTATCCGATCGATGGCTTCCTTATCGATGGCTTCCCAAGGAGATTTGCCCGGTTTGCCGGCAACCAGTTCCTCCCCTTTGATACGGTGGGCGCGCTTGCCCGTCTTATCCGTTACATCCCAAATATAGGAGAGCTTCGTTCCCTTTTTATCTGGCGACGCGACAAGATAGCCCCGTACAGTGTAATCCGGCTTGGCAGTCTTGGCGTTGACGATGGAGAGCTGCCGTTGTTTGGCCGCGCTTACCAATGCAGTGGAAAGCTGTTGCGACACGTTGGGCGGTGCACCGATCACCGGCGCGAACGCGATCGGTGTCGATTCCAGTTTTGGCGTTGCAGCTACTGTTTGCTCGGAAGCTAAATTTCCAAAGCTTGGCAGGTTAAATGATGATCCGGATCCACAACCGCTTAAGGAGCTAGTTGCGAGTCCAATTGCGATGATGAGCGCTACGCGCTTCACGTAGCGCTGCGTGATCGCAGCGTCGACGTGCGTCACGAGTGACGACCCCCTCTGTCTAATTATTACCCCGCACTTTTCCGGCACATCTTTCTTTGCGCATGTTCTATGCCGGTACCCCGCACCTTCAACTACTAACTTGCCAAATTCGCTGCGTCCAGCCGCATGCTGGTTGATAACCCTGTTTTTGGCCGAATATTTGTTGAATAAGTGTAGATAAGCCATCATTTTAGCGAGACCACTGACATTTGGCGTCCATAATCAGCCTCACACCTATGGACAGAGCGACGATAACTGAAGAAAAGTGATTCGTTTTCATAGGTGCATTGGCCAATGTCTTCGATCGCTTCCACACCAGCTTCGCGCAACTGCGTTGCGATGTAACCTGGAAGATCGAAATAGGGTTTATCCGTTGAACCTTGGCCAAAAAAACAGGCATTTTCAGGGCTCTCATCCAGGAAGTTATCACGGAAATCGAAGCCGACTTCATAGGCGGCCTGCGAGAGTGTCGGTCCGATAGCCGCAATTATTCGGCTTCGGCGGGCGCCCAGTTCTTCCATTCTTGTGATGGTTTCTCTCAACACGCCGGCAAGAGCGCCCCGCCATCCCGCGTGAGCTGCTGCAATGACGGAGGCACCCGGATCGGCAAATAGGACGGGTGTGCAGTCAGCGGCCAACACGGCAATGGCAAGATTTTTTTCCGAAGTGACGATGGCATCGGCCCTGGGTGAGCGATCGATTCCCCAAGGCTTGCGTGCTGTGACGACCTCGGCGCTATGAAATTGGCGTGTCGTGATGAGATGGTTCTCACCGACTCCGAGACGTTTGGCGATGCGATTCCTGTTTTCCGCAACATCTGCCCGGCGGTCATGGGAACCGAAGCCGCAATTCAACGAGGCATACAAACCGCTGGAGACACCGCCTTCTCTCGTGAAGAAGCCATGATTGATCCCGTCGATGCGCGTTAGCAAATCGGACTGAAACATAGTGTCGCTTTCGTCGGCGGTGCGGGACAGTTTTTAAGAGTTTCGCCCAGCATTGGCGATTCCGGCTTTATCGTCAAATGAGTCTAGGTGAAGGGTGGCGGCGGATTGTTTCCGGTGGCGATCGCTAAAACTTTAAAAAGCTCTCCCATTTGAGCCGGATCAACGAGCCGCCGCGCCGAAGAAGAGAGCAAAGCCGCTTGCTGTGGTGTGGCTCCGGCCGCCAACCGTTCGGCGCGCTCAGCGAGCCCCAAGGAGAGCAAAAATTGGCCCTGGGGCAGCGGACCGTAGACGGCAAGTCCCTCTGTACTGGCTCTATCAGAGAGCGCTGCAAAGTCGACATGGGCCGTCAGATCGGTTTCACCGGGATGCTCAAGCGGGTCGGCATATCGGTGTTTGCGCACGCCCTGCAGCGTATCTCCCGGTGCGCTCCGCACATGACCATAATCGATGATGAGAACAGCCGTGGCCGCCATTCGCGCGCGCGCCGCGATCTCGGCGATCAGATGCCGGGCCGCCGGGCGCAGTTCGATGATTGATCCGATCGCGGCGGATCGAAGTTTGGTGGGAATGAGTTTCTCTGGATCGTCCAACGGCGTTTCGCAATGAGTGAATATAAGCGCATCTTCCTTCGCGAGGCCAACGCATCGCTCATGCCATCCGCTTTCGAGCCGAACGAATTGCCGAATGGGAAGTGCATCTACGAATTCGTTGGCGATGATAATGGCCGGGCCCGTGGGGACGTCCTCGAAGCGGTTCTGCCAGATGGGCGCTATTGGGGCCTTGGCGAGCGTGGCGCGCTGCACGGCCCGAAGGGGTGCGCTCAATTCGACGAGATGAAGCTCGGCGGCCTTGAGCGCGTCCGGCGCCACGGCAAGGGCGCGCAGCGCATCGTTCATCAGCGTTCCGCGTCCTGGGCCGAGCTCGATTAAGCGGAATTTATCTGGCGCGCCCATGGTTTGCCAAACTTCGGCGATCCATAGGCCGATCAGTTCGCCGAAAATTTGGCAGATTTCCGGGGCGGTAATGAAATCTCCAGCGGCGCCGATGGGCAAGCGTTGTGTGTAATAGCCGTCATCCGGGTCGGTAAGGGCGGCCTCCATGAAGGCTTCGACCGTGATCGGCCCGCCAGCCTCGATCCTTTGTTTCAATCGGTGTTTCAAAGGTTGCGGTTTTTCCGGCACATCACCGCTCGCTGAAAGTGTTTTGGTGTGGCGCGGGCTTGGTAGTTTAAGCGGTCACAGAGGTTGCCCGCACGGCCCGGCGAATGAGATACCATCCGATGAGCACCATAGGTATCGAATAGACAATGCCCGCCGTAAACGGTCCAATTGTGAATACATGCGCCGGGTCATAGTCGCGGAAGATCTCTCCAAGAGTACGTGCGACACCATATCCAGCCAGAAACACCCCGGTCACCAAACCAGGATGCGCGAGAGCTTTGCGGGCGTGCGTGAAATATCGGAGAACGGCAAAGAGGACGATACCTTCGAGACACGCTTCGTAAAGTTGACTCGGATGGCGGGGCAGAAGCCCGGCTCCGGGAAACACCATCGCCCAGGGCATATCGCTCAACCGTCCGACAAGTTCGGCATTGATGAAATTCGCGATCCGCCCAAAGAACAATCCGATAGGCGTCGCGGCTGCGACCAGGTCGATAACGGGAAGGGCAGGAACATCATTGCGTCTGGAGAACAGATAGATCGCCAAGCCGGTTGCGATGAGGCCGCCGTGAAAGGCCATGCCGCCCTCCCAGACCGCGAAGATTTTGAGCGGATTGGCGAAGAAGAAGGCCGGTTCGTAAAAAAGCACGTAGCCAAGCCGTCCGCCGGCGACGACACCGATGGTTGCCCAGAGGATCAAATCGTCGCTCTGCTGTGGCTCCATCGGCGGTTTTGTGCTCCACAGCTTCGCGCTCGCCAGGAGCTTGCGAATGTAAAGCCATCCGAGAAGCAAACCGGTCATATAAGCTAGCCCATACCAGCGTATCGATACCGGTCCGACTTCAAGAGCAATTGGGTCGATCACGGGATAGGGGAGGAGGAACAAACTCATGGGGCAGCTTGCCTGCTATTGTAAATGGTCCGGGCGAACGAACATATAATCTGCGCGCCGGACCTTCGCTTGACCCGCTCGGTGTGTCAACTGTGAGCACGCTATTGTCGCAACGACTTGAATGCGCGGCGTACTCCCCACATAGTAATAGTATCGATGAAACCGGCGGGCGCGCCGGCTGGTCGTGTTTTGCGTTACAAAAGGTCCCACCCTATGACACAAACGACGAGCCGCCTGTTTGACGAGCTTGCGAAACTGATGACGGACGCGGCGGGCGCTGCACAAGGGGTTCGCGGCGAATTCGAAAGCATGATGCGCAGTCAGGCTGAACGGATTCTCGGTGAGCTTGATGTCGTGCAGCGGGAGGAATTTGAAGCCGTTAAACTCATGGCGCAGAAGGCGCGAGAAGAGAATGAGCGCCTTGAGCAGCGTATAGCGTCATTGGAAACGCAAATCGGTTCACTTGCCACCGAGCGTAAAACCTCGACGACGTCACGGCCCATACGGCGCTAGTTCTTTGTTCTTTCGCATTTTCCGGGCGGAAAACCGTATACACCCACCGCTCAAGTTGGAGGGTATGCTTTTCCCGAAAATGCTCTAGATGTGAAGCCTTAGCAGGTCGATATGTTGTTCGGTTCGTGTCCGGGACACCGATTGGCGGTTTGAGTTTAAACCTCTATCGGATCTATGCCGATCGACAGAATGAATAGGCCGCCATTCAGACGGAAAACCTGCCAAAAACTGTTTTCCAGAGTCCAGGCAGGGTAAATCCTTGCGATCATTCAACGCACATATTCAGCGGGAACCTTGAATTGTTTCGCAAGTAAAAAATGAACAAACATCTGTAAGCAATTGCCTTAACACGGAAAAAAACGATTCAGTGAATTCATTCGATTGACCAGCTCATGCCGCCGGGCCATGGCGACTTAACCGTTTCCTTTTATGTATTTTTTCTATCGACGCTTTCTTGCTATAATTTGGGCGTTATCTAAACATCAGTCATTATTGTTATGCGGAACGGCGCATAAAATCGATGCGCAAAAGTCTTTTTATTTTTGCAATTCTCCTGCCGGTCGTCCTGATCGCTGGCGGCGTTTATCTCGTCGGTCTGCGGCCAGGTTCAGAGCCGCACGTCTCCAATACATCGAAATCAGAACAAGCCGGCCCGCCTTCGGCGGCAAAGAATAGTCAGCGGAAATCTGGCGTCCCCGATAAAAAGGACGCGACCGCCAAAATGGCTCCGGTTTTGGACGTCGCGCGTATTGATCCAAAAGGCGCATCCGTATTCGCGGGCCGCGCTGAACCGTACGCAATCGTAACCGTTCTTGCCAATGACAAAGCCGTCGGAAAGGTTAAGGCGGATGAGTTCGGCGAATGGGCGCTGCTGGTCGAAAAGCCGTTAGCGGCCGACGAAAAACAAATTACACTCAAAGCGGAGCGTCAAGAGACCGCCAGCCTAACACAGCGGCAGGCTCCTAAAGCGAGCGTTCCC
>BFAS01000138.1 GCA_008974985.1 bacterium MnTg02
GAGGGAGCGGTAAAGCGAGAAGAGATCGGGCCCAATGGCCGCGCCGGCCGTATAAGCAACCCGGATCCGGGAAAAGCCGAGCCGGTTCTTTAAAGGGCCGTACAGCAGAACATTTCCGAGTGCGTAGCGCATACGCCCTATTGGATTGATCCAGCGCCTGTCGAGAATAGCCTCACCATAGCGCTTAGCGACGTTCATGAAATGGCGGAAAAGCCAGCGCTTGAACCAGCCCGCATCTTCCATACGGATTGTCACCTGAGTAAGCATGCCCTCAAACACCCGGGGCGGCGCGAAATAAAATGTCGGACCGATCTCGCGCAAATTTTCCTGAACCGTTTCCGGGCTTTCGGGACAGGACAAGCAAAATCCCGCGACCATGCCTTGAACGAAATTGAGGTAATGATCACCGACCCATGCGAGCGGCAGATAGGCCAGCGCTTCATCATATTGGTTTAACCGATCGAAAGCGACCGTATCCTCGGCGGCGGCAATGCAGCGCCCGGCGGTTAATATGACGCCTTTCGATTGTCCCGTTGTGCCGGAAGTGTAGAGTAGAACGCTTGGCTCGGAGCCCTGCCCTTGTTGAATTTGGTCGAGCCAGTCCTGCCCCGCGTCGTGGGTGTCACTGAGTAAATCCATCCCGATTGCCTGAATGTCCTCGAAGCTGCGGATGTGACCATGAACGCCGTAATTCGCCAGCCCCCGAGACTCATCATAAATAATCTGTTCGATGGATGGCACTTGATCGGCAATTTGAAGCACCTTGTCGACCTGCTCTTGATTTTCGGCGACGACGAATTTGATCCCTGCATGCTTAAGGACAAATACCAATTCCTCGGCGACCGAATCTTGATAAGCGGGCACCGGCAAGGCGCCAAGACTTTGCGCTGCGAGGAAAGTCCAATAAAGCCGCGGGCGGTTGTCACCAATAATGGCGATTGTATCGCCACGCTTCAGACCAAGCATCTTGAGGCCGAGAGCGAAAGGCCGAACCTCATCCAAAACCTGCGCCCAGCTCCATGTCTGCCAGATGCCTAGGGCCTTTTCTCGAAAAGCCGGCCGGGCGCCATAAATCTTGGCATTACGGAGAAGGAGTTTCGGTATGGTATCGAGTTTGCTGTCAACCGATGTGCTCGTGCTGCTCAATGAACCTCGCTCCCTCCCGCTTTGTTTCGGTCGTCAGCGGTTTCGCTCAATAAATTTTCGCCGAAGGACGGCTATTTCAAGTCTAGGGACAGCAATATTGTCTCTCAGCGCTCATCGCTACCGAACACGTATTTCAAAACACAGTTGCAACCACCAACTCTGCAATCAAACGGCACAGCCGGCACTTTGAGGTGTTCCAAACAAAGAAACGTCGGCATTGATTGCCGTGCGTATCACTCCCTATACGGTCTTTTAATATTATCCGACAGGCTATCATTACGATTCCCGCAGAGCCAAGATTAAAAATGCTGAGTGGATTTGCGAGAACGACAATCATAGGATAGGCGAAAAGAGAGGCAAGCGAACCCTGAGGGAGGTGAAATGGCCGAGGAACTCTATCATTTTATTGGCGGCAAGCGCGTCAACGGACAATCCGGACGCTCAGGCGATGTCTATTGGCCGATGACCGGCGAAGTTGCGGCCAAAGTCCCATTTGCGTCACGGGACGAGGTGAGACAAACGGTGGCGGACGCAAAAGCGGCACAACCGGCCTGGGCCGCGCTCAATCCGCAGGTTCGCGCCCGCGTTATGTTCAAATTTCTACAGCTCATCGAACGCGAGAAGGACAGTCTTGCCGACATCCTTGCCCGCGAGCACGGCAAAACCATTCCCGACGCCTTGGGCGATATTCAGCGCGGCGTCGAGGTCGTCGAGTTCGCTTGCGGTATTCCTCACCTTCTCAAGGGAGAATTCACCGAGGGCGCGGGTCCCGGCATCGACATGTACTCAATGCGCCAGCCTCTGGGCGTCGTTGCCGGCATCACGCCCTTTAATTTTCCCGCCATGATTCCGATGTGGAAATTCGCGCCAGCGATCGCCTGCGGAAACGCCTTTATCCTAAAACCCTCGGAACGCGATCCAAGCGTACCGCTGCGTCTGGCCGAACTGTTCTTCGAGGCCGGCCTGCCAGCAGGTATCCTGAATGTCGTGAACGGCGATAAGGAAGCGGTCGATGCGCTTCTCGACGACCCTGATATCCAGGCCATCGGCTTTGTCGGCTCGACGCCCGTCGCGGAATATATTTACACCAAGGGCTGCGCCTCGGGCAAACGCGTACAATGTTTCGCCGGCGCCAAAAACCATATGATCATTATGCCGGATGCCGACATGGACCAAGCAGTGGATGCGCTGATTGGCTCCGGTTACGGGTCTGCCGGGGAACGCTGCATGGCGATTTCCGTTGCGGTTCCCGTCGGCAAGAGCACCGCCGACACGCTCTTTGAGAAGCTTATTCCCCGTGTTGAAAGTCTCAAGATCGGCCCCTCCACGGATCCGGACGCCGATTTTGGACCGCTTGTCACGAAAGCGGCGCTTGAGCGCGTCAAAAACTACGTCCAAATCGGTATAGATGAAGGCGCCGACCTCCGGGTCGATGGCCGTGATTTTGTCATGCAGGGCTATGAGGACGGTTTTTACATGGGCGGCTGCCTGTTCGACAATGTGACGAAGGACATGAAAATTTATAAGGACGAAATTTTCGGACCGGTTCTTTCCGTCGTCCGCGCCGGAGATTATGAAGAGGCGCTGCAGCTGCCGTCGGAGAATGAGTTCGGAAACGGCGTCGCCGTCTACACCCGCGATGGCGATACGGCGCGGGACTTCTGTTCTCGCGTGCAAATTGGCATGGTCGGCGTCAACGTCCCGATCCCCGTTCCCCTGGCCTACCACACATTTGGCGGCTGGAAGCGGTCGGGTTTTGGCGATCTCAATCAGCACGGCCCGGATTCGATCCGCTTTTACACAAAGACGAAAACCATCACGTCCCGTTGGCCATCAGGTATTAAGGAAGGTGCTGAATTCTCCATTCCAACCATGAGCTGAGGAGATGGATTTCGCGCTGACCGAAGAGCAAAACGCCATTTTCGAGATGGCGCACGACTTTGCGATCGCGAACATTGCACCCAACGCTATTGAATGGGATGACAGCAAAACCTTTCCCGTTGACGTCATGCGCGCCGCAGCCGCCCTTGGCATGGGCGGTATCTATGTTCGCGAAGATGCCGGCGGATCCGGCTTATCGCGGCTCGACGCAACACTGATCTTCGAAGCGCTCTCCCATGGCTGCCCCTCCATCGCGGCCTATATGTCTATTCACAATATGTGCGCTTGGATGGTCGATCAGTTCGGCGCTGACGAGTTGCGGTCCCTATGGTTGCCGAAACTCTGCACGATGGAAAGTTTCGCCAGCTATTGCCTGACCGAACCGGACGCCGGGTCAGACGCAGCGGCTCTCACTACCCGCGCCACCCGCGACAATGAAAATTACACGGTGAATGGCGCCAAAGTCTTTATCTCCGGTGCCGGGGTCTCGGATCTTTATATTGTCATGGCCCGGACCGGCGCGGGCGGCGCCGACGGCATCACATCGCTTCTCGTGTCCAAAGGCGCCGAGGGCCTTTCATTTGGCGCAAATGAAAAAAAGATGGGCTGGAATGCGCAGCCGACCGCGACAGTGCAGCTCGATAATGTCCACGTTCCGATCACCAACCGCCTGGGCGAAGAAGGTGACGGCTTCAAAATCGCCATGCAGGGGCTCGATGGCGGGCGTCTCAATATCGCCGCTTGTTCGCTTGGCGCCGCTCAAGCCACGCTCGACAAGAGCTTAGCCTATATGGCCGAGCGCAAGGCCTTCGGCAAAACGCTCACCAACTTTCAAGCCCTCCAGTTCCGCATCGCCGATATGGAGACCGAGCTGCAAGCCGCGCGCACGTTCTTGCGCCATGCGGCATGGAAGCTCGATCAACAGGCCCCGGATGCCATCAAGTTCTGCGCCATGGCCAAACGCTTTGTCACCGACGTCGGATTCAAAGTCGCGAACGAGGCGCTGCAACTTCATGGCGGCTATGGTTATCTGCAGGAATTCGGCATCGAAAAAATCGTCCGCGATCTTCGCGTGCATCAAATCCTCGAAGGAACGAACGAAATCATGCGTCTCATCATTGCCCGCGCCGTCATAAAGGAAAGCGGGGCGTGAGCGAAGAAATCCTGATCCGCAAAGAGGGCATGACTGGGCGCATAACGCTGAACCGGCCAGACGCTTTAAACGCCCTCACCGCAACAATGGTCAAGGAAATAGCGGATATTCTGCCCCGGTGGCGTGACGATCCGTCCGTTCAAAGTGTCATCATTGACGGCACCGGAGACAGGGCTTTTTGCGCGGGCGGCGACGTTCGTGCGTTTCATGATGCCGGGCTTGAAAATACGGCGTTTGGAAAGAGCTTTTGGCGGCGGGAATATGCGCTCAATGCGCTGATCGCCCGCTACCCCAAGCCCTATATCGCCATCATGGACGGAATTGTGATGGGTGGCGGCGTTGGCGTATCGGCCCATGGCTCGCACCG
>BFAS01000139.1 GCA_008974985.1 bacterium MnTg02
GAAGTTGCAGCTCCACATCCCCTTCAAGGGTGCCAGAGGGTAGATCGCGGGTATTTTGACGGATCTTTGTCGCAACGTCGGACAAGCTTACATCCAACCGGCGAAGATCATATTCGCGTATGCGAACCCAAATCTCCTCATCGCGGCTGCCATGCAATGTTATGCGATCCAATCCAGACGAAAGCATCCCGTCGCGAAGCTGCTTGGCAAAGGTTTTTATCACCCCTTCACTGAACGGTCCCGAGAGAGAGATATTGGCAACCCTCTCATAGCGGGCCGCGCGCGTAATCACGGGCTCTTCGGACCCTTCCGGAAAAGTGGTCACTTGGGCGACGGCCTGCTCGACATCCGATTGCGCCTTTTGCATATCGGCATTGGCATCGAACTCCAGGCTGACGACGCCTGCACCCTCGCGCGCAATTGAAGTCACTTCGCTTACATCGTCAAGAAACCTGAGTTCCGGCTCCAGCGAATCGAGAATGTTCTCCTCGACATCGGCGGCGCTGGCGCCAGACCAGGCAACCGAGACTGTGATAACGGGGACTTCGAGGGTCGGGAAGAACTGAATATTCATCCGCGTAAGCGAATAGAGCCCGACCAGCACGACCGCGGCCATCAGCAAATTGGCAGCCGTCGGATGGCGAACGAAAAGTCCTATTAAGCCTGTCGCACTATTTTCACGTGCCATCGCCTAACGCCTCGCCCACGGTTTGGCTTTGCCGGCATTGTCCTTTGTGTCTGCCGTCCCGCCCCCACCCTTCGATTTCGCCGTGCGCTTGTAAGCTCCCAGCTGGCCGGAAGATGAGGTCTTGACATCGTTGCCTTCGCCCGAAGTGACGTCGCGGACTTTGATCCCCTCGCCAACGGTCGAAAGGCGCGTCAACAAAATGCGCTCGCCAGCCTTGATAGGACCGCGAATTAATATGTCCGTCCCGGCTGCGCCAACAACTTCAATCTTGCGCTGTTGCAAACGGCTATCGATGATGACGTAAACCTTATCGCCGTCGTAGAGTGCCGTTTGTGGGATACGTAAGACGTTTTTGTAGTGCTGATCAGGCACCCGCACCTCGACGAAAGCACCGGCTCGAATTGGCGCTCCGCCTTCGCTATCCGCGAGACGCGCGTAAACCTGAACGCCCCCGCTTTCAGACGAGATTTCGGCGCTGACGCGCTCGATTTTTGCTTTATAGATGAACGGCCGGTTGCCGACATACCAGAGGATTTCAACATCACGTCCGGCGACGGTCTTCTCCGAACTCAAGATCCGGCCATATTGGCTGTCGGACAATGTAAAGCTCACATCGATCCAGCCCTTATCAAGAAGAGTTGCAACCCTGTCGTTCACGCTTACGATGCGGCCGATTTCGGCATTGACGCTTGTCACATAAGAAGCGAACGGGGCTTTCAGAACCGTATCGCGCAAATTTCGCTTGGCTTGATCCACCCTCCAACTCAACCGGCGCATCGCGGCGCGCTGTTGACGGGCTTTTGCCGCCTGAACTTTCAGGTTGTTTTGCCTGTTCTGCAGACTTTGCCGGCGCTGGCTAACAATCAACCGGCGATCATCGGCGAGCTTTTTCGACACCGTACCCTTAGCGGCAAGCGGAATGGCGCGCTCCAGATCGCGCTTGGCGATTTCGAGCTGCTCAATTTCAAATTTCAATGCATCCCGCTCAAGCGTGATCGAGGCTTCGATCTCACTCAGCCTGGCTTCGGCCTCCGCAAGTTGCGCATTTGCTTCGACAATTGCGCCATCAAATTGGAATGGATCGATCTTCACCAGAAGATCGCCTTTCTTGAAGAATCCGCCTTCTCTGAGCTGCGTTCCAACTTCTATAATTTCGCCTTGAACCAGAGCGCGCATCTCAACCCGCCGTCCGGAAACCGTCACGCCGTAGAGTTTGAGAACAGGTTGATGATCGGTAAAAGCGGCTACCATGGATTTCACAGGCCAGGCTTTTTCCCGTTGCGCCCGTTGCTTAACTTCGGGCTTCGTCGATTTGAGATAGACGTAGCTTCCCCCGGCGGCGCCTAAGACGATTACCGGCAACAGAAATTTAGCCACAAGACGCAAAAACGAGCGCGCGCTGCCGGATCGCGGCGGGGCCGGCGTCCCAGCAGCGCCAACGTCCCTATCCGAGCTTTGTGAGGCAAAGCTGCCGGATTTATCATCCTGGTTTGGGCTCACGTCCTGGTCCTTTATTGCGCCATGTCCGCAGACGGTCTGTTATTTTCGCACGAAGCTGTTCGAATTGGACTAAAACCGCAAAGTTCGCCGATAGAATGAGGCGAAGAGGGTTTATGGGCGTTAATCCCGATTATATACGTTTATGCTGGTTCAATTCCGTCGCCTGGTAATAAAAAATTGACCTTAGGTAAGAATTGCGGTCCGTTCGCTGCCGGTCATTGTCTCTAAGCACTATTTAGGAGGCCCATGTGACGCCGCAACCCGCCGCGCCAAAAGAACTGCTTGCGAAACTTGTCGGCTTCGATACGACAAGCCGCGATACCAACTTGCCTCTCATCGAATTCGTTCAATCCTACCTCGGCGGTTTTGGTGTCTCATCCGAACTCGTTCCAAATGAACAAGGTAATAAGGCCAGCCTCTTTGCCACGATCGGGCCAGAGACGACCGGTGGCATTGGCCTATCGGGCCATACCGATGTCGTGCCCGTCGACGGCCAATCCTGGTCAACCGATCCCTTCAAACTTAGCGAAAAAGACGGCCTACTTTATGGCCGTGGCACCTGCGACATGAAAGGCTTCATCGCCTGCGTTCTTGCGGCCATCCCGGACTTTATGGGACGCGACCTGAAAATTCCCATTCACCTGCTGTTTTCCTATGATGAAGAGATCGGCTGCATTGGCGTCCGGCCGATGATTTCGGAACTGGGTTCCCATTTTCCTCAGCCCTCAATCATCGTCGTCGGCGAGCCGACTGAAATGAACGTCGTCGACGCCCACAAAAGCATCAATGCCTTTGTTACCGAGGTCACCGGCCATGAGGCCCATTCCAGCGCCACGCATATCGGGGTGAACGCCATTCAAATCGCGGCGGAACTCATTTCCGAGCTTGACCGGATCGGCGAAGACATGCGCGCCCGTGGCGGCGGACACCGGTTCAACCCTCCCTATACGACCGTCCATGTCGGCACGATCGAAGGCGGAACGGCTCTTAACATCGTTCCCAAAAAATGCCGCTTTGTATGGGAGTTCCGGGGAATTCCGGGCATGGATGAGGATGAAATCGGCAACAGAATTCAGTCTTTCGCGGCTGAGAAATTAATCCCGAAAATGCATGAGGTGTCCGATCAAACGGGCATCGATATCCGCCGGGTCAACCATGTCCCGGCATTTCACGCGCCCGAGGGATCAACGGCGGTCTCGCTAATTCTCAAATTGGCGGAGAAGAACGAAACCTTCACAGTATCCTATGGCACGGAAGCCGGGCTTTTCGAGCACGGCAATTGCCCAGCGGTGATTTGCGGACCAGGTAATATTGAACAAGCGCATAAACCCGATGAGTTCGTCGCCATTTCAGAGCTTGACGCCTGCATGCGGTTTTTGCGGCGTCTGGCCGCGCACGCGGAAGCCGGGTGATCGATCCCGCCTTTGCCGCGGTGCCGTAGCGTCTTCATTCGATTTCAGACGGCGAAAAATGAAAAGGCGTGTTGCAAAACTCGCACGTGACACGAATCATGCCGTCCTCAAGCATTGACACCATGTCGCCGGCAGGGAACCGCCGAAGAAGCTTATGAACCCGTTCCCTCGAACAGCCGCAGTCCGCCTTTATTTTATCCGGCTGGAATGCTCTCACCTGCTCCTCGTGAAAGAGACGGTATAATAGCCGCTCGGCAGAGAGCATTGGATCGAGCAATTCATGATCCTCAACCGTGGCCGCGAGCTGGCAGATCCTGTTCCAATCCTCATCTTCCTCGACAAAGGGCCAAATATCATGTTCGCGGTGATCGCCAGCCGCCTCATAGGGACGCCCGCCCTCACGGCTCAAATTTTGAATCATCAAGCCGCCGGCGCGCCACGTCCAACGGCGGTCGTCTTCACCTGCGTCGGCGATATAATGTTTAGCGACAGCGAGCCTGAGAAACGTTGGAAGCTGCTCCGATTGCCGGAAATACGTGTCGGCGGCCTCCGATAATTTGCCTCCTTCCAAAGGCACAACGCCTTGGTAGCGATCCATTTCCGGTCCGGGATCTATGGTCATGGCCAAATGGCCATATCCCATAAGCGCACCGCTGCCTTCCCCATCCTTGCTGGCTTCGGCGGAAAGCCGGTCGCCATCGTAGCGGGCGTATCCCCGAACCTTGCCCGGCGCGTCAAAATGGACGACCAGGAAATCGACAGGTCCGTCGCTTTTGGTCTGCAAGATTAATTTTCCATCGAACTTAAGAGCAGCACCCAGCATCGCCGTGAGCGCGACCGCCTCGCCGAGCAACATGGAAACAGGTTCGGGATAGTTGTGGCGGGTCAAAATCGTATCAACGGCTTGGCCAAGCCGGATCAGACGCCCGCTGGTGCCCGCTCTCTCGGTCTGAAAGCGGACAACGACATCATCGCCGGCTGTCTCAAATTCAGCCGGCATTTCACTTGTTTCGGGATCGCCCATTTATTGAGTCTCAAGGCACCACGCCAATATCGCTTTCTGCGCATGGAGCCGGTTTTCAGCTTCATCGAAAACAACCGACTGAGGACCGTCGATAACCTCCGCGGTAACCTCTCGGCCACGCTCGGCAGGAAGGCAATGCATAAAAATTGCACCCGCTGCGGCTTGTGCCATAAGGCCCGCGGTCACTTGATAAGGAGCGAGCAGCGTAAACCGCTTTTCGGCATCTTTCTGCCCCATCGAAACCCAAACGTCGGTGACAACGGCATCAGCTTCGCTCACGGCCTCTTTGGGATCGGTTGTCAGCTTAACATTTCCGCCTTCGGCTTGCACCCAGTCAAACAGAGCTGGATTAGGACGGAATTCCTCCGGACAGGCAATCCGCAACGCAAAGCCGAAACGAACGGCCGCATGAATCCAAGAATTGGCGACATTATTGCCATCGCCAATCCAAGCGACGGTGCGCCCCGCTATCGGCCCTTTCTGCTCTTCGAATGTGAGAATGTCCGCCATAATTTGACAAGGATGGGATTTATCCGTCAGTCCGTTAATAACCGGAATCGTGGAATGTTCGGCGAGTTCCAAAAGACTGGCGTGCGTGTTCGTCCGCAACATAATGGCGTTGCCATAACGCGAGAGCACCTTTGCCGTGTCGGCAATCGTCTCGCCGCGGCCTAGCTGCATATCGCCGCTATTGACCGATATCGTCCCGCCGCCAATCTGACGCATGGCAACATCAAAGGAAATACGTGTCCGCGTTGACGGCTTTTCAAAAATCATGATCAACACGCGGCCGGCGCAGTACGACGTGGCGCCGCCGCCCGCGAGCCATTCCTGTTTCAGCTCGCGTGCTTTCTCAATTAGAGAACGGATCACATCGTCCGAAAATGAATCAATATCTAAGAAATGCCTTGGTTTCATGGCCATCAATATCAATAAGGGAGGTTATTTCTGTAGCGGCGAAGCGGCACGAAGAGCCGCGCACGCTCGGGAAACGCACTTAAGAGCCTCGTCGATCTCGGCCTCGCCGATGATCAAGGGCGGCAGCAAACGGACGACATTCTCGCCAGCGGCAACCGTTAAAAGATGTTCGTCCACCAGTGCGCTCACAACCTGCTGCTGCGGCACATGGCATTTCAATCCGATAAGCAAACCCTCACCCCTGACCTCCTCGATGACGTCCGGATTTTCGTCAACGATCCGGGCAAGCCGCTGGCGGAGCAGCAGGCTGGTTTCTCGCACATTGTCCAGAAAACCGGGCTCCAGGACAATGTCGAGCACTGCATTGCCGACAGCCATGGCAAGTGGGTTGCCGCCAAAGGTCGAGCCATGAGACCCTGCTGTCATTCCTTCGGAAGCCTGCTCGGTCAACAAACAAGCGCCAAGCGGAAATCCACTGCCTATGCCCTTGGCCAACGACATAATGTCCGGCTCGATCCCCGACCATTGATACGCAAACAGCTTTCCTGTGCGGCCGATCCCGGTTTGTACTTCGTCGAAAACAAGCAACAGCTCATGGTCATCCGCGAGCGCACGCAATTTCCTTAAGAACGCCCAGTCACAGCCACGAACACCCCCTTCGCCCTGAATGGGTTCTATAAGAATTCCGGCCGTATGCTCGCCGATAGCCGCTTCGACCGCGTCGATATCGCCGAGCGGCATTTGATCGAACCCATCAACGACAGGTCCAAAGCCTTGCAAATGCTTCTCTTGCCCGCCGGCAGCGATTGTCGCAAGCGTGCGTCCGTGAAAAGCCCCCTCGAAGGTAATCAGCCGGTATCTTTCAGGCTTATCGTTAAAACTGAAATATTTGCGTACGGCCTTAATGGCGCATTCGAGCGCTTCGGCACCGGAATTGGTGAAAAAAACCCGATCGGCAAACGTTTCCACGCAAAGCCGCTCAGCGAGACGTTCCTGTCCCGCGATTCGGAACAGATTGGACGTATGCCAAACCTTTTCCGCCTGCTCCCCAAGCGCTTTAACAAGATAGGGATGGGCATGGCCAAGCGCCGTCACGGCGACGCCAGATGCAAAATCCAAATAGCGTTCACCCGAAACAGTCGTCAAATATGCCCCTTGGCCGCTTTCGAATATTAAATCGGCACGGGCATATGTGGGCAACAGAGCAGACATGTCACTGGTTTCCCACAACCTAATAACTGAAAAAAGCCGCCTTTCCGGGGGCGGCTCCGAAACGAGATTTGTAGGGATTCTCTCAGCTTCTGTCAATTATTGCTAAGCAGGAAACCAGGCCGCCCCTGACAATCCAACCAAAGTCCGTGAATCAGCGAAGCGTGGCACGATTGCAATAATGGTTATGAAATCGTTAATCTGACGCCTCCAAGCCCTTGCTCATCTTTTGTCCGATATTGTAACTTCCCATCCGTCGGCCCCGACATGTCATGTTCCTTCCTGGGTCGGCAGTGTTCCTCCAGTACAGCGTAAATTCAAGTATCTCAGCTGCTTTCGCAGCACGGGGTTGGAGTCTGTCTGTCTGTCTATTGAGAGGAGACCAAACGGCATGGCGTGGACCGATGATCGGGTCGAATTGCTTAAAAAACTCTGGACCGAAGGTCTTAGCGCGAGCCAGATCGCGAACCGCTTAGGCGGCGTGACCCGGAATGCCGTAATTGGCAAAGTGCATCGTCTTGGCCTATCGGGCCGGGCGACAACCTCCCGGATGAAGTCCGTCAGGGCGCGCAAGCGGGTTAGTTCCGGTGCCCGAAAGAGCAGCGGGATACGCTATGCGACCCACGGCAATGCCGCGCTCAAACATATCTTTGAAACGGATTATATCCCCGAATCCGAATTGGAACTTTCACCCATAGAGGAGCTTGTAATCCCACTCGAGGAGCGGGCCTCGATTGCGACCCTCACGGAAAGCATGTGCCGCTGGCCAATTGGCGATCCGATGGAAGATGATTTTCATTTTTGCGGCCGCAAGAAAATTCCGGGTATTCCCTATTGCGAATTTCATGCGCGCGTCGCTTTTCAGCCGGCACAAAGCCGGCGGCGCAGCAAGCCGATGGTGAACAGGATTAAATAAAAGGATTTCAACGATCAAAGAGGGCGTTGGGGCGCTTGCGGGAGCGCCACGACGATTGCGGGGGGGAGAGTCGGAGCTACGCTAAAGCGTCTCCGGCTCTCTTTTTTTGTTTTCCCTGACGTGCCTGTATTCGGGGTCCACACGGCCGGAGATATCCTGCAAACTCCGACAGTCCTTATGCAGAATTCGGAACCATTCTGACGGAGCCCGTGTCGAAAAAACTTCCAATTGGCACAAGAACAAGCACGGTCGCCCGCTGTCGAAGGCCTGAAAAAACAGCTGCCAGGTTGTCCGCACGTAGAGCGCCGCTCTGATCGAATCAGAACCGCGCTCTACTTCTTTGCTTAAGCATGATCTTGTCCGAAAACCAGTTTCCACCTTTCGGAATCATGCTCCATAGCGCGCGACTGCGCGCCGCCGCGTCGCGGCGCGCACGCGCAGGCCCGAGCCTAAAGGGCGAGGAATGGCCGTGAGCGAGAATTCAAAATACTAAGACTTATCCCCGAATGCATAGCCAGGTAGTGTCTCAGTTTGAATTTCTAAGTCCGGTTCCGACAAAAAGGGAAGCGCGTTGTTCAGAAACGATATGTCCACTGTTAAGTGATATGAGGACAAGATTCTTACATGCGTAAGACCGGGGACATTGCCCCGGAGGCAGAATGAGAGGCCGCACCAGTCATCCTCAAAACATGCGCGATCCCTTCTGTAATCTTAAGAAATCGCGGTCATGGCTTCTCAAAAGGCGAGGCAGGATCCGACGAGGCCGCCGCAGAATAATAAGGCTTCCAAAGCGTAATCGTGACCGGCACCAGAATGTTCAGGAAGAAAGCCGTCACCATCAAAGTGTAGAAAGCCTGCGTGGTCAGGATAGAATTCTGCACATAAGCGATATCTATGACCACAAAGGCCAATTCTGCGCGGCCAAGCATTCCAAAGCCGATCAAGATGCTGCCCGGCCAGTCCATGCCGCCGGTGAAGCGGGCGGCCAGAGCTGCCGAGAGGACCTGCGCTGTGAATATGCTTATCACCATCACCGCGATATGCGGGATCACCGAGACAAGAATTTGCCAGTCGAATAAGAGCTTCGTGCCAAGCTCGACAAAGAACACCGGTCCGATCCAGGTGAACGCTACATTGTCGATAATGCGCTTTGTATCCGCGTAGGACCCCTTTTCATCTTCGCGCCGGAAGTATTCATCCTTGAGGATCAGTCCGGCCATATAGGCCCCGATGGCCGGGTGGAAACCAAACTCATGGGCAAGCAGACCAACCAGCAGAGCCAACAGCAGAACCGTCAGCGTCCGAATGCCGGCCAAAAGCCAGCAGATGCTGCATGCCGTAGCTCCTCACCAGCGGTATGCGCCGCATCCATCCGTGGACCTCGTGCGGAAATAGCCAAGCGCCAAGCGCCGAAACCAACAGGAAGAAGGCAACAGCTTTACCGGCAATCGCAACAAGATGCCCAATGTCAACCGGGCCCTGGCCGCTTGCCACCGGCACGAGAATCGCGACCAGAGCAAGGGCTGCAATATCGTCAAGAACTGCCGACGTCATGATGCGTGTGGCAGCGGGTGACTTATGCAATCCCACACTTTGCAGCGAGACCATGGTCAGCGATACGGCTGTGGCGGTCATCGTAAGACCGCACATCAACGCGATGTTCGAATCATTCCAGAAGTAATCGGCCACCAGATATGCGCTAAGAAACGGCGCTACGGCACCAAAAAAAGCAATGCCCCAACTCTTCTTTATGCTGTTGATGAAGTTTTCAGTATTTTCTTCAAAACCCAGCGCGAACATGATCAGGATGATGCCGAGTGTCGCCAGACCAGAGATGAACGGATCGCTGGCCGCCGGCATCAGCCCGGTATTGACCATGACGGCTCCCAAAGCCAGGAACCATATTACTGGTGTGAGCTTGGTCTTATGCGCCAGGACATTGGCGACAAACACCGCCGCCCAAATCAGTGCTAGATAAGTTAACGAATCCATGACCCCCGAACCGATCATTCCGTTGAGACACCACCCCGATTCTGATCGTGTCTCCGTTAGAAATTCTTTTCCCGCTGACTTTGCAGGTCGCCATCCACAATCCTAACCAAATCCGTCCTCTCCAACATCCGTTCGGAGACGCCAGCCGCTATTGCCAGGAAATGCCGGCAAGGCTCTTATGTTGACGAACGAGAGTATGGATTTATGAAATGGTGTTTTTGGAGTTAGTCGCCGGCCGTCTTTGGAAAGGTGCCGCTGAGCCGCGTAAAGCGCCTCTTGCTCATGCGCTTCGTGACATGTCGGACCTTCGGCATATGAGGTTGACGGACGTTTCAGGCCCGCCTCACCCTCAATGACAGATGGATCGAACCAAACAACCCGCCCAAGAAAGAGCTTGGCACTCCCGAACAGCCAATCCGTATTTTAAACCTAAGCGCCGTACTGCTTAATCGTTTGCACCAAGACTTTTGCAAGTTCCTTGGCATTGGCGAGCGCAGCTATCTGCTTGGCTTCGTTCGGATCATTAGGCAGTTGCGAGGGAACAAACGCTGTCGTTGGAACATCGCACACGATTTTACCGACCCCGGGCCGGTTGGTTTCAATCCGGCACATGCCGTCAGATGGGTAAGTGATACTCAACTCGGTATTTGTCATCAAACCTCCCAATTCCTACCGATAAGCATATAGGAAGCTGAGACTAAATATTACAGGGGGTTTTATTATGACGAAATAAGTGTCGCGCCAACGAGAGTGGCAGAATGATCCATTGACCACATACAGTCCTTGCTCGCCAAACGGAACACACTTCACGCGCGTTCAGAATATTCCGGCAATAGCACGGTGAACGTTGAACCCTCTCCAGGCGTTGAGACGATCTCAAGGTCGCCGCGATGCCGGTTCACGACATTTTTGACGCTGGCGAGCCCCAATCCAGTACCGCCTTTCTCGCGGCTTGTCGCGAGATCCACTCGCTAGAAGCGTTCGGTGATTCTCGGCAGATGATCCGGGGCGATCGCCGCGCACGCGCACACCGCCGGGCAATTCCGCCACCGCGAGGTCAATGTTTCTCTCTTCGGCAAGCGGCTCGAACGCCGCCGCCACATAGCTCACGGTCTGATTGACGTCGACGACATCTTCGGAAACCAAATGGGCTTTCATTTCGATGCGGCGGAGCGGAGCAGCGCCATTTTTATAGCCGTCAATCCTATGGATAGGATCGTCGCGGACAGTAAATCTTCAAAACCGACGGAGGCAAACCGCCTACCCGGCTGGATCGGTCCCATATTATGCGGCCAAGATCCGGCGAAAGACCCGATTGCTTAATGAGACGCAGTGACATATTCACATGCGCTAGAGTGAGAATCCTGACTTTCGATATCATCCATTGAAAAAGACGTAGAGCCAAATCATGCCCAAGCCGAGCCGCAAAAACACCAAACCTGCTGGCGAACCGTTCGATTTTAACAATTTCGATCTTGACGCACCGGACCTGCCGGAACCTATATCCAAGAACGCGATCGCAAGCGGCGGCTATCCCTATTCAAAACGCATGAAACGCAAAGCTTACGAAAAGCAGCTTGTCGAACTGCAGTACGAACTCCGAAAGCTGCAAAGCTGGACACGAAAGCACGGCGAGCGGATCGTCATTCTGTTCGAAGGACGCGACGCCGCAGGCAAAGGCGGCACGATCAAGCGGTTTATGCAGCATCTCAATCCTCGTCATGCCCATGTAGTCGCGCTGTCCAAGCCCACGGAAGCTGAACGCGGTCAATGGTATTTTCAACGCTATGTCGCCCATCTGCCAACGGCGGGAGACATCTCACTCTTTGACCGCTCTTGGTATAACCGGGCGGGGGTAGAACGCGTCATGGGGTTCTGCGAGGAGACAGATGTCGAGCAGTTTCTCGCCGAAGCACCGCTCTTTGAGGCAGCACTCGTCCGGGACGGCATCCGCCTGTTCAAATTTTGGCTCACGATCGGCCATGAAATGCAGCTCAAAAGATTTCATGATCGCCGTCACGACCCGCTGCGCCACTGGAAACTGAGCAGTATCGATCTGATGGCGGTCGCCAAATGGGATGCTTACACCGACGCCAAAGAAGACCTGTTCCGTCATACCCATGGGCAAGCGACACCTTGGACGGTTATCCGGGCAAACGATAAGCGGCGGGCACGGCTTAACGCCATTCGAGCGTTGCTGTCCAAAATCGACTATGAAGGCAAAGATAAATCGGTCGTCGACAGCCCAGATAAGAATATCGTTGGCAGCGGGCAGGAGTTCTTTTTCCAAGCTTAGACTGGGGGTCAAAGAGCGAGCATCCCCGCGCCTTGACCGCGCGAGACAATCATGCAGATGCGACCCTATGCAATCAAAACACCAGGTGACGAAATCATGCAGAACCAAACGCGGCTGCTCCACCGCCAACCCGCAAAATCTTACAAAACCGCCGTTGGCTGCGACGGTGTTTATCTGATCGACAATGACGGCAATCGCTATCTCGATGCTTGCGGTGGCGCGGCCGTATCGTGCCTCGGTCATGGCCACCCTAAAATTATCGCAGCCATTAAGGAGCAACTAGACAATCTTGCCTTTGCCCATACGAGTTTTTTCTCCAACGAACCGGCGGAGGCTCTTGCTGAATTTCTCATTAAGCGCTCCCCCTGGACATCCGGCCGGGCGGTGTTTGTATCGGGCGGATCGGAAGCGATTGAAGCTGCGCTGAAAATCACCCGTCAAATCCATCTCGAACGGGGCGATCCGAAACGTTATCGCTATATCGCACGCCATCTCTCCTATCATGGGACAACGCTCGGCGCGCTCGCAATCGGCGGCCATGCGGCGCGCCGCGCGCCCTATCTGCCTTTGATCGAAGGCGGCATCGCCGGGCAGGCCATAAGCCATATCGAGCCCTGCTACGCCTATCGCCACCAACGGGACGGCGAAACCGGCGAAGCATATGGCCGTCGCGCAGCGCACGCTCTCGAAGCGGAAATTTTGCGCGTCGGTCCGGAAAATGTAGCGGCCTTCGTCGCCGAAACTGTTGTCGGCGCCACAGCCGGTGTGGTCTCGGCCGCCCCTGGCTATTTCAAGGAAATCCGCCGTATTTGCGATCAATATGGTGTCTTCCTGATTCTGGATGAGGTGATGAGCGGCATGGGGCGCACTGGGACCTTGTTCGCGTGCGAGCAGGAAGGCATCGAGCCGGACATGATTGCCATCGCAAAAGGTCTCGCCGCCGGCTATCAGCCGATCGGGGCGGTTCTCATTCGCGAGGACTTGGCCCGAGCCGTTATTGAGGGCAGCGGCGCACTTGCCCATGGTCATACCTACATGGCCCACGCAACCGCCTGCGCCGCGGCGATGGCGGTGCAAAATGTCATCGAAGACGAGAACTTGCTGGACAATGTCGTGACCCAAGGCGACCGTCTCGCCGGACAGCTTCGCGCCCGTTTCGGCAACAATCCGCATGTCGGCGATATTCGCCAGCGGGGCCTTTTTCTCGGGCTAGAGCTTGTCGAGGACCGGACCAGCAAGACACCCTTTCCCGCTCAAGCCGGACTGGCGGAGCGGATCAAATCAGCAGCAATGGCCGAAGGCTTGATATGCTACCCGGCATCAGGTGCTCACGACGGAGAAAAGGGGGATCATATCCTTCTTGCTCCGCCATATTTAATTGAACCCCACCATCTTGATATTATCGTAGATCGTCTTGAATCGAGCCTCGACGCGGCACTCAAGGACATAAAAGACCTCGACTATGGACCCCCAGCCTGACATCGCCGAAAGCGTGATCATCATGGCCGCCGTTAACGGCGCGCGCCCTAGAAAATCCGATAATCCGGCGCTCCCCATCACGCCGGAAGAGATCGCTGCGGAGGCGGCGCGGTGCCATGACAAGGGCGCGAGCGCTGTGCATGTTCACGTGCGCGATGACCAGGAACACCACATCTTGGACGCGGAGCGCTATCGCCGGACAATCGGCGAAATCGAGCAGTTGGCGGGTTATGGGCTCATGATTCAGGCGACAACGGAGGCACAGGGCATTTACAGTCCCGAGGAACAGATCGCCCTGGTCAAATCGCTTCAGCCGGAATGGGCTTCTGTCGTCGTGACGGAGTTGCTCCCAGACCCAAATGATGAAACGCAGTTCGCCGAATTTTTGAATTGGGCTTATGAGCAGGGCATTTGGATTCAGTTTATCCTTTATAAACCCGAAGATTTAAGCCTCTTCGGCGAATTGCAACAGCGCGGTATCATCCCCTACCACAATCCGAGCGTACTCTTCGTGCTTGGCCGCAATAACAACAACCAGCAATCTATGCCTGAAGATCTCGATGCCTATTTGGACCGGCTCGACGGCACGCAAGACGTCGTTTGGATGATGTGCGCCTTTGGCAAACGGGAGAATGATTGCGTGCGCTACGCCATTGAGCGCAACGGACATGTCCGGGTTGGATTTGAAAACAATATGCGGCTGCCAAACGGCAAATTGGCGCCATCAAATGCGGCCCTCGTTTCACTCGCGGCCGAGGAGGCCAAAGCGGCCGGACGCCCCATCATGACGGCGGCCGGACTTCGGCTTTTGAAATCACGGTCTTTTCAGCTGTAATACCAAAGGAAATTATGGATCAATCATAATTTCCTTGGCAGGCGCGACTGTGTTGTCCCCACCTTATGGTGCGTAAGCCTGCGCGGCGCCTGTACGCCTATCGGTCATTGCCACAATGAGCGCGACGATATAGCCCCATTATCCGATGAAGCTGTTCACGGAACTCTAACGGACGACGAGAACCGAGCAATTGGCATGCCGGACCACGCGTGCAGCATTCGGGCCAAGCAAATAATCTTTGAGCTCGGGCCGGTGCGATGCCATGACGATAACGTCCGCTTCCACCTTCTCCGCCATGTCGAGAATGACTTCATAGATCGTGCCCACGCCGACGATGTGCTGGACGAAGAGATTGTCGGGCACTTTTTCAGCACAGAAATCCTTGACCCGCGCAAGGGCTTTTTCGCCGACCTCTTTCTCGAAATTCTTCGGGAAGTATTGGCCGACGATGCTCATACCGAAATCGGGAACGACCGTGAGCACACTCAGGCCCGCTCCAAAGGATTTGCAGAGATCGAGGGCCACAGGCAGGGCCTTGATCCAGGAGCTTTCATGCTCCAGGTCGACGGACAATAGAATGCGCTTGAACATGTCGTGCCTCCCTCAGGCTTTCGCTGTTGCCGTAGACTGCTGCGCGGGCGACTCGTCGCTGGGGCGGCGTCCGCGTTGAAGGAAGAAAACCAGGAAGAACAACAGCAGCGCCGGAATGTAGAACAACTGCTTCGGCGGCCGGTCTGCTTTGACCTGGATGCCGACGATCTCGAAGTCGAAGTCGATCTTCTGGCGTTCCGCCGTCGAACCGAAGACGACATTGTCGACGATCATTTTGCCGTCTTCCTCGCGCAGCTCCAGGCCGGCCTTCATCAGGCGCTCCTTGCCCGGCGCTATTGCACCCATGGGCAGCATCACCGTCTTGTCGACGAGGCGGCCCTCCAGGTCTTCGCCCTTAACATGGACGCGGATTTGTGAACCGGCGGTCATCTTGCTGGCGATATCATAAATCTCGGTGGCCGGCGTCGAGATCAGGGGCGAATAAATCTGGTCCATCCAATACCCGGGGCGGAACAGGGTGAAGGCGACCAGGATCAACACCAATGATTCCCAAAGCCTGCTCTTCACCAGGAAATAGCCCTGGGTGCCCGCCGCGAACAACATCATGGCCATTATCGCGGTGGTAACGGTGACCAACAGTTGATACCAAGATTCGACGCCGATCATCAGCAATTCCGTATTGAAGATAAACAGGAACGGCAAAATTGCCGTGCGGATGTCGTAATAGAACCCCTGAAGGCCGGTCTTGATCGGATCACCGCCGGAAATGGCCGCCGCCGCAAAGGCCGCCAAGGCCACAGGCGGCGTGTCGTCGGCCAGGATGCCGAAGTAGAAAACGAACATATGAACCGCGATCAGCGGCACGATCAGTCCGTTCTGGGCACCGACTGTGACGATCACCGGCGCCATCAAGCTGGAGACGACGATATAATTGGCAGTGGTCGGCAATCCCATGCCCAGGATCAGGCTGAGGATCGCGGTGAAGATCAGCATCAACAGGACGTAACCGCCGGAGATGAACTCCACGAACTCGGCCATCACCAGGCCTACGCCGGTCAACGTTATGGTGCCGACGACCAAACCCGCCGTGGCGGTGGCGACGCCGATTCCGATCATGTTTCGGGCACCGCTAATCAATCCGTCGAGCACGTCGACGCCACCTTCACGCAGTTTCTGGACGAGGTTTTCGTCCGTCTTCCTGATGACGGCTTTCAAGGCTTTTTGGGTGCCCAACATAAACAGCAGGAAAATGGTAGCGTAGAATGCCGAAAGGCCCGGGGACAAGCGCTCGACGGTCAGGCACCAGACCAGCAACACCACGGGCAGCAGATAGTACAAGCCCGCCTTGATGGTCGGCCCGGTCAGCGGCAGTTCCGTGATCTCGATTTCGGTTTCCAACTCCGGAAAGTTGGTCCCGTACTTGACGAGACCGGCGAAAGCGAACGCCAGCGCCGCCGCGGCAATCCAAGGCGTTGCAGCACCGAACACGGTCTTGGTCCAGCCGAGCCCGTAATACACAATCGCGGTAAGCACGATGAGGCCGACAAGGGTCGTAAGGAAACTGAACATCGCCCGCATGAACGGCGTATGGACCCGCCGCGGCAACCCTTTGAGGTCTGCTTTAACGGCTTCCAGGTGAACGATATAGACCAGCGCAATGTAAGAGATCAGCGCCGGCAGGGCGGCGTGCGTGATAACCTCCGTATACGTAATGCCAACATATTCGACCATCAGGAAGGCGACGGCGCCCATGATCGGCGGCGTGAGCTGTCCATTGGTGGACGACGCCACTTCGACCGCGCCCGCTTTCTCGGCCGAAAATCCGACTTTCATCATCAGCGGAATTGTGAAGGTTCCGGTCGTCACTACATTGGCGATGGCGGAACCCGAAACCAGGCCGGTCATGGCCGACGACACGACGGCGGCCTTGGCGGGACCGCCCCGCATATGACCCATAAGGGCGAAGGCGACGCGGATAAAATAATTCCCGGCGCCAGCCTTTTCCAGCAACGAGCCGAACAACACGAACAAAAAGACCATACTTGTCGAGACCCCGAGCGCGACGCCGTATACACCCTCTGTCGTAAGGTAGAAGTGGGACATGGCTTTGCCGAATGATGCCCCCTTCCAGCTTATGATTTCTGGCGCCAAATGCCCGAAGAAGACGTAACACATGAAGACCATGGCGACGATCATCAGAGGCGGCCCCAGCGCACGGCGCGTCGCCTCAAGAACAAAACAAATGCCAACCGCCGAAATGATAATATCCATCTGCGTCGGCAAACCCGGTCGATCGGACAGTTCAATGTAAAAGAGATAGATGTAGCCGGCGCAAAATGCCCCCCCCAGCGCCAGGATCCAATCCATGATGGGGATGTATTTGCGTGGTGATTTTTTGAATGCAGGATACGCCAAAAACGCGAGGAACACAGCGATCGCCAGATGAATGGAGCGTGCCTGAGTCGAATTGATAAGTCCGATATTAAATATGAATGGCAGCGGCGAGACGTACCAAAGCTGGAGCACCGACCATATCAGCGGCACGCCCCATAAAATCTTCGCCGGAATTCCGGTGGGTATCCGCCCGCCGGTATCGGACTCGGCGATCATGTCCTGGAGCTCTTGCTGGCTGGCCACTTTGGCGCCGGCGCCGTTTTCTTGCTCACTCATCGTCGTCTCCCCGTGTGTATCGTTCTGTTCGACTGTCCGCGCCCGGGGCGCCTTTAGCGACGTCTAGGTCGCGGATGAAAGCCAAACCCATGCATATTGTCCTACATCAACCCCGCTTCGCGGAAATACCTAACGGCGCCCGGATGCAGGGGCGCCGTGACGCCGTTCTTCATCAAATCCTTGGCCTGCAAGTGTCCGAGACCCGGATGGAGGCGCTTGAAACTGTCCAGGTTTTCGAACACCGCCTTGACCACGGCATAAACCAGATCCTCAGGCATGTCCTCGGAGGTTACGGCGGCGACCCGTGCCCCGAATGTCTTCACCGTATCGGCTTGTGTTTCGTAAGTCCCTGCCGGAATCGTGATGACCGTGAAATAGGGTTCCTGGGCGATCAGTTTGTCGATCGCCTGGCCGGCAATTTCGACGATCTCGGCACCGCAGAGCTTGAGCGTCTTGCGGATGTCCGGATCGGGATGGGCGACCGTCACGACCATCGCCTGGATTCGATTGTGACAGAGCGCCAACGATTGTTCCGGACCGGCCAACTCGTCAGCGACCTGAAACGTGTCGCGGGTCCAGCCCTTGGCCGCCATCACCTGCTCCATGACAACGCGCTGACGGGAACGCGGCTGGCCGATGTTGACGCGCTTGCCGGCGAGATCGTCAAGCTTTTTGATGCGAGCGTCCTGACGGGCGACAACGGTAAACGGCTCGCCATGCAGGACAAACAGCGTGCGTAGGTTCGTGTACTTTTCATCCCCGAACTTAGCCGGCCCGCTGCCTTTATACGCATGATGTATCCAGTCCGACTGGACAACGCCGATCTCGATGGCGCCATTGCGGACGTTGTTCAATACAGCCAGCGGTTCGGCCTGATCGCGTCCCTCGATTTGCTTGGCCTCGCAACTGGCCCCCTGGATGCTGCGTTTGATCACCCGACACAGCGCCCGGCCAATGTGGAAATGCACGCGCGCGCCATCGCCGACGCCGATAACAAATTCGGCGGCCCTGACCGTGCCGGTCATTCCGCCCGTCAACAGCGCCGCCATGAACAAAGCCGTTAGAAACTTGGTTGTGCCGTTTCGCATAGCCACCTCCTCGCCGGGCCATTGTCCCGTTCCTCAATGCGCAATACCTACAGACCGAATGTGTTGGGTTATTTATCGGTCCGCCTTCCCTCGAAAATTACGGCAAGGGGAAGTATCTAAAAACTTAGATTTAGTTCAACCCGTCAAACGAACGACTGGTCATAGATAAAAAATTGGCGGGGAAGCTGCAGCTTCCCCGCCGATAGTCGGTTATTTAATCCAGCCTCTTTCCTTGTAGTACTTTTTGGCGCCGTCATGCAGTGGCGCCGAAAGCCCATCAACGATCATGTTGCTTTCTTTCAGGTTTTTGAAAGCGGGATGGAATTTCTTGAACGCCTCGAAGTTATCGAACACAGCCTTGACGACCGCATAGACCAATTTGGCCGGCGTCTTGGTCGAGCTGACGAACGTCGCGCCAACACCGAAAGTCGTGGTGTCATTGGGGTTGCCGCGGTACATGCCGCCTGGGATCGTGGCATAGCTGTAGAACGAATTATCCTTGATCAATTTGGAGATCGCAGGGTTCTTCATCGTGACCAGAACCGCGTCGCAGGTGGTTGTCGCTTCCTTGGTCAAGGCGTTCGGATGACCAACCGCCCAGGAGAGGGCATCGATCTTGTTGTCGCACAGCGCAGCCGGCGTTTCGGCCGACTTCATTTGCGCGACCAGCCCGAGGTCACTGTTCTTGTTGCCCATCGCCGTCCAGATGACGTTCCATGTGGCCTCTGAGCCGGAACCCGGATTGCCGATATTGACCCGTTTCCCTTTCAGGTCCTCAACTGTCTTAATACCCGCATCCTTGCGCGCGATGATGGTGAGTGGCTCCGAATGGATCGAGAAAACGGCCCGAAGATCCTTGAAGGGGCCCTGTTTCTTGAACTTGGCCGTGCCGTGATAGGCATGATACTGCCAATCGGATTGGGCGATGCCCATGTCCAGCTCGCCGGCGCGGATCGTGTTGATATTGTAGACAGAACCGCCGGTGGATTCCACCGAGCAGCGCACGCCGTGTTGCTTCCGCCCTTTGTTGACGAGACGGCAGATGGCGCCGCCGGTCGGGTAATACACACCGGTGACACCACCGGTGCCGATGGTGATGAATTCAGCCGCGCCTGCTGGCACGGTCAAACCGGCGCCTAAAGCCAACACAGCGGCAAGGGTCGTGACTCTCCCCAGAGTTATACTCTTCATTTATATCCTCCATAACTACTGCGTTTAGCCATCAACGACGGCCTTTACTCAGCAGAACCCAATAATGCTTACGCTCCCACACTAACGCAAAAAACTTCCGCGGCGTAACCCCAGATGGGTTGAATCTACTCATCTTTTCGTTCAATTCCGCTCCTTTATGCCCGCGACAATCCCTTTTCCGCCAATTCGCGCAGATAGCTCCCCCAATGTTCATCATGCGACCTGCCAAGATCGTGCAAAAAAGACCATGAGTAGAGTCCGGTATCGTGACCATCATTGAAGCGGATCCGAATGGCGTAATTGCCAACTGGCTCGACGGCGGCGATCCGCACATCTTTTTTGCCGGGCACTGTTTGCCGCTGGTCGGGGCTATGACCCTGAACCTCGGCGCTCGGGCTGAAGACGCGCAAATATTCGGCCGAAAGGGAATATGAAGCGTCATCGCCAAACGCGATAATGAGTTGATCCTTATCCGTATTCAGACGGACTTCCGTTGGCCAAGGGCTCGATTCGGTCATGAAAGACAACCATTCCAAATAATTGATGCCGATATGCGCGATAGCGTAGTGCCGCTCGCAACCGGTTTCAACGGCGTGGACGCGTTTATGATGGATGGTAGTGCTGGAAGAAACCGCCGAGCCTCGAAAAAGCCCAGGGGCGAGCGACTTGGATCGACGCATTGCGTCCGGAATATCCAGACCGGTGGCAATAAGCCGGAGGTTCGTCTGGGAGAATGCCCGCCGCTCAGCTCTTAGCCGGCATAAGGCTCAGCACCGCTGTTTCAGGTTCGAGACAAATTTTGTCACTGCATGCCTGAATGCGTAGCTCGGCCTTTAGGATGCCGTTTATGGGCTGCGATACCGGCAGGCGCAACTCGACTTGCCCCTCATAGACAGCAAGTTCTTTATCATTAAATCCGAGTTTGCGGAGAACAGCTTCAGGGTAGGACACGGCGGCACTGCTATTTTCGCCAAAATGTTTCAACTCTGTTGCTATGAAAAAATCCTCAAGTGGCTTGTTGGAATTGATATGCCAGCCTGGAGCGATATTGATCCGGACATGTATGGATTTGTCGCTTGCATCATAAGCCGCGTCGGCGCGTACCACGCCCTTCGCCAAATAGAGCCGCGAGCCTGTTTCACCGCGCAGTAAAATATCCGCAGCCCGTAACGTGTAGCTATTGCCCCCGGGACCTTTAAGGGCCACTCCAGAAAGTGCGGGAAGCAAAGTCTCGCCATGACGGCGATATTCGGGATTCTGACTGCGCTTGGAAAGCTTGGCGAAAACTTCGAGCGCCACCGAATTTCCGGACGGCGTTTGGCCATCATTGCGCGCCTTGCCACGGCGGAATGTCACAACGCTCGCCGTGCGGTAAAAATCGCCTGCCTCCTTGTCTTGAAACCGGGTCACCATGAGGTCCGTGAGTTTCGAAGCCCGCTCCAGCCAGAGCTTATCCGAGGTCGCGTCAAAGAGTGCGATCGCAGCAAGGGCCATGAAAGAATAGTCCTCCAGCGCGCCCTCAAGCTCCGCCTTGCCCTCGAAAAAGACGCGGTGCAAACCACCATCGGCCGTCGTCATTCGCGCCCAAATAAAATTCGCGGCTTTTTCCGCGGCTTTAAGATATTTGCCGCTATTCGGCAAACGCCCCGCATCGGCGAAGGCCGCGATCATCAGCCCGTTCCAGGCTGTGACAATTTTTTCATCCCGTGCGGGAGCGACACGCTTGGCGCGCGCCGCAACAAGCTTTGCCCGGATTTTGTCCAAACGCTTGGTGAGTTGGGCTTCCTCCAAATTGAGTTTACGCGCTGCTTCCGGGATTGATTTGGGCAAATAAGGAACAGAGGTCAGCCCTTCGAAGTTGCCCATCGAATCGATACCGAATATTTCGGCGGCAAGCGCACCATCTTTTTTTCCCAACAGCTCATTGAGTTGATGAGGCCGCCAAACATAAAACGTGCCTTCCTCACCGCCACTATCAGCATCGAATGCGGAATAAAATACGCCCTCCGGCGCGGTCATATCGGAGAGAACAAAATCAAGCGTCCGCCGGATGGCCGACGCATAAGTTTCACTACCGGTGAGCCGATAGGCGCGGATCAGGACCTGGCCAATGAGGGCCTGGTTGTAGAGCATCTTTTCGAAATGCGGCACGCGCCATTCTGAATCAACCGAATAGCGATGGAAACCACCACCAATCTGGTCGTGAATTCCTCCCCTGATCATGCCATCGATGGTCCGGCGCACGGCCTTCAACGCCGCCTCATTGCCGTCCCGCTCCGCAAGACGCAACAAGAATAGCAGTAAGCTTTCTTGCGGAAATTTGGGGGCCCCGGAGAAGCCGCCATTCTTGCTGTCAAATCGCTCCAGCAGGGAAGCCGCTGAATTGTTGAGTGCCTCCGGCGTCACTTCGCTCGCGCTTACGCGCCGCGTCATCACCTGATCGATGGCTCCGGCGATCTTCTCCGCATCCTCCATAAGACCGGTTATGTTCGTTTCCCATTGACCGGCGACAGCATTGAGGATTTGCTTGAATTGTTCGTGGGGAAAATAAGTCCCGGCAAAGAAGGGTTTGAGCTCCGGCGTCAAAAATACCGAATTTGGCCAGCCCGCGCTCCGATTGATAAGTTCGGTCGCGATCATATAAGTTTCATCGACATCCGGCCGGCGCTCGCGATCAACTTTGATGGCGACAAAATATTTGTTGAGGATGTCGGCGACGTCAATTTTCTCGAAACTTTCCCGCTCCATGACATGGCACCAATGGCAAGTGGAATAGCCAACGGAGAGGAAGATCGGCTTATGCTCTTTGCGGGCCTTCTCGAACGCTTCCTTACTCCAAGGATACCAATCGATGGGATTATCGGCATGCTGACGCAGATAGGGGGACGCCTCTTTTGCCAAGCGGTTTTGTTTGCGGTCCTGTTGCGGCTCCGCGCCGGCCAATAGGGAAGACGCGCTGAATAGTGTGATGAGGACTGTGACGACGAACTGTTTCATCGAAAACCTGTGCGTGTGGGAATAAATCTCTACACTTCCCTTAACCTGTCATCGATCCAAGGGCGAATAACAGCTGTGTGATGGGTTTGGCGATCCGGAGCGCGCAGCTTTAACTTCGCCCAGCGAGATGAAGGATAGTCCGTGGCGTCATTATTTCAAGTCCGGAGATCCTCAAACAATCCAAGTTTCGACACCGCACTATGCAGCGGCCGAGACGGGAAAGGAACTCAGATGATTGCGGTTATTTTCGAGGTTTGGCCCAGAAAAGAGCGTAAACAAGATTATCTCGATATCGCTGCAGAGCTCCGGCCGCTGCTTGATACAATCGATGGTTTCATTTCGATCGAGAGGTTTGAGAGCCTCTACGAGCCGGGAAAATTCTTATCGCTCTCCTTCTTCCGTGATGAGGCCGCGCTTCAACAGTGGCGCAACATCGAATCCCATCGGATAGCGCAGGCGAAAGGCCGAAAGGAAATTTTTTCCGACTACCGGCTTCGTATTGCCGGCGTGATGAGGGATTATGGCAAGGATAAGCGCGAGCATGCGCCAGCCGACAGTCAGGCGGTTCATGGCTAACGACCGCAGCGCGTATTGTTATACCGTCCGGCAATAACCTCATCCAACTGCTGTTGACGATACCTTGCTTTTTGCGGGGGAAGGCAAAACCTAACGTTCCTCATTCGTTCCTATTTTTCCTTGACAGAATCATTTTTATTTATTAGAACATATCATGAACATTATGATGTAACAGACAACAATCCCCCGTGAGGCGTTCCGTGGCAGAACATATTCCGGGACGCCTCGGCCCTCGTGAGAGCGCTGCGTCCCTTGCGCCTAAAATAAATGGTTCAGAGACACAAGCGTCCGGGATGCCCATGCCCGAGACATTTATGTCCAAGACATTCATGTCCAAGGCGCGCGTGTCTAAGATAGCAGACGGGATGAGTCCGCGTTTGGTCCTCATCCAAAAGCTGCGCGAAAGCATTAAGCAAATCGAGCAGCGCCCCGTGTCCTTCTCTCCCCCCCCTCGTGACACGGGCTGGGCTCATCCCGTCTGCGCCCCTTCGCAAAAAGGGTTTTTTCATCACGGCAATGAAGAAGGATGGGGCTCTCCGCGCCTCGACGCTAGGGCGCCACACCAGCCTCTTGCGAAGACACAATCAGACTCTCAGAACATTGGCCGGCATCAGAGGGCCAACCCGGTCTCAACGTCTCTCTCCTGGCGTCTCGGCGTACCGGAAATCGACCAGGCGCTGCCCTGGGCAGGTTTGAAACCGTCCGGACTTCATGAAATCAAACCGGCTCACTATCGCGATACCCCCGTGGCGCGCGCGTTTGCCCTTGCCCTTATGGTTCGTTACCTCGCAAGCGGCACGCGCGCGCCTTTTCTTTACTGCCTCACGGAAAGCTCGGCGCGCGAGTTCGGATTTTTTTATGGACCGGGATTGCTATCGCTCGGGCTCGATCCGGCACTCTTGATTCTGGTTCGCGCGGCGAAGACGCAAGACCTCTTCTGGGCTATGGAGGAAGGGCTCAAAGCGGGTACGCTTTCCGCTGTTCTTGCAGATGTCGACACTATCCCCTTTACCGCCGCCCGGCGCTTGGCGCTCGCCGCGGAAAGCCGCGCCACCCCATGCCTCATTCTCTCAAACCAAGAGGCCCCCGGTATCGGTCCCGCCCTGACACGCTGGAAAATTTCTGCAGAGCAAAGTGCCTCCGACCCTTTCGACCCCCAAGCGCCGGGCACGCCACGCTGGCGGATAACCCTTGAGCGCTGCCGCCATGGACCGAGCGGACTTTCCTGGAATGTGGAGTGGAGTTATGACACGCATCGTTTCCGCCTGGCTGCCCCATTGGCCGATCGAACGGTTGGAACGGAACGCCAAGGTCAAGGGCGCAGCAGCGCCACCTCCGGATAAGGTTCCCTTCGCCCTTGTCGAGGCGGGAGAGCGCGGCCTCACCCTTGCGGCCATTAACAGAGAGGCGGAAACGCAAGGACTTTCCATCGGCACACGGCTCACTGACGCCCGGACCATCATACCGGATCTCATCTCCGCCCCCGCCGACCGCGAAGCCGATGCCGGCGCGCTTCTCGCCCTTCTGCGCTGGTGCACCCGTTATAGCCCAACCCTTAATGTGGAGGGCCATGACGGCTTCTGGATCGAGATTGCCGGCTCATCTCACCTGTTCGGCGGCGAGGAGGCGCTTCTTGCCGATCTCGAGACGCGCCTGATGCGTTTTGGATTTACGAGCCGGCTCGGCCTGGCGGATACGCTTGGGGCGGCCTGGGCCTTGGCACGCTTTTCGCCAACTCTTATGCCATCGGTCATAGAGAATGACAGATGGGCGTTCAAGCGCCACGCAGGCTCACGCGCCATTAGGCGCGACGCGCGGTCGCGCTTGCCAAGGGTTCCTGAGGCAAACTCAATGACCCTTGGGGTCACTCTCCAAAATCGGCTTGCCAAACCTGGCGCGCAAAAACACGCCGTTGCGTCACTGCCCGTCGCGGCGCTCCGTCTCAACGACGACAGTGTCCATCTGCTCAAGCGGTTGGGCCTTAAGAAAATAGGTCAACTCTTTGACATCCCCCGTGCCGCCCTCAAACGCCGGTTCCCCTCTAGAGACGCTGCCGAGGCCGTTCTCGCCCGGCTCGACCAGCTCACCGGACATCGCGATGAGCCAAGAGAAAGTCTTGCCGCTCCGCCCGCTTTCCTCGCCCGCCTAGCCTTCGCGGACCCCCTGATTTCCTCGGAAGGTCTTGAAGCAGCTCTTGAAAAACTCTGCCGCGATCTTTGCGCGCAATTGAACAAAGCCGGCCAAGGCGCGCGCCGGCTTGTCTTCACGGCCTACCGCACCGACGGCATCTGCGCCACCCAGCGCATCGGCACCAGCGCCGCCTGCCGGGAGGCGGCCCATCTGAACCGCCTTTTGAAAGAAAAGTTGCAAGCAATCAATGCCGGGTTTGGCGTCGATCTTGTGACGCTTACGGCGGAGGCTACGGAACATTATCGACCTGAACAAATCTCCCTCGCTTCACAGGGAAAAGAGCATCACACCAATACGGACCAGTTAATCGACCGGTTGACAAACCGCTTCGGCACCGCCCGCGTCCTTCGCCCCGCCCCGCGCGCCAGCCATATTCCGGAGCGGGCGCAGATGTTTTGCCCAGCGCTGAGAGATCAGCCAACCTGGCCAATCAATGATCCGCCGAAGACCCAGCGCCCGCCTTTCCTGCTCGCCCGTCCCGAGCCCATTCAAGTGATTGCCGAAATCCCGGACGGCCCGCCGGCACGATTTACCTGGCGGCGCGTGACGCGCCGGGTCGCCCGCGCGCAAGGCCCGGAGCGCATCACGCCTGAATGGTGGCTGGATTTGGATTTTTTCGCTCATGGTAATGATTCCGCTCACGGCAATTCCTCGGACCTAACGGGCCTCGGGCCTCCGCGAGGGCGGGCCAAAAGCCCGACGGCCAGTCGGCCTTGCCTCGCTCCGCGAGTTGATTCCGCTCACGGCAATTCCTCGGACCTAACGGGCCTCGGGCCTCCGCGAGGGCGGGCCAAAGGCCCGACGGCCGGTCGGCCTTGCCTCGCTTCGCGAGTTGATTCCGCTCACGGCAATTCCACTTGTGACGCAGCCGATCCACAACACTCCCCTAACTTGGAGCAAAACCCATCGATCAATGCACCTCCCACAAAACACATCTCGCCAGATGAACTCCCGGCAATTTCCGAGCAAAGCGAGGCAAGCGCGACTGCGCGCCGGGCCTTTGGCCCGCCCCCGCGGAGCCGTGAGCGCGAAGCGCGAATTGGCGTGAGCGATATAAAAAAGTTCGGAAAAAACAAAAAAACCACCCGCGATTATTACACAATCGAAGACGAGACCGGCCACCGCTACTGGGTATTCCGCGACGGGCTCTATGGCGCGGGCGATGGGCCGGACACACCGCACTGGTATCTCCATGGTTTTTTCGGATGATGAGAGAAACACGCAACCCTCCCCCCTATGCCGAGCTTCAGGCCGTCACCAATTTCTCCTTTTTGCGCGGCGGCTCCCACGCCGAGGAGCTTGTCGATGCCGCGAAAGCGCTCGGCCTCTCGGCCATCGCCGTCGCCGACTACAACACGCTGGCGGGCGCCGTGCGCATGCATATCGCGGCGGCACCGGCGGGTCAGCCATTGATCATTGGCGCGCGTCTCAATCTCCAGGACGCGCCAAGCCTGCTTTGTTTTCCGAAAAACCGCACGGCCTATGGCCGGTTGTGCCGTCTGCTCACCCTTGGCCAGCGCCGCGCCGGGAAAGGAGAGTGCGAGCTTTATCTTGAAGATGTCGCGGCCCACGCAGAGGGACAAATCTTTGTTGTTATTCCACCTCAAAATCATCCCCTCCCCCTTGAGGGGGGAGGGTTAGAGTGGGGGTGCACCCCTGCCTCTCTATGTTCCCCCTCTCCTAATGATTCCGCTCACGGCAATTCCTCGGCCCTAACGGACCTCGGGCCTCCGCGAGGGCGGGCCAATGGCCCGGCGCACGGTCGTGCTTGCCTCGCTCCGCTCGGAGATGGAGAACACACGTCCCCACACAACCTGTCCGCATTGCACTCCGAATCTGTGGCACAGCCTCACAAGACGCAAGGCGATTGCAAGGCAAGTCCGGCCGATGAACCACACGAAGGCCGTACCGGGTTCGGAAAAAACAATAAAGAACCTGTGGCACAGCCTCACGGGAGGCAGAGCGCTTACAAGACAAGTCCGGCCGATGAACCACACGAAGGCCGTATCGGGTTCGGGCAAAATAAAAAAAACCCAAGCACCACTGCCGAGATCATCTGCTTTCCCCCTCACCCCACCCCTCTCCCCAATGGGGAGAGGGGGATATCATCTCCACGCATCATCCAACCTCCCCATACCACTCAAGAAAAAGGACTGAATCAAAGTCAGAAGAACGATGAAACACTCTCATTCCCTCTCCCCCCGCCGGCCGGGGGGAGAGGGACACGGCGTTTCAACGCCGAGGGTGAGGGGGGAGGACCCGCAAACCCGGAGTTAGAAACTGTCCCCCTTTTCTCTCAAAACCAAAAACACACAAAAGAACCTCTGCAAAACTCAGAAAAAAATGTTGCTATAGAATTTGAGCACCAACTCCGCCGCATCAAGAATTCCCTCGCGGCGCCCCTCTATCTCGCCGTCTCTCACAGCTATCGCGGGGACGACCGGGCACGCATCGCCGCCCTTGACCGGCTCGGTAAAGAGATTGGCATTCCCATCGTCGCCACTAACGACGTGCTCTATCATGGGCCCGAGCGCAAACCGCTCCAGGACGTGCTGACCTGCATTCGCGAGAAATGTACGATCCGTGAGGCGGGGCTTCGCCTTGAGGCCAATGGGGAGCGGCATTTGAAGAGTCCGGCGGAGATGGCTCGCCTCTTTAAGGGATTCGAAGATGCTCTCACCCGCACGGTCGAGATTGCCGAGGCCTGCACCTTTTCCCTTAATGAGCTTGTTTACGAATATCCCGACGAACCGGTGCCCGAAGGTAAGACGCCGCAACAGCATTTGGAGGACCTTACCTGGGCGGGCGCGGATGATCGTTTTCCAGAGGGCGTGCCGGACAATGTCCACAAAACGCTTGCGCGCGAACTTACCATGATCGCGCAACTTCGTTATGCGCCCTATTTCCTCACGGTCCACGACATCGTTCGGTTTGCTCAATCGCAGAACATTCTCTGCCAAGGCCGCGGCTCCGCCGCCAACTCCGCCGTCTGCTATTGCCTTGGCATCACCAATGTCGACCCAACCGAGATCGATCTTCTGTTCGAGCGCTTCATCTCGCCGGAGCGCAAGGAACCGCCCGATATCGATGTGGATTTCGAACATGAGCGCCGTGAGGAAGTGATCCAATATATTTACAAACGCTATGGCCGGGAGCGGGCGGGCCTGGCGGCCACGGTGATATCCTACCGGCGGCGCTCGGCGGTGCGCGATGTCGGCAAGGTGATGGGGCTTTCGGAAGATACGGTGAGCGCACTCGCCGGCACCGTATGGCACAGCCATGAGGGCGGCGTGCTGCCTGATGCCCATATTCGCGAGGCCGGGCTCGACCCCTCCGATCCGCTGTTGCGCGCAACCCTAAGCCTCGCTGGAGAACTGATGGGGTTTCCGCGCCATCTCTCCCAGCATGTGGGGGGCTTCGTTCTGACGCGGGGACCGCTCAATGAAGTCGTGCCCATCGGCAATGCCGCCATGGAGAACCGCACCGTCATCGAATGGGACAAGGACGACCTCAGCGCTCTGGGCCTCCTGAAAGTGGATGTTCTGGGACTTGGAATGCTCACCTGCATCCATAAATGCTTCGATCTTCTGGACGCGCATTACGGCCGCAAGCTGACGCTTGCCAGCGTGCCGCGCGAGGACCCGGCCGTCTACGACATGTTGTGCAAGGCGGACTCTCTCGGCGTCTTTCAGGTAGAGAGCCGGGCGCAAATGAATATGCTACCGCGCCTCAAGCCGCGCTGTTTTTATGACCTCGTCATCGAGGTCGCCATCGTCCGGCCGGGGCCGATTCAGGGCGACATGGTGCATCCCTATCTGCGCCGCCGCGACGGGCTGGAGCCGGAGGACTATCCCGCCCCCGCCCCGGAGCACGGACCCCCGGATGAGCTCCGCTCGGTGCTCGGCAAAACCAAGGGCGTGCCGCTCTTCCAGGAGCAGGCCATGAAGCTCGCCATGGTCGCCGCTAAATTCAGCACCGAGGAAGTCAATCAGCTGCGCCACGCCATGGCCACCTTCCGCCGCCGCGGCACCATCGAGACGCTGCACGACAAGATGGTCTCGCGCATGATTGCCCGCGGCTACGACCCGGAATTCGCCGAGCGCTGCTTTAATCAGATCAAGGGGTTCGGCGAATATGGCTTCCCGGAAAGCCATGCGGCGAGCTTCGCCCATCTGGTTTATGTTTCATCCTGGCTCAAATGCCATTACCCGGCGGTCTTCGCCTGCGGGCTCTTGAATTCTCAGCCCATGGGTTTTTACGCGCCGGCGCAAATTGTCCGCTGCGCCCGCGAGCATGGGGTTGAGGTGCACCCTGTCGACGTTAATCACAGCGTTTGGGATTGCACGCTGGAGCCTGGCGAAGATGGCGAGGGCCGGGCGCTCCGGCTCGGCTTCCGGCAGGTGGATGGGCTCCGGGCCGGTGAGGCGGAGAAAATTGTTGTGGCACGCCGAACTGATTCCCCTCCCCCCGGTGGGGAGGGGCCAGGGGTGGGGGGGCACACCGAAACTCAAGGGGGAGGGAAGAGTTCCGAGCAGGGGAAGGGGGACAACGGTTTAACACCAAGTTTCAATGAGCCAGGCTCATTGAAACTTGGCAAGCGCGACCGCGCGCCGCGCCTTTTGGCGCGTAAGCCTGCGTGGCGCTTGAACGCAAATAGATTCTCATCAATGAGAACCGGTTTGAGACAAACATTCCACGACCTCCACGACCTTTGGAGTCTAACGGACGTCCAGCTCGCAACCCTGGAAAAACTTGCCGCGGCGGACTGTTTCCGCTCGATCGGGCTCGACCGCCGCCAGGCTCTTTGGGAGGTGCGCGCCCTCTCGCGCGCCAAGCCTCTGCCGCTCTTTGCCTGGGCAGGGGCGCGGGAAGCCGGTGAAGAGTCCGAGGTCGCGCTGCCGGAAATGCCGCTGCCGGAGCATGTGGTGAACGATTATCAAACCTTGCGTCTTTCTCTCAAAGCCCATCCCATGCGCTTCTTGCGGTCGCGTTTAAACGAAGAGGGCGTTGCTTCCGCGCAAGATGTGAAGGCGCTGAAAGACGGCGCGCGGATCACGGCTGCCGGCGTCGTTCTGGTGCGCCAGCGCCCCGGCTCCGCAAAGGGCGTCGTCTTCCTCACCGTTGAGGACGAAACCGGCATCGTAAATTCGGTGGTCTGGCCGAAAGTGCTTGAAGCCTATCGCCGGGTGGTGATGGGTGCACGGCTGATCCTTATCGAAGGGCGCATCCAACGCCATGAGGACATTATTCACCTCGTCGCGGAGCGGCTGGAGGACCGGACCCCTTGGTTGCTGGCGCTCTCGGATGAGGCCGAGAGTTTCAAAGCGCCAATTG
>BFAS01000140.1 GCA_008974985.1 bacterium MnTg02
TCTCTCAACTTTGACACACTGCGCGAATTAACTTTCGAGCCTGCAGATTTGGACAAATTCAGATGCTTGCAGCTCTGTTACGAAGCACTTGAGGAGGGGGGAGCGGCGCCGGCGGTTCTCAATGCTTCAAACGAAGAAGCGGTCAGTCTGTTCTTAAAGGAAAAAATAAGATTTGATCAAATTCCGGTCATCGTTGAAGACGCGCTGATTAACTGCGAAACGAACAGTTTCCACGGTGTGGACGAGCTCATCGAATATGATCGGCAGGCGAGAGAATATGTTACATCGAAGTACGATTTCTGAAACGCTGAGAGGGTTTTAATGCTTACTACGCTGCTGTCTTTTGCTTTTGTGTTGGGCGTGTTGATTTTCGTGCACGAACTGGGACATTTCGTCACCGCCAAAATGGTTGGGATCAGAGTAGAGACGTTTTCTCTGGGTTTCCCGCCGCGCGCGTTCGGTTTCAAATATGGCGATACCGACTATTGCATTTCATGGCTCCCCCTTGGGGGTTACGTTAAAATGGCCGGTATGATTGACGAGAGTCTGGACGACCAGGTAACCGGCGCACCATGGGAATACGCGTCCAAGCCAGTGTGGCAGAGAGTGCTCGTCATCTCTGCGGGTTCGATGATGAATTTCATTACTGCGATTCTGATTTTGGGCGGGATTGCTTATTCCTCCGGGATTGGCGACATGGCTGCGGGTGCACTCGTGAGTGAGACTTTACCTGAAACTCCTGCCAGTGCTGTTGGTATTCTGCCCGAAGACGTGATCATTTCAATTGATGAGCAGCGGGTGGAAACCGCGCAAGATCTGATTCAAATTGTAAACCGCAACGCCGGAAACCAGTTGGCCATACGCTGGGAAAGACAAGGGCAAATACTTGAATCCAAAATTACGCCCGAATTGGACACTGATAGGGATGTTGGACTCATCGGAATTAAGGTCGGGACGAAAGTCTTATACAGAGACGCTGGTCTTCTGGAGTGCATCCAATACGGCGCGATCAATTCCTACAAGTTGATCGTGCTCACAGCAGGCGCCCTAAAGATGATCATAACAGGCGAAGAATCTTTCAGAGATTCCGTCGGCGGCCCCATCATTATTGCCAAACTTGCAGGCGAAAGTGCCAGGCGTGGTTTCGAAGCGCTTCTGTCTTTTACGGCGTTTATCAGCCTCAATCTCGCTTTCTTCAACATGCTGCCGTTTCCCGTACTGGATGGTGGCCACCTCGTCATGCTGCTCATCGAGGGTGTGATGCGCAAGCCGATCCCGGTCAAGGCCAAGCTCATGGTTCAGAAAATCGGCATGGCCTTCCTCCTGGCTTTGATGATTTTCATTCTGTTCAATGATATCTCAAGATGGAATCAGTAAGAGTCTTGGAGATTCGCCGAATCTGAACATAGGGAAAACAGATTGACAAGCTCAATAAAACCAGCACGATAGTCGGTGCTGGTTTTTTGTTTGTACGGCTTGACTATTCTGCTTTTTTTCATTATTTTGACCAATTGCATGGAACGTTAGATTTAGGCTGTTATTCGATTCAGAATCGGAGACGACAAATGAAATTTGCAAAACGAATGGAGCGCTTGGGTACCGAAACCGCCTTTGAAGTCATGGCAAAGGCAAAAGCGCTGGCAGCCCAGGGCAAGGACATGATCTATCTTCAGATCGGTGAGCCGGATTTCCCGACACCGAAGCACATCATCGAAGCGGGCGTGGCAGCACTGCGCGATGGACAAACCCACTACTCACCCGCCGCCGGCATCATGCCGCTGCGGGAGGCGATCGTTCAGGAAGTTTACAGCCGGCGCGGCGTTAAACCCAGCCCACAAGAAGTGGTCGTCACCCCGGGCGCAAAACCCATCATTTATTTTCTGATCATGGCCTGTTGCGAGGCTGGCGACGAGGTCATTTATCCGAATCCGGGCTTCCCTATTTATGAGTCCGTCATCAAGTTTTGCGGCGCGACTCCGGTACCGCTACCTTTACGGGAAGAAAAGGATTTCCGCTTCGACCTGGACGAATTTCGTTCGCTCGTGACCGACCGGACCAGCCTCATCATCATGAACACGCCGGCAAACCCGACCGGCGGTATTTTGACGCGTGAGGATATCGAGGTTGTGGCTGAAGTAGCTAAAGAGCGCAATATACTGGTGTTGTCGGATGAAATTTACAAGAACATCATTTACGAAGGCAAGCATGAAAGCCTGTACGGACTGCCCGGCATGAAAGAGCAAACTGTTCTGCTCGATGGCTTTTCCAAGACCTATGCCATGACCGGCTGGCGGCTTGGTTGGGGCGTGATGCCCGAAGAATTGGCAAAGAGAGTCGAGAAGTTGATGATCAACTGCAACTCCTGCACAGCCACATTTTCGCAGTACGCCGCCATCGAAGCCTTGCAGGGGCCGCATGATGAAGTCGATGCCATGGTGGAGAAATTCCGCAAGCGCCGCGATTTTATTGTCGAGGGGCTCAACAAAGTTCCTGGTTTTAGCTGTCGCTTGCCCAAAGGCGCGTTTTATGCTTTCCCGAATGTTAAGGGAGTCGGTATGGACTCGCAGAAGCTGGAGGAATACCTGCTGCACGAGGCGGGTGTGGCGATTCTTTCAGGAACCGCGTTTGGCGAATACGGCGCCGGTTACCTGCGCTTCTCTTATGCCAATTCCATCGATAACATTGGGCTTGGTTTGGAACGCATTAAAGAGGCGCTGGCAAAACTGTAAGCGCCACGATACAAGGAAACGAATTGGAGCCTAAAAAGACAGCACTGTACGAGATTCACGTCGGGCTTGGCGCCAAGATGGTCGAGTTCGGCGGCTATCGCATGCCGGTGCAGTACAGGAGTATCAAAGAAGAACATCAATGCGTACGAAATTCGGTTGGCATTTTTGACGTTTCGCACATGGGAGAGTTTTTCATCAGTGGCGAAAATGCCGCCGCCTATCTGCAGAAAATGACCGTCAACGATGTTAGCAAACTGGCGCCCTTCAGGGCACAGTATTCCGCCATGTGCTACGAGAACGGCGGTATTGTGGACGACCTGATTGTTTATTGTTTTGGCGATCACTACATGACCATCGTAAACGCGGCGAATCTCGAAAAAGACTTCAATTGGATGCAGGAAAACCTCATACCGGGCGCGCAGATCGATAACCGCAGCGATGAGTTTAGCCTGTTTGCGGTACAGGGCCGTAATGCGCAGCCGACCTTACAGAAGCTCGCAAACATCGAGCTGTCAGAGATTGAGTTTTACTGGTTCCGCAATGGCAAACTGGCTGGCGAGGATGCCTTTATCGCGCGCACCGGCTACACCGGCGAAGACGGCTTCGAAGTCGGAGTGAGGGTTAGCCATTCCGCAGACGTCTGGAACGCTATTTTGGAAGCCGGAACCGAATTTGGCATTCAACCTATCGGCCTGGCTGCCCGCGACACGCTGCGCATGGAAATGAAGTTTAGCCTGTATGGCAATGACATCGATGAGACCATCAATCCCATCGAAGCGGGTCTCGGCTGGATTACCAAGCTTGACAAAGGCGACTTCATCGGCCGCGACGCCACCCTGAAAATGAAAGAGGCCGGGCCAACCAGAAAGCTCATCGGATTTGAGATGAAAGAACGGGCAGTGGCCCGCC
>BFAS01000141.1 GCA_008974985.1 bacterium MnTg02
GCTTTTTAAGTCGGAAACGAAGTTTGATAGCCGTACTGGGTGGCCCAGTTTTTATGCCGTCATCACCGGTCGTGTCGGGACAAAGAGCGATCGTCGCTTTGGTTTTGTGCGCAAGGAATATCACTGTGCACGTTGCGGTGGACATCAGGGGCACATCTTCAGTGATGGCCCAAGGCCTACAGGTCTGCGCTATTGCAACAACGGGTTGGCATTGAAATTTAAGCCACGCACAAGTTGATTTTGGACATCAGTTAATTTTACGGGTCGAAGGATTGCAGCCAAATGATTAGGCGACATGATCTAATTTCCGCCGCGTGCGGTTTTGCTCTAACCATTATTATGATGACCGCTCAAATGTCCTCAGGCAGTGCCGCAGAGGGCAAGCTCGCGGTAGCGATTTTCGCTGGCGGCTGTTTTTGGTGCGTGGAAGCGGATTTCGATAAAGTTCGAGGCGTCAAGGGCACTATTTCGGGTTACGCCGGTGGCCGGGTTCGCAACCCGACCTATAAACAAGTCACTGCGGGCGGGACAGGCCATCGCGAAGCGGTCAAGATCCTCTACAATCCGAAACAGGTCTCATACGAGAAATTGCTCTATATTTTTTGGCGGAGTATTGATCCGACGGACGGTGGCGGCCAGTTCTGCGATCGCGGCAGTTCGTACACGACGGCGATTTTCGCCACCAATAAACGGCAACGCCAACTCGCCAATGCATCCAAGAAAAAACTCATCCAATCCGGTGCTTTGGGCGGGCGTATTGTGACACCCATTCTCGGTGCGGCGCGGTTTTACAAGGCAGAAGGCTACCATCAAAATTACTACCGCAAAAAACCTGCCCCCTATCACTTGTATCGCACCGGATGCCGTCGCGATGCGCGCATCCGCTCGCTTTGGGGCAGTCAAGCTCATGGCGGTATTCCGCACAGCTGATCGCAACGCCGCGGACTCTTATTAAGCGTCAGCGTTTTTTGTAAAAACGCTCAGGGAAACCGGGCTATGAATTGTTCTTATCCAGATCTTTTCTAATTGCAGCGAACACCGAGCGGAACATCTCCTCCGTCAACCGTCGCGTATTGGTGTTGTAGCGTGAGCAGTGATAGCTGTCGTAAAGCGTCAGCCCGTTTGCAACGGCATGCTTCCCGCCATGTGTAAAGGGACATGCGGCTCTGCGCGCGCCCATTGCCGAGACCACGCTGTCATGGGCGATCCGTCCAAGCGCCATAATAATTTCCAATCGGGGGAGGGCTTCGATGCGCGCCAGCAAAAATGAGCGGCACGATTTGATTTCCGCGCCAACGGGTTTGTTCTGAGGGGGCACGCAACGCACGGCGTTGGTGATCATGCAGTCCACCAATTGAAGGCCGTCATCGGGTCTCGCCTGGTAGACGCCGCTGGCAAAGCCGTAGTGCAGGAGGGTGGCGTAGAGAAGATCGCCCGCATAGTCGCCGGTGAACGGGCGGCCGGTCCGGTTGGCGCCCTGCATCCCCGGCGCCAGGCCAACGATCAGCAGGCGGGCCGTGCCGGCGCCAAACGAGGGAACGGGAGAATTAAACCAGTCCCCATTCTCGCGTCTATTCTGCTCCCGAAACGAAACGAGGCGTGGGCAAAGCGAACAGTTCAGATTAGGTTCCGGCGGGTGGGTCATTGATTGGCCGGGTTTGAATGTGGAGGAGGCTTCAGTCGGCGAGCAATCGTAAATTAGATATCGACGTAATCGTCGTCGCTTTGAATTTCCAAGTCTGATTCAGGGTGACCATTGCCGGTCCGGTCTTGATCGCGCAGCGGCCGGTCGGCCGGATCTCGCGCGATCTCGGCTGTCAGATCCTTGAGGTCGATGAATTGATCGGCTTGCCGGCGCAACTCGTCGGCCACCATAGGCGGTTGCGTGCAGAGCGTGGATACGACGCTGACCCGCTTACCTTTATGCTGCAGAGCGTCGACGAGCGATCGGAAATCGCCGTCTCCGGAAAAAAGCACGATATGGTCCAAATGTTGGGCAAGTTCCATGGCGTCGACGGCCAATTCAATATCCATATTGCCCTTGATTTTGCGCCGGCCGGAGGGATCGGTGAATTCCTTGGTTGGCTTGGTGACCATTGTGTAGCCGTTGTAATCCAGCCAATCGATCAAGGGGCGGATAGAAGAATATTCCTGATCTTCAGAAATCGCGGTGTAGTAGAGCGCGCGGATCAGTTGGCCCTTGGAACCAAACATCGTTAAAAGACGCTTGTAATCGATATCAAATCCGAGCGCTTTTGCCGTAGCGTACAAATTAGCACCATCGACAAAAAGCGCGATCCGCTCGGACGGGTAGAATTTCATATGAAGGTCCTCATCATTGAAATTTCTTTTTAATAAGGATCGGGCACGCAGGAAATACTTTTTACGAATACGGCCCTATTTGTCCTAAAAAAGAGGTGTCTCTAGTCTACATATATGAGTCGGTTGAACCATTATCAAATCGCGGATGTCCAAATAGGTTAACGTGTCACGCTCTGTATTTATTGCGCTCGGCGCGAATGTTGCGGGATCATGGGGTGTTCCGGAGCGGACATTTGAAAGATGTCTACGGCGATTTGAGAGTTTCGGATTGCAGGTTTCGGCCCGCTCCAGGTGCTACGAAACGGCGCCACTCGGGCAAGGAATAACACCGAATTACGTCAATGGTGTCGTTGCTCTGAAGACGAACATTGCACCGCAATCATTGCTCAACCTTTTGAAAAGGCTTGAAAAAGAGGCCGGCCGGCGCGATAGCAACCATTGGATTAATCGCCCCCTCGATCTCGATATTATTGATTACAAAGGGCGAATTTTGAATTGGGATATCCGCCGCCGCCGCGTCCTCGCGCCCGCAAGCGGCAAACTCATCCTTCCCCATGCACGCGTTCACCTGCGTCCATTTGTCCTAGCGCCGCTTCGAGAGATCGCAGCAGACTGGCGGCACCCAGTTCTAAGACTTTCGTTGGAGGCGCTTGTTGAGAGGACAGCCCACAAGTCCGAGGGCCGGATTATTAGGATTTTCGATTAAGCAAAGCGAGACAAACCATGATCTCCGCTTGCTTTGCATCATGAGAATGCCTAAATAGTGCTAAGGATTCCGCCTATATAAGGATACGCCATGGCTCGCGTTACCGTTGAGGATTGCGTCGACAAGGTCACCAACCGATTCGAGCTTGTATTGCTTACAAGCCATCGTGCACGGTCGATTGCGGCTGGCTCGCCCATTACCGTCGAGCGCGACAATGACAAAAACCCTGTTGTTGCGCTTCGGGAAGTGGCTGAGGAGACAATCTCGCCCGAGGATGTCAAAGAAGATTTCATTCATTCGATGCAGAAATATGTCGAGGTCGACGAGCCCGAGCCGGAAGCCGTACCGCTGCTCGCTGCCGATACGCGGATGCCGGTCGTCGAGTCGAATGATCCGACGAACGATACTGCTATCGATCGGATGACCGAGGAAGAGCTATTGCGCGGTTTGGAAAGCCTAACGCCACCTAGTACATCGAATGCGGGCTCTCGCGCGCGTTCGCGCTAAAGAAATTTCATATTGCCCCGCCGGACTGCCGATTTCGGTCCGGAGAGGTCGGCTGTACGATGGCCCGGCGGCAACAGACCGTTTGGCGACAATTGATCCAAGTCATAAGCACTGCGTGTCTTCCAACGATCAGGGAGGGTGGGTGTTATGATGCGTCAAAACGAACTCATTGAGCGGGTCACGCAATATGATCCGGATGCCAATGAAGCCCTGCTAAATCGCGCTTATGTTTATGCAATGAAGGCGCATGACAATCAAAAGCGGGCGTCGGGCGATCCTTATTTTTCTCACCCTCTTGAGGTCGCCGCGATTCTTACCGACCTTAAGCTGGACGACGCCACCATAGCGGCAGCTCTTCTTCACGACACCATTGAGGATACGCAAGCGACCCGCGCGGAAATCGATGAATTGTTCGGCGATGAGATCGGGCGGCTTGTCGATGGTCTGACAAAGATCAAGAAAATCGATCTTGTTACAAAGAAAGCAGAACAGGCGGAAAATTTCCGCAAGCTTTTGGTTGCGATTACCACCGACATCCGCGTGCTACTGGTGAAGCTCGCCGACCGTCTCCACAATATGCGCACCTTGCAATATGTACGCCCTGGCACGCGCACCCGCATTGCCGAAGAAACAATGGATATTTATGCACCTCTTGCTGGCCGCATGGGGATGCAATGGATGCGCGAGGAACTTGAGGACCTGGCGTTCCATTGGCTGAATGGCGATGCCTACGACACCGTCGTCGAGCGCCTCAAAATGCTGCGCACGAGCCATCGCGATCTCATTGAAGAAATCAAATCGACGCTCAGCGAAAATCTGGAAAATTCCGGCATCAGCGCAACGGTCAGCGGTCGCGAAAAAAAGCCTTATTCCATTTGGCGAAAAATGGAACGCAAGCAAATTTCTCTGGAGCAGCTCTCGGATATTTATGCGTTCCGGGTCGTTGTCGGTTCGGTGCAGGATTGTTACAGCGTTATTGGTGTTGTTCACACGAATTGGCGAATGGTACCTGGCCGTTTCAAAGACTATATCTCGAATTCAAAACAGAACGACTATCAGTCGATTCATACAACAATCGTCGGGCCGGGCCATAGCCGTGTGGAGCTTCAGGTTCGAACGGAAGAGATGCACCGCGTGGCGGAACATGGCGTTGCTGCGCATTCCCGTTACAAGGAAAATTCGGGCAGCAAGGCGAACGCTCATGTCCGCTCTCAAGAGAGCAATGCCTATCAGTGGTTGCAAACGCTCGTCGAAATGTTGCTGGAGGGTGATAATCCCGAGGAGTTTTTGGAGCATACGAAGCTCGAACTGTTTCATGATCAGGTGTTTTGCTTTACGCCCAAAGGCCTCCTAATCGCATTGCCCCGTGGCGCCAATCCAATCGACTTCGCCTACGCGGTTCATACTGATGTCGGCAATCATTGCGTCGGGTGCAAGATAAACGGCCGTCACGTGCCGCTGATTAGCGAACTCAGAAATGGCGATGAGGTTGAGATCCTTGTGTCAGATGCGCAAACGCCACCGCCTGCTTGGGAAAATCTTGCGATCACGGGAAAAGCGCGTTCAGCGATCCGCCGTGCGACGCGGCATGCGATACGAAAGCAATATAATGAACTTGGACGGCAGATCCTTAAGCGGGCCTTTTCTCGTATTGATCGCGACTATGACGACGAGATATTAACGGCCTCTCTGCACCGTCTTTCGCAGAAAACCGTTGAGGATGTCCTGTCAGCGGTGGGGCGGGGAGAGCTTGCCTCTGCCGACGTCATTGCGGCGGCATTCCCCGAAGCCAAGCAAGCGAGAGAAGAGCCGCCAAAGCGCCGTCAAGTGCAACGTCATGATGAAGGATGGTTCAACCTTAGAAAAGTCATCGGTCTGAAATTCAGATTGCCGGGTGGTTCCAGCTCCGATATGTCGAGCAAGGTCAATGGAATTCCGATCCGCGGCCATAAGGGAGATTTGCCAGTCCGCTTTTCTGAAGGCGCCGCCATTCCCGGTGACCGGATTGTCGGCATTTTGACACCCGGCGAAGGCATCATGATTTACCCAATTCACTCTCCTAAGCTTAAGGAGTTTGACGACGAATCCGAGCGTTGGATTGATGTGACGTGGGATATTGATGAAACAAATGCGGAAAGATTTCCGGCGCGGATCGAAATAACCGGGCTGAATGAGCCGGGTACGCTTGCCCAAATTGCTCGCGTGATCGGAGAAGCGGACGGCAATATCGATAATGTTAAAATGATCCACCGGGCTCCGGATTTCACGATAATGGTCATTGAATTAGAGGTTTGGGACCTCAGGCATCTGAATGAAATAATCTCAGGATTGAGAGCACAAAGCGTTGTCAACTCAGTTTCACGAGCAAAGAGTTGAATTTTCGTATAATCAAATAGATGCTAGCTTTTCTTAAATTCTAGGTTGAGTCTCCGTGAGGCATGACAAGGGCCGTCAAAAAAAGCCCTCAAATCTTCTCATTTCTCAACAAATCCTTATTTGGAGTATCTCAATGAATTTGTGAAACGGTGATGACGCGCAGCCGCTGTGCTTCTATCATGGAATTGCAGCGGGGGAGTATTGAGGACCGGAAATGCTGTTTAAACGGCGAAAGCCCCCGAGCCTAAAAGAAAAACTGCGGGTCGCTGTATGGCCGCGGCGTAGCTGGGGCCGCTCTGTCAGGTATGTTCTGCGCCGGGTGTGGCGGCTTCACGGGACGCCGCATGATATCGCCATAGGCTGCGCTGCCGGCGTATTCATATCGTTCACACCGTTTCTCGGATTGCATTTTATTGGCGGCGGTCTGATTGCTTGGGCCCTTGGCGGTAATATTATTGCTTCCGCTTTCGGAACGTTTATCGGCAACCCAGTGACCTTCCCATTCATTTGGATAGGCGCTTACACACTTGGAAATTGGATTCTCGGCGCCCAATCGAGACTTGAAAGTATGGAGCTATCGCAGCAACTGACTCAGCTTTCGAGCGGTCTTGTCTCGACCTCGTCCGACACGATTGGCGTGTCATTGCAGGCGCTGTGGCCGCTCATTAAGCCTATGACCATTGGCGGCGCGCCCCTTGGCCTGATTGCCGGTGCGATATGCTACTATCCTGTAAGACGGATGGTTGAAGCCTATCAGGCTAGGCGTCGAGGCAACCACACGCGTACAAAGCAAAATATTGTCGAAGCTTAAAATCAGCCGGACTTTTAATGAGCCAATCCGCGAAGACGCCTTTGTTACGCCTCGGCGTCAATATTGACCACGTTGCCACGATCCGAAACGCACGGGGCGGCCGCCATCCTGATCCGCTTCGCGCCGCCGAGCTTGCCGTCGAGGCCGGCGCCGATGGCATTACTGCACATCTTAGAGAGGATCGCCGTCACATCAGCGATGATGATATCGCCCGGTTCATGGAAACATTGAGCTGTCCGCTCAATCTCGAAATGGCCGCGACCGATGAGATGCTGGCCATCGCATTGCGACATAAGCCCCATGCGTGCTGCATTGTGCCGGAACACCGCCAAGAATTGACGACCGAGGGAGGGCTCGACGTTGCCGGTAATTTCGAACGGCTTAGCGCCGTTATCGACCGGCTCAGGCAAGCGGGCATACGCGTGTCGTTGTTTATCGATCCAGATAATGGGCAGATTGAACAGTCACATAAAATCGGTGCCGATATTGTGGAGCTGCATACCGGCAGCTACTGCGAGGCGGCTCTCGATCGCCAAGGTGACGGGCGCCGCCGCGAACTAGCGAAGATCGAACAGAGTGCGAATTATGCGGCCGAAGCGGGCCTTGAGGTCCATGCCGGTCATGGTTTGACATTTGATACGGTTGGCGCAATCGCGCAAATTCCGCAAATCATCGAGTTGAATATTGGTCATTTCCTTATTGGCGAGGGCATATTCGGCGGTCTGCATTCGAGCATTCGGCGTATGCGCGCGCTGATGGACAATGCACGGGCGGAGATTAGCGGCTCGCTGAGCGCATAAAGCGGATCCGATGATTTTAGGTCTTGGAAACGACATCATCGATATACGCCGGATCGAAGTAACAATCGAGAAATATGGAGAACGTTTTCTCGACCGTATCTTCACGGAGATCGAGAGGGAAAAGTCGGAAAATCGGCGGCTTCGCGTTGCCTCTTACGCCAAACGGTTTGCGGCCAAGGAAGCTTGTGCGAAGGCTCTGGGGACTGGGCTGCGCGCCGGCGTTTACTGGCGTGATATGGGCGTCGTCAACCTACCGTCCGGACGCCCAACTTTCGTGCTAACCGGCGGGGCGGCGCGACGGCTGGAGCACATTACGCCGGAAGGCTATGATGCGCGTATTGATCTCACCATAACGGATGAGTTTCCGCTTGCTCAGGCTATCGTTATTATTTCTGCGTCTCCAAAGTGAGTGAAGGAGGCGTGACATCCCATCCGATCGAGGTTTGCGAATTGGGCGTTGTTTGATTGCCAGCCGCGTTCGATAAGGCTATAGGGGCGCGAACGATAGTCGGTAGATTTAATTCTATAAGTGAAGGAGTGGATTGATGAGTGTCGAGGCGAATGCCAAAAAGGCCCGGCATGGCGGGTTGGCTGAAACAGTCCGCATCGTGATTCACGCGCTTATATTGGCGATGATCGTGCGGCTATTCCTCTTTCAGCCATTCAACATTCCCTCCGGCTCGATGAAATCCACGCTGCTCGTCGGCGATTATCTCTTCGTGTCGAAATATAGTTACGGCTATAGCAAATATTCCTTTTTCGGTTTCGATATTTTCGACGGCCGGATTTGGAGCAGCAAACCGGAACGCGGGGACGTTGCCGTCTTCAAGCTGCCCAGAGACAATGAAACGGATTATATCAAGCGGGTCATTGGACTGCCTGGGGACACAATTCGTATGCAGCGCGGCGTTCTATATATCAACGGTAAGGCAGTGCCAAAAAAACGCGTCGAAGACTTTGTTGATATAAATTATGCGGGCAATCGAATACGCATTCCACGTTATGAGGAAACGCTGCCGAATGGGATCAAATATTTCGTCCTTGATAGCGATGCAAATGGAAGTTTCGACAATACAGGCGTTTACAGAGTTCCGGCTGGACACTATTTCATGATGGGCGACAATCGCGACAATTCCACGGATTCACGTGCGCAATATGCCGTCGGATTCGTACCCTATGAAAATTATGTCGGACGCGCCGAAGTGATTTTCTTTTCTGCTGGCCAATATTGGACTCTGTTTGCTCCGTGGCGTTGGGTGTCAGATACGCGATGGTCGCGCATCTTTGATTTAGTCCGTTAAGAAATACGAACTGTGTCGTGCAAAGACAGCCGGATCTGCAACAATTCCAAACTCGCCTCGGATACGCCTTCAGCGATATCTCTCTGTTGCGTCTCGCCTTGACCCATTCCAGCGTTCGCTCCGCCAGTCCGGAGTTGGGCGACAATGAACGGCTTGAGTTTCTAGGTGATCGCGTCCTCGGCCTGGCCATTGCCGAGCTTTTAAACAAAGAATTTCCCAACGCTCAAGAGGGCGAGTTGGCTCGTCGGTTGAATAGGCTTGTGCGCATGGAAACCTGTGCCGTAGTCGCGCAGGATTTGGAGATTGGTCCGCATTTGATCCTAGGTGAGGGGGAGGATGAGAGCGGCGGGCGGCACAAACAAACCATTTTGGCGAATGCTTGCGAGGCGGTTCTCAGCGCGGTCTTTCTCGATGGAGGCTACGCGGTTGCTTGCGATCTCGTTCGCAGGCTCTGGAGCGGCTATATGGTTGACGATAGCGGTATCCCCGTCGATCCAAAATCCGCACTTCAAGAATGGGCACAACAGAAGCATATGCCCCTGCCACGCTATCAGGAGATCCAAAGGGAAGGACCCGACCACGCGCCTCATTTCACGACAGAGGTTCAGATTAAAGGGCTAGCGCCGGCGCAAGGCGTTGGCAGTAACAAAAGGGCCGCAGAGCAATCCGCGGCGCGGTCTTTTTTGCTGCGCGAGGGTGTTTGGGACAAAACGACAAATGGTTGAGGGTAAAGAGAACCAGTCGGCGTCCGCAGAGCGCGGCGCGCAGAGATGCGGTTTCGTAGCGCTTGTCGGCGCACCAAATGCGGGCAAGTCGACCCTGACAAACCGTATGGTGGGTGTGAAAGTCGCGATTGTAACGCACAAAGCCCAGACGACGCGGGCACGGATACGCGCAATTGTTATTGAAGGACAAACGCAAATCATTCTGGTTGATACACCCGGTATTTTCGAACCGAAACGGCGTCTCGATCGCGCCATGGTCGGAAGCGCTCGCGACGAGGCAAAAGACGCCGACATTGTCGTCTTGCTGATCGACGCAGCCAAAGGGCTCGACGAGAGCGCAAAAACTGCGATTAAGGTTCTCACCGACCTTAGAATTAAGCTTGTTCTCTGTCTGAACAAGATTGATAGGCTGCGCAAGGAAGCGTTGTTGGCATTGACAAAAGAGGTTACCGGAGAAGCTGACTTCGGTAATGTTTTTATGATCTCCGCATTAAATGGATCCGGCGTCGATGATTTGCGGCATTATCTGGCCGAGGCGCTGCCGGAGGGGCCGTGGCTTTATCCCGAAGATCAAATCGCAGATATTCCGTTGCGAATGAGTGCGGCGGAAATTACCCGGGAAAAGATTTATTTGCGGCTGCACGACGAGCTTCCATACTCATCGACTGTTGAAACCACAGGTTGGAAGTCCCTCAAGGACGGCAGCATCCGCATCGAGCAAACAATTTATATCGAACGGGATAGCCAGAAAAAGATCGTGCTCGGAAAGTCCGGGCAAACGATCAAGAAAATATCGATGGAGGCCCGTGAGGATATAGGTGAAATGGTCGGCGGGAAGGTGCATCTTTTTCTGTTCGTCAAGGTTCGTGGGAGATGGGCTGAAGATCCGGAACGTTATCGGGAAATGGGGCTGGAATTTCCCAAATCCTGAGCTCTAGGGTTTTGTTTTTACGCATTTTCCGGGCGGAAAACCGCACACATTTTTCCTGAAAATGCTCCAACCTGATATCATTGGACGATCAATGGAATGGTCTGATGAAGGCATTGTTCTCTCCCGCCGGACACATGGCGAGAGTAGCGTCGTTCTGGAGCTTCTGACACGGAGCCATGGCCGGCATGCGGGATTGGTGCGTGGTGGACGGTCCCGGCGTTTGCGGCCTGTCTTGCAGTTGGGTAACAAGGTCTCAGCCACCTGGCGGGCCCGGCTGTCCGAGCATCTGGGCACTCTGACTGTCGAACTCAACAGGCCCTATGCCAGCCTAATAATGGAGGATCGTTCTGCTCTCCTGGGCCTCACATCCCTATGTGAATTGGCGCGGTTGCTGCCGGAGCGGGATCCCCATCCGGCCCTTTATGAAGCATTCCTGCTTATTCTGGAGCAATTTGACAATGAGCATGTCTGGCCGGGGCTTGTTGCGCGCTGGGAGTTTGAGCTGTTGAGCGAACTGGGGTTCAGACTCGATCTCTCGGCTTGTGCAGCGACCGGCGCCACCAAAAACCTCAACTACGTGTCGCCGAAGTCAGGCCGCGCCGTGAGTGATGAAGCCGCGGCACCCTATGCCGATCGCCTGCTTGCTCTGCCGGCATTCTTGACCAATCGGCGGTGTGGTGACATCTCGGAACGCGATATCACAGACGCTTTTGTCTTGACCGGGTACTTTCTGGACAAACATGTCTTGGGTCCCCGCGACCTGGCCCTCCCGGAAGCGAGGCAAAGGCTTATCGACCGGCTCAACAGGCCAGTTTAAAACTGGCGGGGTTCTCTTGAGTTGGAATGGCCCATAAGATAAGCGGAACCTATGGCAGACAATACGATTCTCTCAAATCCTGGTTCCATAGAGCCCGTCAATCTGCGTGATGCGCTGGAAGAACGCTATCTTGCCTATGCGCTCTCGACGATTATGCACCGGGCTCTTCCCGATGTGCGCGATGGCCTGAAGCCGGTTCACCGGCGTCTGCTATACGCAATGCGGCAACTCAAACTTGATCCCAACAGCGGGTTCAAGAAGAGCGCCCGTGTGGTTGGCGACGTCATCGGTAAGTTTCACCCCCATGGGGATCAGTCGATTTACGATGCGCTTGTGCGCCTCGCCCAGGATTTCGCGGTTCGCTATCCTCTCGTCGACGGGCAGGGAAATTTTGGCAATGTGGACGGTGATAATGCCGCAGCCATGCGTTATACGGAAGCGCGTCTCACCGAGGTGGCGAAAGCGCTTCTCGATGGCATTGACGAGGATACGGTCGATTTCCGCGAGACCTATGACGGCGAAGATAGCGAGCCGGTCGTTCTTCCCGCCAACTTCCCCAATCTGCTCGCGAACGGTTCATCGGGCATCGCGGTTGGAATGGCGACCTCCATCCCGCCTCACAATGTCGACGAGTTGTGCCAGGCGGCGCTCCACCTCATCAAATATCCGAATGCTAGAGTGGAGAAGCTGGTCGAATTTGTTCCGGGGCCGGATTTCCCAACAGGCGGCGTCATCGTCGACGATCGCGAATCGATTATCGCGGCCTATAAATCAGGACGCGGCGGCTTTCGAGTCCGGGCTGTTTGGGCGAAGGAAGAGACCGGCCGGGGCGGTTATCAAATCGCCATCACTGAAATTCCATACCAAGTACAAAAATCGCGGTTGATTGAGAAAATCGCAGATCTCATTCAGTCAAAGAAAGTCTCGCTGCTTGAGGATGTTCGCGACGAGTCGGCGGAAGAGATCCGCATCGTTCTTGAACCAAAGAGCCGGGCGGTTGATCCAGGCGTTCTGATGGAATCTCTTTTCAAGTTCACCGAACTCGAATCGCGCATCAGCCTGAATATGAATGTTTTGAGTTTTGGCCGGATTCCGAATGTTCTCGGACTCGGGCAAGTGTTGCGCGAATGGCTTGACCATAGAAAAGTTGTGTTTATCCGGCGCACGGAAAGCCGGCTGAAAAAGATCGAGCATCGGCTTGAAATTCTCGATGGCTATCTCGTCGCCTATTTGAATTTAGATGAAGTCATTCGCATCGTTCGAGAGGAAGACGAGCCAAAAAAAGAAATGATGGCGACGTTCTCCCTGACCGACGTTCAGGCCGAGGCCATTCTCAATATGCGGTTGCGATCCTTGAGAAAGCTCGAGGAAATGGAGATCCAAAAGGAGCATGGTGCGCTTACCAAGGAACGCAAGGAGCTCAAGGCTCTCCTGAAATCGGACGACAAGCAGTGGAGCCGCATCGCGGGCGAGATCAAGGAGATTAAAGAAAAATTCGGAAAGAAAACCAAAGCCGGAGAGCGGCGGACCGCTTTTGCCGTGGCGCCCGTCTTCGATATCGATATCTCGACAGCGATGATCGAGAAGGAGCCCATCATGGTGATCCTTTCCGAGAAAGGCTGGATCCGGGCGATGAGGGGCCACATTGACGATCTCGGAGGTTTGCAATTCAAGACGGGGGACCGCCTGAAGCGGGCCGTCAAAGCGTGGACGACCGACAAGCTGGTTTTATTTTCCACGGATGGCAAGTTCTACACAATCAATGGCGACGCCTTGCCAGGCGGCCGTGGTCACGGTGACCCGGTGCGCTTGATCATCGATATCGAGGAAAACCACGACACGATCGAGCTTTTTGTCCACAAACCCGGACGAAAATTGTTGGTGGCTTCAACGGCTGGTAACGGCTTTATTGTGAGCGAGGATGATGTTGTTGCCTCCACGCGAAAAG
>BFAS01000142.1 GCA_008974985.1 bacterium MnTg02
TATCGAAAGGCCGCGTCGTTGCCCACGGAGCGCCCGAGGATCTCAGCGCCACCGACGAGGTCCACGAGGCCTATTTCGGCTGAGCAAGCCTGACGCGGCGGCGCAGAGGGAAAGCGAGGAAAGCGATGGCTGAAAACCTTTCGGCGCTGGAACTGACCCGGGCCCTGGTCCGGTTCGACACCATCAACCCGCCGGGTAACGAACGACCCTGCACCGAGCACCTGGGCCGCATTTTGGACGACGCCGGGTTCTCTGTCTCTTACCACGAGTTCGCGGAAACCCGGACAAGCCTAGTCGCGCACATCGGTGGTGGTGCCGATGCGAAGCCGCTGTGCTTTACCGGCCACGTAGATACGGTTCCCTTGGGTACGGAACCCTGGAGCGTCGACCCTTTCGCCGCGGACATCACCGACGGCAAGCTCTACGGCCGGGGCACCAGCGATATGAAAGGCGGCGTCGCCGCCTTCGTGGTCGCTGCAATCAGGCTGGCGCGGGAACTCGAAACCGGCCCGGGGGTGGTGTTGGTCATCACCGCCGGCGAGGAGACCGGGTGCGAGGGCGCCTATCATTTGGCCGGGCTTGGCAATGTCCTCGGGGACGCAGGCGCGATCGTCGTCGCCGAACCGTCCTCCAACTTGCCGTTCATCGGCCATAAGGGTGCGCTGTGGTTGAAAGCCGTCGCCAGCGGCGTCACCGCGCATGGATCGATGCCGGAGCTCGGCGTTAACGCCATCTACAGGGCGGCCCGAACGATCAGCCAGTTGGAGGATTTTGACTTCAACGTCGCCCGCCACGAAATCCTGGGCAAGCCGACGTTGAACGTCGGCACCGTAGAGGGCGGCATGAATATTAACTCGGTGCCTGACCGGGCTGAGGTCGGCATCGATATTCGCACAATCCCCGGCCAGGACCATGGCGATCTTCGCGCACACCTCTCCAGCTATCTCGGCGATGATATCGCGATCGAGCCGATCGTTAACGTCGGCAGCGTCTGGACAGACCCGGCCGGGGACTGGATGCTGGATGTCTTCGAAGTCATGGCCGAAATCCTGGGGGAAATGCCCGAAGTGCGCACGGCGGCTTATTTCACGGACGCGGCGGCCCTGACGCCCGCCTACGGCGACCCACCAACCGTGATCCTCGGTCCCGGCGAGGCGGCCATGGCCCACCAAACGGATGAATACTGCGTCGTCGACAGGATCGACCAGGCAGTCGATGCCTATGTCGAAATTGCCAGGCGTTGGAACGCACGATGACGAGCGACAAACGACCGAACGAACTGACGGCGCTTGAAGCGTTCGAGAAAATCAAAGGGGGGTACGCTGACCTCCGAGGCATTGGTCGAATCTTGCCTGGCGCAGATCCGGGATCGAGAAGACACCGTCGGTGCCTGGGCATTTCTTTCGCCAGATCAGGCTTCGGACGCGGTCCGCGCTGCCGACACCGGCGCATCCCCGGGTCCGCTTAGGGGGCTTCCGGTCGCGGTCAAGGACACAATGGACACGGTCGATATGCCGACGACCTATGGTTCCCCCATTTACGAAGGGCATCGCCCGGTACGGGATGCGTCCTGCGTGGCCCTCACACGGGCCGCCGGCGGCGTCGTGCTCGGCAAGACCGTGACCACCGAATTCGCCTATTTCCAACCCGCATGCCCCGGCGCACACGCCAGGCGGGTCCTCCAGCGGCTCGGCGGCGGCGGTCGCGGATTTCATGGCGCCGCTCGCCTTCGGCTCGCAGACCGCGGGGTCGGTCATCAGGCCGGCCTCTTTCTGAGGCGTCGTCGGCTACAAACCGAGCTTCGGGTTAATCGACCCGACAGGCGTGCGGCCATTGGCCGTGACGTTAGATACGGTGGGGGTGCCGTCGCGCGATGTCCAGGATGCGGCCTATTTCGTCTCTGTACTCACCCGTCGACCCGCGCTGCGCCTCGAAGGCGCGCCTGAAAAGCAGCGACGGATCGGTCTTTGTCATACCTACGAATGGCCGGCGGCAGACGAGAACACCCGTACGGCCCTGGCAACGGCCGCGAACCTGATGGCCGACGCCGGCGCCGACGTGCGGGAGATCTCCCTTTCGGAGCCATTCAGCCGTCTGGCGGAGGCCCAGGCCTTGATCATTGACATCGAGGCGGCACGATCGACGGCCTTTGAGCTACTCAACCACCGCGACAAAGTGAGCAAGAAATTCCTGGAGCGTACCGACGCCGGGGCGGCCTACACCGTCGATGAATACGACGCCGCGCGCGCCTTAGTGATGACGTGCCAAGGGGACCTTGATGACGAAATGAAGGGGCTCAGTGTGCTCGTCTGTCCAAGCGCGCCAGGCACGGCACCGAAGGGCCTAGACGCGACCGGCGATCCTGTTTTTAACCGCATTTGGACGACGCTGGGCACGCCTTGCGTCACCGTTCCGGGCCTGACGGGCCTAAACGGACTGCCGGTGGGAATCCAGATCGTTGGGCGCGTCATGGATGACCCGCGAACCCTTTCTGCAGCCGCATGGATACAGGATGTTCTGGCGCAAAACTTTTCCGCATAGCTCGATTTCAGTTCCAGCGTTGCGGAATTCCCCATCCGTGTAAAATCAGTGCTCGAAGATTGCGGGTTTTAGGAATTTCCCATCACCTTGGTTTCGAAGAATTTCAGGCATCCAGTCCTTATCCTAAGGACCGCTTATGGCACGAAAGAGACTAAACGCAAGTCTCAGCGTGTCGTCTGCAAGGTGGTGCTAAGCAGAAGTTTTGTCCGTAAATTTCCGGTCTTCTCCGCAAAGCCGACCTTCACATCGACCGGCAATTGGACTCAGTTTGACCCGAGGCGGAAGCCGGCGACATCGCTCGTTGCACTATTAGCGCCCTGCGGGATCAATCGACAGGGCAACGCGGAGCCCGATGCCATTATCTGAAAGGATGTAATCTGGCCGCCCATTTCGAGTTCACGGTTCGGCAGGGCAGAGCATCGCCGCTCGAGGGTTTTGCAGGCAAACAGGCTGAGGTGACAAGACACATCCACATGTTTGTGGCAAGGTGCGAACGCAGACCATATTCGGCGTGATCGGTGTGTGTGTGCTCAACGGTAAATATCATGGCAAAGATTGAGTGTTATTTTATCAGCGGCAGCCCGCCCTGCTGGAGCGTAATGCTTGCTCTTGCAGCCAAGGGGATCGCTTACGAACCGAAGCGGCTCAACAATTCAAAGCGCGAGCAAAAGAGCCTAGCGTTTCTTGCCATCAATCCACGGGGTCGAGTTCCAGTGCTCGTCGACGGGCAAATTGCCGTACGGGAAACAAACGCGATACTCGCCTATTTGGAGGCGGCCTATCCCAAGCCACCGCTGTTTGGGAGCAGCCCGGTCCAGACGGCGGCAATTTGGGAGATAGTTTCAGAGGCTGATGAGCGACTGCGTACGCCAATCGGCAACGTCACCCGGCCGATATTTCGTGGCCGTGCTGCAGAAATGGCCGCCGATATCGAAAAGGCTATAGAGCCAGTACACGAAGAGCTGAATAGAATCGAGAACCGTCTCATCGAGCACTCTTATCTCGTCGGCGACGCGCCCACTGCGGCTGATCTTGTTGTCTATCCTGCGCTCATGCAGCTCATGCGTGGAGCAACCCGCGATGGGGCAGAGGCGCTCAATCTCGAGGTTATTCCGCTCAATCAAACCTATCCGAATATGGCGGCCTGGGCTGAGCGAATCGAAAAGATCCCCGCTTATGACCGAGCCTATCCGCCGCATTGGCGATAAGGGCATATCAGATAGCAACAATTCACACCAATTGGTGACCCGCCATCAAGTTCTCTAGACAAGATCAAGGCCAATGTCCGGTTGTGGCACCAAACAGTCGTCCAAGTATACGCTCGGAGACTTCTGCTTAGCGGGGCTTAGCCGAAATTCAGGCTGTTGATTTCTGCTCTTTGAGGGTATAGCGGCTGTTGAGGGCCGAAGGGGCCAAAAGTCCGTAGTTGAGGCAAAACAGACCTATATGACTCTGCCATGTTTTGGTGGAAAGCAGATGGTCTGTCGCAACGTTTAACGCGGGAGAAAGCCGGATGGACATGACGGACGCTGAGTCACCTGCCGAGTGGCGCGTCGCAGACCTTGATCAGGACCGCAGTTGGGTGTTTTCAATCGACGAAGACGCGCGGGCGCATCTCGCGCGGGTCATTAAGGCGACCTACGTCGTCGATCGACCGCTATTCGACTACACGCGCGAGGACTTTGACCTCGGTCCGGCCTGGACCACGATCGCTAATGCAATAAAAGAAGCGCACCACGGCTGTGGATTTGCTCTGGTTCGCGGGTTGCCGCGTGAAGGGATGACCGAAAAGGAATTTGAGCTTCTCAACTGGGCCATCGGTCTACATACAGGTGTCGCCCGCCCGCAGGGCCGCGCAACGCAATACATCTCCCCTGTCCGAGACATCGGCACGGACTACCGCACGGCAAGCGGCCGCGGCTACTCTTCCAACGCCAAGCTCGACTTCCACGCCGACAGCGCTGATCTGGTCACGCTGGCCTGCTACAACAGGGCCAAGTCCGGAGGGCAGAGCATGATCACCAGCGGCTTGACTGCCCGCCGCCATCTCATGGCGGAACGACCCAATCTGGCGGAATTGGCCCACCGCGAGTTCTATTTCAGCCGCCAGAATGAGCAGGCGCCGGACGAGGCTCCATTTTACGGTCAGCCGCTGTTTGACGTTGCCGACGGTCTCGTGTTCGGCAAGTGGAACCGCAACCGAGTGGAGAGCGCACAGCAAATCGAAGGCGTTCCAAAATTGTCAGATGGGCAGCGCGAGGCCATGGACATCTTGGATGAAATCCTCCGGCGACCAGACCTGATGTTCACCATGTACCTGGAGCCGGGCGACCTGCAGATCCTCAACAATCATGTGATGTTGCATTCCCGCACCGACTACATTGATTTTGACCTGCCGAACCAAAAACGCTTGCTGTACCGCCTCTGGTTGGCACCACCTGATTCGGTGCGTTTACCCGCCAGTTGGGGGGACTGTTATCGATCGGTAGAGCCTGGCACGGTGCGCGGCGGAATTCGCGGTCACCAGCATAACGATGACTGCAAGGCTTTTGAACGCCGCCAAGCCGCGAGCTTAGGAATGCCGATAGCCGTCTGAAAGGGGACAACCGCCAGCGGACCGATTGAGAACTCTGTTGTGACCAAAGCTAGTGAACTGAGAGCGATGCTCGCTCAGATGACATAAAGCAGGGGCCGGACTCGATCATGGAGCAGTAGTAGTCGCGCATCGGCAACACTGCTTTTCAAACTGTTAAGCTGTTCTAGTGATGGCTGCTCCTGGCACTTCTCTGCCGATCTGAAAGGTCATGCAGTTAGTCCGCTCTTGAGGGATAAGCTGTCGCTGAACCGGCCTTGCAATGATGCTCGCTTTTGACCTCTTGGGCAAAGTCCTGATCATTTCTGCCGGCCGTCTTCTTTCGAATTATGGAAGCGGAAGTGGCAGGTTCGGGTTCGACATCGACGCGAATGATCGTGCATGGATATAGCTAGCGAGAAGTTGACCGGCCGCGCAATATTAGATGTGGCTTATGATCGAAAAACCGACGAATGCGCATCGGTTCCTCGAACGTATAGGGAATTGGAACATGGATCAGGAACTCAGAAACGCCGCCAAGGATCTGCTGGTTCGATATGGCGGCGATACCTTTCCGAACCTCTTCCGCTCCGCAAAGGGCAGTACGGTCATTGACGACGAAGGCCGAGAAATTCTTGATTTTACGTCCGGTCAGATGTGTGCAACCGTTGGGCACAACCACCCCGCCATAGTCTCAGCCATCAAGCAGAGTTGCGAAACCGCGATCCACCTGTTCTCCGGCATGATTTCTGAACCAGTCGTGAAGCTCGCCGTTGAACTGAGCCACTGGCTTCCCGCGCCGCTCAAAAAGTCGCTCTTATTGAATACAGGTAGCGAGTCG
>BFAS01000143.1 GCA_008974985.1 bacterium MnTg02
GGCATTAAAGTTTCCTGCGGATTTACAACTCTTTTATCGGTCGTGCGGCATAGTAGTGACTGCCGTTGGCCGAAATGGTTACGCGTTATCATAGTTGGGACAAATAGGGTGTTCGAGTATCTCCTAATGATCGTCTTTCCAGGCGCCATGGCCTTTGCGGCCGCCATGGATCTGATCACTATGACGATTCCAAACAAGGTTTCGATTGTTCTGGTTGCGGCGTTTTTCCTTTTGGCGCCGCTGGCGGGCCTCGGGCTCTATGATATCGCCCTGCATGTTTCCGCCGGTATCGTGACGCTGGCGGCTACCTTCCTATTTTTTACACGTGGTTGGATCGGCGGTGGCGACGCCAAACTTTTTGCCGCCGCGGCCTTGTGGCTCGGATTTGAGCATCTCGCGGACTTCGCGATTGTCTCGGCGCTTCTGGGCGGTGCTCTGACGCTTGGTCTCTTATTTGTGCGAAAAATCCCGCTGCCAATGGCCCTTTTTGGACAGAGTTGGATCGTGCGGCTTCACAGTATTGAGGAGGGCATTCCTTATGGTATCGCGCTGGGAACCGCCGGTCTTATTGTTTATCCGTGGACTCCTTGGATGCAATCTCTTCTGCACTGAGCGGAGCGCGATGTCTAAGGCTTGGGTATTTAGCGGCAAATAAAAAAGTGGACGGGCCATCGCGGATTGGAAACGCCATTAACGCAACATTGATATTTGTGCCGCACAGTACGGCTAACGTGTTTCACAAATTTATTAGGACTAAAGGATCCACAACGTAATGAAACGGGCGCGAGTTTTAGTTCTGGGGATTGCGATCTTGGCCGCTGGTGGTGCGGCTATGTTGGCGAGAGGTCTTATCTCGACAACGGAAAAGGTGGTCACCATTGAAAAGGACGTGAGCACGATTCGGGTCCTCGTTGCCGCCAAGGATGTCAATCTCGGCGACGCTGTGCGCTCAAAGGATCTAAAGTGGCAGCCATGGCCGTCGGATGGTGCGACCAAGGGTTATATCACGCAAAAAAATAAGCCTAAGGCGCTTTCCGAATTTGAAGGAGCGATCGCGCGCGCGCCATTTTTGGAAGGCGAGCCGATTACCAATCAGAAACTCATCAAAAAGAGTGACGGCGGGGTGATGGCAGCGATTCTCCCGGCGGGCATGCGCGCAATTTCCACGCCCATTCGTGAAGAGACCGCTGCCGGCGGGTTCATTCTGCCAGCGGACCGGGTCGACGTTATCGTCACGCGCCGCTTGAAGACAGCGAACCGCGAGGAACATGTCAGCGATACGGTGCTCCGAAACGTTCGTGTGCTCGCCATTGGCCAAAATATTGAGCAGAAGGGCGACAAGAAAGTTGCAAACGGTAAGACGGCGACATTGGAGCTGACGCCGCGGCAAGCCGAACTTCTGACATTGGCTCATTCGATGGGCGATATCTCACTAGCTCTGAGAAGCTTGGCGGATGCCAATCCGGGCGCAAAAGGTCCGCAGTCGGATGGCCAGGCGCTTGCCGGCGAGCGGGGAGCACCAATCAAGCTTATGAAGTACGGCGTTAAATCACGCGTTTTCGGTTTGAACTAGCAGTACAGATGTTCAAAGGGGTGTATTGGGGGTGAAGGTTTCAGTCATGCGGAAAATTCGAAAGAGGGCATGGTTTCGCACGTTTGCCGTGACGCTGGTTCTCATCGGCATGATCGCGGGAGCGTCGCCGGTAGAACAGGCTTCGGCAAAGGGCACGCATCGTTCTTGGCTGAAAATAACGAGCGCGGAACCTCTGCCCGTCACGCGGCGCGTCACTTTGGGCTTGAACAAGTCGATGATCATCGAATTGCCGCGAGAGGTCGGAGACGTCCTCGTGTCAAATCCGAAAATGATGGACGCTGTCATTCATACATCGAAACGCGTTTACGTTATTGGCATGGAAACCGGACAGGCCAACGCGTTTTTCTTTGATTCCGATGGCAAGCAGATACTTACGCTTGAGGTTTCCATCGAACGGGACCTGTCTGGCCTGACGAGTTTGCTCAAGCGCTTCATTCCAGGCGCCAACATTAATGCGGAAATGGTCAATGACAATGTGATTCTCACGGGAAGCGTGCCGAACCCGGCGGGCTCGGTGCGTGCCAGCGACATTGCCGGACGCTTTGTCGATGAAAAGGACAAGGTCCTCAACATGCTGGCGGTTGACGCCAAGGAGCAGGTTCTTCTCAAGGTGATAATCACGGAAATGAGTCGCGAGATGGTCAAGCGTCTCGGGGTGAATTGGAATGGCCTCGCGGGCGGAGGTCTCAATCAGGGTATTGCCACGAATAATGGATTTCCTATTTCAAACGAGTCTGGACAAAATACATCGCTGTTTGGCGTTTTGGGCGGCGATCTAGCAAACTGCTTGATACCAGCGACGGCACTGGGCTCCATTTTTCCTCCGGCTACAATTCCCGCAAGTGGCGGTTTCAACTGTCTGGCGCACAATCTTGAAGCTTTCGAGCGCAATGGCTTGAGCCGGACCCTGGCGGAACCGAGCCTCACGGCAATCTCCGGCGAAACAGCAAGCTTTCTCGTCGGCGGCGAATTTCCAATTCCAGTGTCTCAC
>BFAS01000144.1 GCA_008974985.1 bacterium MnTg02
TCCTGCAGCTCGGCCTTGATGGCGGCGTCCGTTTCCCAAACAGATTTGCCCCATAGGCCGGACGCATCGACCAGTTCGACTTTGTCATCGATTATGGCGAGATATACCGGCGAGGGCGCGCGGCCCTCGAAAATAATCATGTCGTAGCCCGCAAATTTGAGCTCGGGTCCAAAATATCCACCGGAATTCGAGCAGGCAATTGCCCCAGTTAATGCGCCTTTTGTAATCACCGAATAGCGCCCGCCTGTGGACGCACAAGTCCCGGTCAGAGGCCCTGTCGCGAAAATGAGCTTATTGCCCGGCGACAAAGCGTCGACGTTGGGATGAATTTCCTCAACCAAATATTTTGAAGCAAGGCCACGCTGGCCCAAATATTTCTGCGCCCAATCCATATTGAGCGGTTCCACTTTGCACGTGCCGTCCGTGAGATTGACACGGATAATTTGTCTCATCCAAGCCATAATCGCCTCCCTATTGTCCGGCGCGAGCGCCAGCGTCGGTTTTCGCTGCCCAGGTTTTCATTTTATCGAAGCCCGCTTGCTCGACATCTCCATAGACAATCGCCTCTGTCGGGCAGGCATCAGCGCAAGCTGGATTGCCGCCGCACAGATCGCACTTGATGACTTTGCCGCTGGAGGCGTTGTAGTTCACGGTGCCAAACGGGCAGGCGATGGTGCACACTTTGCAGCCGACGCAAAGATTTTCATGGACGATTTTGACGCCCGTCGCTTCGTCCGTCGTAATGGCGTTGACGGGGCACGCCTGCTGGCACCAAGCCTCGTCGCATTGCGTGCAGGTATAGGGGACGAACCGGGCTTCGTGGTGAAAATCGAATACGCGTATACGCGACTTCGCGGGATTGAAGACTCCTTCTTTCTCGTAGGAACAGGCAAGTTCGCACTGCTTGCAACCGGTACATTTGCCGGGGTCAATAATAAGGGCTTTCAGCATAAATATCTCCTCCCAAAATCCGTCATCTGGCGAATTACCGCTTGCGGACGACAAACATTACTTTTGTTTTTGTTATTATTACGCCAATGCCGAACTTTTCGATCTCTCAATGAGCCGTAAGGGCAGACGGGTTATTCAATATATCCGTTAGCATATAAAACGGAAAAATGTTCAGCGATCAATCTTTTTCGCGGCATGAAAGGCGCCGGCGGCGCAAGGTGACGGAAATTGATTTGTGACCTTGACTGTAGCCCTGACTATAGAATTTGCACGGCGGCTCATGTGGCTCCATCGTGCGAGACATAATGCCTCCAAGCGCATGCGCTTTGATCAAAATTTGGCGGTGGCATAGGCATTATTCTCGTTGACACCGTGCTTGCCAAGCTCGCTGATTTCAAGGGGCGAACAAGCAAGCGCTTCGGCTTTCAGCAACCGGTCCGTCCCCGCATTCTGCCATAGCTGTATTTTCACGACATGCCGGAGCGCTGCCAAACGGGGCCAAGCCTCACGAAATCTTGACCGTTCTGCGCCATGGGCTTGATCCGGTAAATCGCTTCGATACGTTCGGCGGTGAGAACCGTTTTGGGTGGTCCGTCGGCTGCAATTTGTCCGCGGTCCAGAAGGATAATACGGTCGGCGAATTGATTGGCGAGTTGCAGATCATGCAGTACGGCGATCACAGAATGACCGTGCTTGGCATGATCGCAAATAAGTTCGAGGACATGAAGTTGATGGTAGGGGTCTAGAGAGATTGTCGGCTCGTCTGCAAGGAGCAAGGGCGCGCGCCCGGCAAGCGCGCGGGCGAGCATGACCCGCGCCTGCTCACCACCCGAAAGTGTGTCGAACGACCGATTGGAAAAAGCGCTAAGCTCGGTCGAGGCGATGGCCGCGGAGACAATTATCCGGTCTTCAGCGCCTGGTTTTTGTAGCGCGCTTTGATAAGGCAATCGGCCGAGCGCGACAATATCTTCGACGGTCATTGGCCAATGAACCCTATGGCCCTGCGGCAGATAAGCGAGAAGGCGAGCGCGAGCGGCGGGAGCAAGTTTCCCAAGCGGTTGGCCTGCGATCTCGATCTCGCCATGAAAAGGAAGGAGGCCGGCGATTGTCCGCAACAATGTCGTTTTACCAGCGCCATTGGGACCGATCAGCGCGACAAATTCACCTTCGGCGATGGTGGCAGTTATGTCTGTTAGTATCGGTGTGCCGCCGAGCATTACGGAGAGATTTTCTATCTCGAGTATGGTCATTGACACCGCCTAGATTACAGCAGGCTTGCCGCGACGCTCGCGAAAGACCAGCGCTAAGAAGAACGGCACACCAATAATCGCCGTCAAGACGCCAAGCTTGAGCTCCGAGGTCGTGGATAAGATCCGCACCCCACAATCGGCGGCGGTTAGGAATGCCGCGCCGGCCAAGGCTGAAGGGAGCAGCAATTTGCCCGGATCATATCCAACCAATGGACGCATTACATGCGGGATCACGAGTCCAACAAAGGCGATAACGCCGGACACGGCAACCGCAGCGCCGACGCCGAGGGCGACGGCCAGGGCGAGCCGCAGGCGGACACGATCGAGCGCGATGCCCAGGGTGCGCGCCGTGTCTTCACCTAGCGCAAGGGCGCGTAGGGCGTTGCGATCATAGAGAAGTATAAACCAGCAAATGATCATGAATGGCGCGGCAAGCGTCACATGAGCAAAGGACCGGTCGGAGAGAGAGCCTAACAGCCAAAAAGCGATCTCGACCGCGGCGAAGGGATTGGGCGCCAGGTTAAGCGCCAGGGCTGTGAGCGCGCTCGCAAGAGAGGAGAGAGCGAGCCCGGTCAATATAAGCGTCAGAATGCGCGAATCCCGGCCGGCAATTACCATCAGGGCGAGAACGGATAACAGGCTTAGGGAAATTGCGGCTGCTGGAATCGCAAGGGAAAAAATATTTGATGTGCCGAAATAAATTGCGATCACCGCGCCAAGGGCCGCAAAATTCGAGGTTCCAAGCAGGGACGGAGAGGCAAGGGGATTGCGCACAAAACCTTGTAAGGCGGCGCCGGACAGTGCCAGTGTCGCGCCGATCATCATGGCGAGCAGCGTGCGCGGCAGGCGGATTTCCCACACAATTGTCCGGCCGATGTCGGTTCCCGTACCAGCGATCGCCTTGAGGACCGATAGAGCCGAAAGGTCCGCTGGTCCAATCGTGAGAGAAATTAACGCTGTTAAGAGACATACCAAACCGAGCAGCGAAAGCTGCATGACCCATCACCCTGTTCAATGCAAAGTTTGCCTATGACGCAGAGGATTTTAGGATGATTAGGCCGTTCGCAAAAGACCCTTGCGGCACAACCGGTTCAAAAGTTGATTGAATCCATTCGTGTTTTCGAACGCTAATTCTTTTCAACGGCTAAGGTTTTGCGAGGCCGCATATAAAAGGTGTTCTTAAGAACAATATCCTCATCGATGTGAAAAAGAAGAGGTGAGCGATAGGTGAATTCAACCTCGGCGATAATGATGCTGCCGAAGGGCTGTGTCATATTGCTGCTCGGCAACGTATATTCGGACCCCTCGGTATTGACACTGCCACCATTATAGGCTTCGGACCAGTCGACAGTTGTCGCGTTGTCTGCATCGGCGACGACACTCGTCAATACGATCGTCAGGGACGTTACGTCAAAGGGTTTCATGATCGACGATGAGATCGTGAAAATATCGCCAATTTCGGACGTGCTGATTTCCTCAGCTTGGGCGACGAGATCGGCCGTCGCGCTGGCAACGGTGGAGACACGGCGATCAACAGCCAAAACCTGTCCGAATTCGACGGCGCCCATATAGAGCGCGACCATCAGTGGCACGATCATCGCAAATTCGACAGCTGCGACGCCGCGCTTATCGCGGCGGAACCGAGCTTTGAACCAAAGGCTTTTCAGTCGTCCGATGGTCACGATCTTCCAGTTAGCCATTTCTATCCGCTCCCTGTCACGGTCGCCTAAACTTAAGTACCAAACGGTTCGTTTCGAAACGAGGTCACTGCTGACACGAGCCGGTTACCGTTTGCCATATTGCTGAGACCAACACCCGGGATATTGACCAGCAGATCCCATTCGTAAAAAACGCGGACGAGCACTATTTGTCCGCCTTGACCCAAATCGAATGTGAAATCATCGCGAAGCTGCCCGCCATCCAATGGATCGGAAAAGCCGTTGGCGGCCAAATCAGCGAAATCCGGAAACGTTTTGACTTCAACTTTGAGGCCGTTTGCACAATCGAACAGGGTGAAAATCCTGCTACAAACTTCGTTCTTGAAGCCTGCTTCGCCCATGGAAACGGCCTGAGCTTGGCCAGTGCGGATGAGCCGCGCTGTTTCCTCGGTCGCGTTTTCAAGGGTTAATGTCCCAAGGAAGACGAGCCCCACCTCCATGATTGCAAATAGCAGTGCAAAAAAAGGGCCGGCAACGAGGGCAAATTCGACAGCCGTAGCGCCAGAGCAATTACCGCGGAATCTCTTGAACAAATGGAACTTGCGGCGGGGACCCGTTGCCATCGCGGGCTTGTGCAGCTCCGTCATTGTTTACGCCTCCATTACTTAGAAGCGCTATTCAATACCTATTGACTTAACATTCGGTTTAGCCGTTAGGTAAATACTTATATTGGTTAATGCAAATCTTAAAATTATTAAGAAATACAGCGTGTTATTATGAGTGTAATGGCTTTATTCCTATTATACCAGCCGTTCTGGATTTTGGCTCATTAAGCTAGTGTTCGTCATGCCGTTGAAAATGGGGGTTCAGTTGTTGAGGCACCGGCTTTTAGGAGACACATGATCTGAATTCCGGCTCCCCATTCAAGCTGAGGACATGTTTCGCCGGAATGACCATTGGCGGATCCATCAATCCATAGTCAGTGCTTCTGATATTATTTGCGGCAGCGAGCGGCGCGTTCCGATAAAATTTGAACCCCGAGCCCACTCCGAGCCCAATGGCCGAGAGGTTCAGTCCGAGTCTCGTTTGTCAAAATGGCGCGCGGTGCGTTGTTCGGGCCGGTATCCGGGGACCCGGCCTAACAATCTTTCTGGCCGGTGCTTATTGAGGCGATTGACCACCATTAACAGCCGAATTGACGATCGATAATTTAGAGGCTGTTTCTTTCTGAATCTTATCAAATTGCGGTGCATAGTCGCCGATGAGAAGCGTTTCTTGGCAGGTCGGCGTGCAATGGTAAGAATAACGAGCGGTTCCTTTACGCAGCGTGACGACGCGCTTTGGATCTGCTTGAACGGAAACCTTCGCGTTCACAATTTCCTTGCCCTTGGAATCTAGAACAATGATGTTGGTCAGGCCGAAACTCTTCCCCGTAATAACAAGCGTCTTGCTGCTCTGCACGGCGATATCGGCAATTGTTGGATTTCCAACAATGATTTCAGCACTTGCGCGATCTAGCCGAAGGAGTGTCGCTTCGTCGATACGTACGATCATTTCGGATTCCTCAGCTCGAGGACTGGTAGGGAGCAAAGCGGCCAACGCCGCGATCGCAACAATGAAGCCTTTAGCCGCATACGGCGGCCGCTGAAGTTTCGCAAACCCGAACATCATGACTATTTACCCCATTCAATAACGTTGCGCCTATTTAGGGGTGAAAAGGTGAATGAATCCCAAATATCGGGCCATTAGCCGATATTTTAGTGCGAAGGTTGCGGGCTGTGCGCCAAGGGCCAGCTATAACACACCGCTATGCCTAACATTGTTTAACCGCCTTATTCTTGAAAAAACGCAAAATAATAAAATATTAATTATGATAATCGGCGTATAGTCTACAATAAAATATAAAATAATCTCAAGAATAATATTTTAATATTGCATTCATATAATTTTATATCAAGTTGTATTCATTATCTGCTTTAACTTATTTGAAAGGGTTGCAAGCTAAATTGGGCGAAGTTCGAAATTGCGGAAAATTATATTCCGCTTTGGAACTAACCGTCAGACACCTAAGACTTAGGGAGAGTTGTCATGAATAAGGTGCTTTCACGTTTCTTGAAGGACGAATCTGGAGCCACGGCGATTGAATATGGTCTCATTGCTGCGGGCATTTCCGTTGCGATTATTGCAGCAGTGAATGCCCTCGGTTCAACGGTCACTGGTACCTTTGAAGCCATCAACAGCAACATGAACTAAGTTGCCGTAACCGTTTATCTTTCAGACCGCGCTCTCGGCGCGCGGTCTTTTGCCCCAGACTTTGCCGCCCGCTTTTTCCGCG
>BFAS01000145.1 GCA_008974985.1 bacterium MnTg02
GACGCAATCAGTGAACATGCGGTGCACAAGGCGCTGAAGGATTTGATGATTGGCCGCACTACCCTGATAATTGCGCATAGACTGGCAACGGTACGCGATGCCGATCATATTGTCGTCATGAGGGAGGGCCGTCTATTAGAACAGGGAACACACCTTGAGCTATTGACCAATAAAGCCGCTTATGCCCAGTTATTGCAATTCCAGATGAATGGCGGGAACCGGGTCGTTGGGTACTGACATACTAACCTATCACGCTTATCAGCGATGACGGCATCGAACCAGCCCCCTTGACTGCTTGACCTGCCCTTGCGATGCTTCTTTCCCATGCGTTTCCTGTCACCTTTCATCGTTTATCTTGCCCTTCTCCCGATGCCGTTCTCGGGCGGGAACCTGCAGGCCGCCTCCGGCGAGCAAGACAATGCCATAGAGTACGTCAACAAGCCCAGGATTGGAGATCTCGATGGTATTACCGAGCAGAGATTCCTCCGCATTCTGACTGTCCACAATCCCCTCTTCTTTAACTTCGACGGTGCCCGGCAATGGGGCATCGTTGCCGAGTTGGCCAAGTTGTACGAGGATCATCTTGCCGGGGAGATCGGGCGTGTCCGCTCGCCTACCGTTGTCGTGATCCCAGTTGGGCGCGACGAATTGATACCGGGCCTGATCGGGGGTCGTGGCGACCTCGTCATGGGTAATCTGACAATCACGCCCGAACGGCAGAAACTGGTCGATTTCAGTCCTCCGCTGCATCCGAATGTCGACGAGCTCGTGATTACCGGTCCGGCCGCGACAAATGTCGCCTCGTTCGACGATCTCGTGAAAACCGGACTCTACCTGCGACGATCCAGCAGCTATTTCGAACACCTGCAGACACTGAATTCCGAACGCAAGGCACAGGGTAAGCAGCTAATCCCCATTACCGAGGCAGACGAAAATCTCGAGGACTTCGACCTGCTGGACATGGTCAATGCCGGAGTGCTCCGGGCCATCGTCGTCGACAGTCACAAGGCGGTCTTCTGGGAACAGGTTTTCGACAAGATAGTGGTCCACCGCGACTTGTCGGTGCTGTCCGGCAATCAGATTGCCTGGGCCGTTCGCAAAGACAGTCCCCGGCTAATGAAGTCGATCACCGCCTTCGCTAAGACAGTTAAAAAAGGAACGCTGCTAGGTAACATCGTGCTGAATCGCTACCTCGGTAATACTCGTTGGCTCAAGACTGCCCTCGCCAGCGAGGACCGCAAGCGCTACGAGGAAACTATCGAAATCATCAAGCGGTATGCCGACCAGTACGAACTAAACTGGTTGATCATCGCCGCGCAAGCCTACCAGGAGTCTCGCTTTGACCAGAGCAAACGCAGTCCGGCAGGCGCGGTAGGCGTGATGCAGATCCTCCCCACTACCGCAGCGGACAAGGCGGTTGGAATTCCTGATATTTCAACGCTGGAGAACAATATCCATGCCGGGGTGAAATACCTGAACTGGCTGCGAAAAACATACTTCTCGGATCCGGCTATATCACCACTCGATCAGGTCCTGTTTTCCTTCGCTGCTTACAACGCCGGACCGGGCAATATGAGGCGCGCGCGCAGACGCGCCGTAAAGCTGGGCTTCGACCCCAACCGCTGGTTCAACAATGTTGAGATTGGCATGTTCCGGGCGGTGAGTGGCGAGCCGGCTTCCTACGTACGCAATATCTACAAGTATTATGTCACTTACCAGGGCGTCGAGAAGTCGCGCAAGGCACGCGAAAAGGCCCTCGAAGGTTAATCTAAAAGTATAAATGGTGCCCAGGGGCGGAATCAGCCCGGTCCGCGCTCGGGGTCCGCGCTCGGCACCGACACGAGGATTTTCAGAAGAAGCGGTAATTTATATTTCTTTATTTTTCAACTACTTATGGGGCGTCCGTTGCGGGACTTTGCACCACGAAGCATAACAATGCACAACTAAAACCCGCAAAACTCCGAACAAATTTGGGCTAAAACAAGTTTTCTTTCAGAACTCAACACTAACGTTACAAGGCTGTTTAATTTTTTGCACACAATCTATTTCCTTGTAACTTGTCCCTCCCAATGTCTGCATTGTTTATAGGCTCTTTAGGGCTAATTTCTAAACTACTTAATTCATTTCACCAAAGAGGGAACTCTCTACTAGCAAATAGTTAAAGGAGGAAACGAACATATAGACATAATAACCTAATAATGGTATAACTCAATAACCTAAAACAAGTAGATCATTATAACCTATTTTATGTGGAGCACATTAACCTAATATAGGTCTAAGCGATAAAGAATCATGGCAAAACCGTCTCAAAAGCTTGCGGAATCTCTAGAAGCCCTACGATCTCTTCAGCAGAAGGGAACTATTGCTATTCGTTCTAGCCATCTTAGCCGAACCCACCGGGAACGCCTACTAAAGAATGGATTCCTGCAAGAAGTCATGAAAGGTTGGTATGTCCCAGCTCGGCCAGATGATCAAAAAGGTGAGAGCACAGCTTGGTACGCTTCATTTTGGAGATTTTGCGCAGCATATCTCACTGATCGATTCAAAGAAAATTGGATCTTATCACCAGAGCAATCTCTTTTTCTTCATACTGGAAACTGGACCGTACCACGACAGCTTCTGGTGCGCACATCTAAAGGTGGTAACAAACCGAATAGTCTTCCTTACGAAACATCAATATTTGGTGTTAGAGCGGCACTACCTCAGGACGATCAAAAATATACATTAGAAGGGCTTAACTTATTCTCGTTACCGGCTTGCCTTGCTTATGTTGGTACCGGAATGTTCCGGGACAATGCTACAGACGTACGTGCTGCACTCGCTATGATCCAGGATGATTCAGAGATCCTTGCGATACTCCTGGATGGTGGACATAGTGTAATTGCTGGTCGTCTTGCAGGTGCCTTTAGAAATATAGGCCGGGATAAAATTGCAAACAATATTATTGATGTGATGAGAGCCGCTGACTACAAGGTCAGTGAAAATGATCCTTTTAATGACCCAAGTCCTCTTCTATTCGAGTTACGAGAAGCTTCCCCGTATGTGGCCCGAACACGCCTGATGTGGCAGGGCATGCGCGATGTCATAATTGATAGTTTCCCTACACAGACAATAAAAACCATCGACATAAACGCTTACATGAAAAATGTTGAGGATGTATATGTAACTGATGCATATCACTCTCTGTCGATAGAAGGATACCGAGTGAGCGAAGAACTGATAAGAAAAATACGCGATGGAGAATGGGACCCAGACCACGAAGAACAGGACAGTGAACACCGCAATGCACTAGCTGCGCGTGGGTATTTTGAGGCATTTCAGGCTGTTAAAAGCAGTGTAAGGAAAGTTTTAGAAGGTACAAACTCTGGCCTGGTGGTAGATGATGATCATGGCGCCTGGTACAGGGAGCTTTTCGCTCCAAGTGTAGTCGCAGGTATTATTCGCCCTGGCGATCTTGCTGGCTATAGAAACGGCCCCGTCTATATACGCCAATCAATGCATGTTCCGCCACCCAAAGAAGCGGTGCGCGATCTGATGCCTGCCTTTTTTGATCTCCTAAAAATGGAAGAACACCCTACCGTCCGTGTCGTTCTGGGACACTTTATATTTGTTTTCATTCACCCTTACATCGACGGAAATGGGCGCATGGGACGTTTTTTAATGAATGTAATGATGGCCTCTGCCGGCTATCCATGGACTGTTATAACCGTTGATTTACGAGATTCATATATGGCAGCGCTGGAACAGGCGAGCGTGAATAAGAACATCAAACCATTTGCTAAATTCTTGGCAAAGCTAC
>BFAS01000146.1 GCA_008974985.1 bacterium MnTg02
CGAAAAATAAATTCGCCCTTTGCGACAGGCAAGGCCGTGTTTGTGGTGATAGGCGCGGCTTGTGCTGAGCACTGCGCCCCGATGACGAACGACGCAATTGCGGCGAGTATACGCATCCGTTTCATGTTCATGTCCCCCGGAACGGCTCACTTGTTATTTGAAATTGCGCATCGTGAAGCCGGCAGCCTTCACGGCATGGTTCGCCTGCGCTCTTGTTAGCTTCTCACCTTCCGCCATTGATACGGTAACCGTGCCGGTTTTGATTGATATGCTGACGGCCTTGACTCCGGGGATAGCCTTCAATTGTTTCTCAATGCCGTAGGAGCAAAACGGGCAGGCCAATCCATCAACTTGAAACCTGTGGACGGCACCGGCGGCCCAAGCTTGCACGCTGCTGGCCAAGACGAGAGCGACGAGCGCCAGCCCGAGCAGGCGCTTCCTGGTAGGAGTGCTTTCATCGTCTAAAGTCATGACGGCTCCTGTCCTTCATGATCAGCTTGGCTTTCCTCATAGCCAATATCCTATCGACGCTAATCCTAACGTCCGTATCCTAGTACGGAGTCAAGTTTCTTCTCTATAAGCTTTGGATTGAAACAAAAGAGAGAAAGCCAATCAGCGTTGGTGCAGCACCGACGCAGCACGAGGAAAGTCAGGACCACTCACTGAATCGGTTCTCCCCAATCCATTCACCACACTTCAGACAATGACACAGACAGTTCTCTGCTGGAGGTTTGCGCCGTATTCACGAGGCGGTAGGTGTTCAGCTCGGGTTTGCCCGCTTTCTAGAAACGCGTTTGACGCACTGCCAGCGGCTCTGGCTGCGCGGCACAGCAACTGGATAGTTTACCGCCTCACCTGATTTACGGACATGATAAAGACGGCGGTTGCCGCCATCCGTTTCGTGATGTGTCTTGTCTTTTCATAGCAACGCACCAAGATCAGAACCAACGGATGGATAGGCGCTGACCAACTTCTTTAGATCAGATGTCTTAAGCTCCAAGCGTATGGCCAGTCCGAAGAAGTTAATCAGCTCGCTGTATTCCGGGCCGAGCAGATGGGCGCCTAAAATCAGATCCTTTTCTTTGTCGATGATCACCTTCGCGGCCGCGCAGGTTTCGCCCACACGCAGATTGGAATACCAGCCGCTCGTGTCTGTGAATTTCACGCGAACATCGAGGTTCTGTTCCTGTGCTTCGGATTCCAGGAGCCCGACACGGGTAAGCTCCGGGATTGTGAATACGGCGCTCGGAACCCCGCGATAGTCTGGCGTGCTGTGATTGCCCTTTAACATATTCGCGGCCACAACCTTGCCTTCGAACACGGCGACGGGTGTGAGTGGCGCACCGGGCGAGGCGGCTGCGTCTCCGGCGGCATAGATAGTTGGGTTGGTGATACTCTGGAGATATTTATTGACGACAATTCCATTAGGGCCGACCTCGACACCTGCAGCTTCGAGATCGAGCCCATCGATGGCCGGAACACGCCCAGCCCCGTGAACCACCAGATCGACGGTCCATTCCTTTGTGCCTGTATCAGTCTCTGCCGCGACCAAAAAGCGGTCGCCGCGGCGATGAACCGAAGCGAGGTTTGCTTGCAGCTGAATATTGATTCCAGCTGACCGGCTCCGCTCCACAAGCCTATCAACGAGATCCGGGTCAAACCCTTTGAGGGGCCTGTCTCCCCGGTCAACAATATCCACCTTGGCACCGGCGTGAGAGGCGATGTGAGCAAATTCGAACGAGACATAACCGCCGCCGGCAAACAAAATCCGTTCTGGAAGATCGCTGAGCTCTAAGAACTGATCGCTCGTGATTAGGTGCTCGGCGCCTGGAAAGTCAAGCAGGCGAGGCGTGGCACCGGTTGCGATCAGGAAATGGCGAGCCTCCAGGCGCGTTCCTTCGATTTCGAGGGTCGTCTTGTTCACGAATCGCGCTTTGCCGCGAAACATCTTGACGCCGTTACGCTCCAAACCAGCTTCGATTCGGCCCGGCATTTGGTCCGTGAAGGAACGCTTAAATTCCATCAGTTCCGGCCAGTTGATCCTCAGCCCGTCATCCTCGATCCCCTTGCCGCGCATCAGCCGGGCGGCATTGACAATCTCTGCGCCCCGGCGGAGCATTTTCTTGGGGTCACATCCGCGCAGAGCGCAGGTGCCGCCATAGGGAAGCTCATCCACAACTGCCACGGACCATCCCGCCGAGGCGCATTTATTCGCCGCGTTCAGGCCAGCCATGCCAACGCCAATGACGATGAGATCGAACGGGCTAGAAGTCATAGCGATCCCTATGTGTGATAAATTTTTTTGCCAGCGCCAATGCCAAGGACAACGAAGAAAATAAAAGTGATCGATATGCTCTTAGGCCAATTCAATCTTTAGTCCTCTGATTTTATGAGTGCATGTCCTTGGCACTTTTGTTTTAACTGATGAGAACTCTGCGTCGGTATTCAGTTTCTCGTAATTCGATCTCTCCAAGTGCAAACCGTTTCTTCAATAATTCGAGAATCCTTATCGGCTTTTTCGTGCCTGTCGCGTTATTCATTTTCTTGCACCAGACATGCTGCGCTTATCGGGGTCGACAGCGACGAGGACTTCATCCAATGTCGACAGAACCTTCTCAGCTTTTACTGCACCGAGGCCCTTGGCGTGCAGAGTGAACGCTAAATCCCACGCCATCTCGGTGTCCTCTCGTCCAAGAAGCATTGCAACCTCTTGAGCCAAACGTCCTGGGGCCAATAGAAGCTTGGCGTTGGCGCCGGTCTTGGTTGGAAGCTGGTGCATCCAAAATGTGGGCTCGGGCGGCATGCCTGAGTTCCAACTAACACCGGGCGCGTAGAGCACATATAAGTCCCAAGCAATGCCTCTTAAATTAAGAGTTTTTGCGAAAAGTTTGCCGAACCTTTCCCCGGGATCCCAAATGTGCTCCACCCGATCAACTGGAAATTTCGCGGCCTGCACTTCAGCTGACGCCGAATTGTCGCCGTTCATAACGGGTAGCCATATCGAAAATCCATCGAGCATCTTTGTATCAAAATTTTCGTACAGCTCCCTGATGACGCCTTGCCCGTACTGGCATAGCAGGCAGGTCGGCGACAAAATTGTGACAAGCCTTACGCAATCGCGTGCCTGATTAAATCGGTCCCTGAACTGATCCAAATCCAATTGTTTCATCGCGCATAGGTCTGATAATTATCTACCCAATTTTGTTCACTCGTGCTGACGTATCTGGCATCCGGCAACTATCCGGCGCAACAGGACAGTTTCGAGACGTCCATATCAAAGGTTTGCGCGGCAAGCTTCAGGCCTTCAACCGTCGTCAGATACGGAAAGATCATTTCTCCAAGGTCGCCATACGTCATGCCCTGTTTGATGGCGAGCGCGGCCGTCTGGATGCTGTCAGCGCCTTCAGGCGCTAGGATATGTGCGCCTATCAGCTTGCCTGTGACTCCATCGGCTACGAGTTTGATCAATCCGCGTGTATTGCGCGCAGCAAGTGCCCTGGGCACGTTGTCGAGCATGAGAACAGAGGTTTTGACATCAATACCCTGTGCTCGTGCAATTGCCTCCGTCATGCCGACGCTTGCCACCTGCGGATCAGTGAACACGACCGCCGGCATGGCTGTGTTGTCATAGACGAGAGCGTCACCGTTCATGGCATTGCGAGCAGCGATTTTTGCGCCATAAGCCGCCATGTAGACAAACTGGTCACGCCCAGTGACATCGCCTGCGGCATAGACACTGGCTTTGGTTGTGCGCATACGATCATCAACTTTGATACCGCCATTGGGCAGAACCCCCACACCGGCGTCCGCCAGACCCAACCCGGCTGTGTTCGCCACACGGCCTGCGGACAGGAGTAGTCGCTGAGCATTCAGTTTTTGCGGTGTGCCGTCGATCTGGACTGACAGGACAATTCCATTCTTTGAGCGCTCGACCTGATCGTAGCGCCCCACTTGCTGCACGCGAATGCCCTCGTCTCCGAGATAGGTTGCCAGAGCCACGCTGATTTCCGGTTCACCTTCCGGCAACAGGCGGCTGCGGAATAGGATTGTCACTTTCACGCCGGCGCGGGCGAACATCTGGGCTAGCTCGCAGCCGATATAACCGCCGCCCAGGACGATCATCGATTCCGGCAGATCATCAAGTTCAAATGCCGTCGTGCTCGTAAGATAAGGAACGTCGTCCACGCCGGGGATCGGCGGTACAAACTCCCGTGAACCGGTTGCAATGATGACTTTACCGACATCGATATGCTTGCCATCCAGAACGATGCCGCTATTGCCAAGCCTCGCCTTCCCTTCAATGTAGGCCACACGGTTATAGGCCGGCAGCAGGTCGATATATTTCGCCTGCCGGAGCGCGCCGACGAGCTCGTCCTTTTGCTGGCGTAGTGCCGCCCAGTCGGCGACCTGACCTTTCGCGTTCACGCCGGCAAAGCGAGAGGCAGTGTTGGCGTGATGCACGGCTTCTGCTGCCCGGATCAGGGCCTTTGAAGGCACGCAGCCAACGTTGACGCAGGTACCGCCGATAGTGCCGTGCCCGATCAGTGCCACATGCGCGCCTTGATCGGCAGCGGTAATAGCGGCGGAAAAACCCGCCGACCCCGCGCCGATGATCGCGAGATCATAGTGGCCGTTTACTGGCTGAGTTTCGCAACATTGTGACATTTGCGGGGGGGCACTCACTAAACCTTGGCATGTTGCTGGCGGCGCCAAAGAGCGTAGATTGTCAGGCCAATGAAAAATGCGAGTGCCGGGAACAAAACAAAATCGAGCCAGCCCACGAGAGCAGAAAGACCTACTATTCCCAACAGAATGACCAGGATCGGAGTGAAGCAGCAAAGAGCCGCGATCACTGTCCCAACGATCCCTACCTTCAAGAGCGTTGCCTCGGTCATTGCGTCTTAACCACCGGTTCTTCGCCTGTCTTGAGCTTTGAGGGAAAGCCAGCGTCGAGTGTCGCTTTGGTGAGGGAGGCAACGTCTGTTTTCGTATCGTCGTATGTGACAACCGCTTGTTTTTTAGCCAGGGAAACATCGATCTTCGTCACACCATCGACCTTTTTGAGCGCCGATTGGACCTGATAGGGGCAAGACGCGCATGTCATGCCATCCACGCCCAGCTTAACGGTCTGCTCACCAGCGAAGGTCGCACCGCTGCCGAGGAGAAGTGAGACCATTCCAGCTGTAACGAATATTCTCATTGGTTTGTTCTCCGTAATTGTTGACTTCAGTTGCTTATCCCAGATGCAGGTATCTCAGGGGAGGTAGGGCACGATCAGGGGGAACCAGTAGATGAAGGTGATCGCGAAGAGCACGATCAAGGTTGCCAGCCAAAGTGCGCCCTGAACCCCTCTGCTGGGCACAACAGGGCGGGCGCACACCGCTCCATCGGTAAAGGCTCTTTTGGGCTTCCAGTAGACGAGGTGGAAGCCATAACCGAGGGCAACCACTGTCGCCGCGATGAAGATCGGTTGATACGGGGCCAACGCCCTCAAATTTGCCATCCAGGCACCGCTGACGCCAAAGATGGTCAAGGCCAACGGCAATAAGCAGCAGGACGAGGCTGCGATAGCGCCGAGTATGCCGCCGGTCGCAACGAGCCGTTGCCGCGATGTGTTTTCTGCGGATTGGGCCATCTCCTAAGCTTCTTCTGTGATCACTGCGTGTGCATTCTCTGCCATGCGAAATCATGCTCCGACGATTGGCAATAAATGCTAATGTAGGATCTGTAGTTGCTACAGGTTCAAGAGCTTTTTTTGATGCCGAAGATCACGGAATTGCGAACACTGCAAATCGGCGAGTTGTCCCGGCGGACCGGCGTGAATATTGAGACCATCCGCTACTACGAGCGGATCGGCGTGATGCCCAATCCGCTGCGCACCGAAGGCGGGCATCGTGCATATAATGAGCACCAGCTCAAACAATTGGCTTTCATCAAGAAGAGCCGCGAACTCGGGTTCAGCCTTGAGGAAATCCGCGCCTTGCTCCACCTTGTGGATGCGGGCACATATACGTGCTCTGAGGTGCATGAGATGACGATGGAACACCTTGAAAGAGTACGACAGAAGATTTCCGATCTGCGACGGCTAGAGCGGGTTCTGAAGGCCATGGCCGCCGATTGCAGTCGTGGCGACGTGCCGGAATGTCCGATCATTGACGCGTTGTTCGATGCACGCAGGAACTCGTAAATTGTTCGTCATGCATTCAGTCGTATTTTATATTCTTGCCGCAATCTTCGAGATTGCCGGTTGCTTTGCGTTCTGGGCCTGGCTGAAGCTCGACAAATCCGCGCTTTGGGCAATACCAGGCGCCGCCAGTCTGATTGTATTTGCTTATTTGCTCACGCGGATCGATAGCGCCTTTGCCGGCCGCGCTTACGCGGCCTATGGCGGTGTGTATATTGCCGCCTCGCTTGCATGGCTCTGGTTGTTCGAGGGCCAACGACCGGACCGATGGGATTTAATCGGAGCGTCTATCTGCCTTTCGGGAGCCGCCATTATCCTGTGGGCGCCTAGGCCGAGCTGAAATCGTTCATAAGCAGGTGCGCTAATTTCCGCTCGTGGCACATTCCTGCCGAACTCGGTTGGTCCCAGAACTTTCCGGTGCTGAATGAACAACAGACCTATGATGGGCCTTTCTCAGCTGGCCGAAGCTAGTAATTTCGCGAGCTTCGCTGTGGCGGTGAGGTCAATTCCTCCGTTTCGTGCGCGTCGAATTCGTCTTTCGTTTCCTGCGCGTCGACTTCGTCTTTCGTTTCTTCCGGCCCCAGATCCCGACCCCGACCATGACGAGGACGACACCAACTACAATTGGCAGAATTGCGCCGATCAAGGCGCTTCCCCCAAAAGCTGTACCGACCCCGACGGTGTTATGACGGGCGAAGGCCGGGGAGGAGGTGACCAAGACTACGCCGGCGTTGACCATCAGCTGGCTGCAGCCGACAACGTCGGTAAGCAGGGTGGTCGTTAGTCTGCGCTCCACGTCCTCTCTCCCTCGATCAAGAGACTAACGGTCGTGGATGGAGAAATCCATGCTGCTGACCAGGTGCTTGAATGTCCGTGTTTGGCACCAAGAGGCCCATTGACAATAGTTGATTGCATGTCTGCTTTGTCTTGAAGAGCCGCCCTCTCTCAATCTGTCGACACCTGCTGCACTCCCATTCAAGCCAGAGCCCGTCTGCGGGAGGAAAGTGGCGCGCAGCGCTCCGATGGTCCCATCACCCCCAACCCAAACGCCATGCGGCTTAGCGCTTGTGCTGCTCAAACCGGTGGCGTTTGGGGTGGGGGTGATGGAGGCAAACTTAAGAGTGTGAGTCTTCTGCCGTCCCCCTCACCCTTTGCGCTGAATGACTTAGCCTGCGGCTAAGATCATGGCGCAAAGCCCTCTCCCCCAGGGGGAGAGGGAGAAAGACGGCGCCTTTTTGGCTCGAACCGGACAATAGTGGATCTTTGTCCGGGCATGGCGAGGTTGGCGGAATGGCGGAGCGGGATTTTATGCGCACCGGTCAGTCCCGCGCCCGCCTTCGCGGGGACAGGCTCCGGCGGGGCTCCATTGGCATTTGCGGATGAACAGAAGAGCATGTGCCGACAACCTCGCGTGCCGGCAGCGCGGCGGGTCTTTTTTGACTTCGGAGAGCGCGGCACTGGATCACCGGGTCAAGCCCGGTGATGGCGAAGGCAGGGAGCCGGTTGATGGCGAAGGCAGGGAGCGCAGTGATGGCGACGGCAGGGAGCGCGGTGATCCGATTGGGAGGTGGCGGTACGTTTGCAGCTTATTGTGGATACAGTGCGTATGCTGATGGTCTCTGTTGGCGGCCTGGATCGAAGCCTGCCGCCGGGCGTAAACCGTGGATCGGGGCGTGGCGATGGGGGGGAATGCGCCAACACCGCTCTGCGTCAGTCCCGCCCCGGCCTTCGCGAGGACGGGCTCTGGCGGGAAACTGCCTACACTTTTCGTAAAAATACTCTCGTAGCAAGGTCGAAAGGTCCCGGCGTGACAGGGCAGAGATATTCTGACGTAGGCGGCAAAATTCGGCGCATATTGCCAACTGGTTAACGGCATGGGGTTTGCTGGTTACCGAATCTCAATATCCAAGATGTACGCTCCTGTTTTGGCTGCAGGGTGGAATGACCGATTCGCTTCAAGCGCTAAAGCAACTCGCTTATCTGGCCCGTGAGAACACGGATCAGGTAAATCGCCGGACGATTCTCCGGCGGATCACCGATGTCTTTTTGGACGCGCCAGGCTCCTTCTCCAAAGAACAATATCAGCATTTCGGCGTGATCATGGAGAAGCTTGCCTTCGATCTTGAAAGGGAAGTGAGAGAGGAGTTGGCCCGGCGAATTGCGGCAGAGGCAGACGCGCCCCGGCAATTGGTTCAGCGCCTCGCAAGTGATGAAATCTCTGTGGCACAGCCCGTTCTCGAACAAAGCCCGGTTCTTACAGAGAACGATCTCATCGAATTATCAGAGCAAAGCAGCCAAGACCATCTGCTGGCCATCACAAAGCGCATGGATGTTGGCGCTCGTCTCTCCGCCGTGCTTGTTTACCGTGGGCAAGACGGTGTGGTTGAGAGCCTCGTGCAGAACGACAAGGCTGAGCTGGCACCGGACACAGTGCAACGCATTGCCGTTCGAGCAACGAATTCGGACATGTTGCAGTCTGCGCTTGTCGAGCGCAAAGATGTGCCCCGGGATATTATGATCGGTCTCCTTGAGCATGTGTCAGACACACTCAAGCATACGATCCTTGACAAACTCACCGACACAGACCGGGAGAATCTGGACGACGTCGTAAGCTCGATGAGAGCGGATATTGAAGAGAGTGACAGAAGCCGGGCCGAGCGTTACATTGAAAATCTGGTGCGCCGCGGTGCGCTCAATGAGGATGTCCTTCTGCGTCTTGCATTCGATGATAAGCCGATGGAGTTTATTCTGGGTTTTGCAAAGATGCTGAATGTTGATGTGCTGACTGTGCAGCGTATCCTTACGGACAAGACCGGCCAAGCTCTGACGATCGCCTGCCGTGCTAATCGTTTCAGCGTGGAAACTTTCAAGGAAATTGCCTTATCGCCGATGACGAGCATTGCCTCGGACTTGCAAAAACTTCTTCCGCTCGTTTGTGTTTACAAGACGCTCAAGGAAGAAAGTGCGCAGCGCGCGATGCGCTTCTGGCAAGCGCGCAAGCTCGCCTCGCGAGGCTGACCCCCCGCCGCTCTCTCCTTCGCCACCACCGGGCATAACCCTGCTCGCAAGGCGCCGGATATCGCGCGGAAATGTTCATTATATTGATAAACCGCGTCAATGCCGTTATGCCCTGGCCCATGAACAGTTTTCCATCCGCCCTTCTCGATGGCTACCACGCGTTTAAGGAGGGGAGGTTCGCACATGAGAGCGAACGCTACGAAAGGCTCGCCGAGCAAGGCCAGAGCCCTGAGATACTCGTCATCGCCTGTTGTGACTCGCGCGCGGCGCCGGGCACAATTTTCAATGCCAGTCCAGGCGAAATATTTGTCGTGCGCAATGTCGCCAATCTCGTGCCGCCCTATAATCCGGACGATGCCCACCGCTCAACCTCGGCGGCTCTCGAATTCGCGGTCGAGCGGCTTCAAGTGAAGGATATTGTGGTGCTCGGCCATGGCCGCTGCGGCGGCATACAGGCCGCGCTCGATCCTTCTGTCGAGCAATTGTCGCCGGGTGATTTCATTGGCCGGTGGATGGAGCTGCTCGCACCTGCGGCGGAGTCGATCGCCGCCAATCAAGAGATGACGCAGGCCGAGCGGCAGACGGCTCTGGAGCGCATTTCCATTCGCCACTCAATCGCAAATCTTCGCACTTTTCCTTTTGTTTCTGTCCGCGAGCAGGAGCAGCAATTGCGCCTTCATGGCGCGTGGTTTGATATTTCGAGTGGTGAATTGTGGGTGACGAACCCCGAAACCGGCGACTTTTTCCGTCCGCCCGCAGAGCCGAGTTGATCCAGAAGACCACAGCCGGCGCTTGGCCTGGATGACTGGGGGGATGGGGCAATACCAATGATCCTTGAGCTAAGCTCAAGGATCATTGGCAAGCGCGACCGCGTGGTCCGCGCCCTATGGCGCGTAAGCTTGCGTGGCGCTTGAACGCCATCGGTCATTGTCAATGACCGATGATATAAGCGGCGAAGGCCCAAAAGAGCACAACGATCCCCAGTCCGGCTTACCGTGCCGTTTCAATATCGAATCATGGTCTATAATGGCGTCCGAGTCGTCTTTGCCACGACAAAGATTGAAACGGGGGTATATGTGATGTTCCGGCTTCTTTTCGCAGTTTTGATTTTGATTGCGCTTCCGTCCGTCTCATGGGCGCAAGGCATTGTACGGGTCCCGACCGTGAGGACCGTTCCTGCCACGCCCTTCATTCCCTACACGCCCGTGCCGACGTTGAAGTTCGAGCCGACATTGAAACTCTACACACCGCCGGTTGTTATTCGTCCGGCTCCCCCCGTCAAAGCCGCTCCCCCTGATGCGAGTCTGTGTTGCAAGTGCCCCGGCCGGGACGTGTGTTCCGACACGTGCTGCTTCAAGCAGTAAATCCGTCCCGCGTCATCACCACGCCTACTCTTCCGTCCGCAGCGACGAATTTTGGACCAGAAGGATCACCGCGAGCGGCGCCAACAGGCCGATCAGCGCCACGATAATCAACAGCCAGCCCAGGTCGCCATAGTCGGCGGAAGCGGTGACCGCGTCCGTCGTGCGGTCTTTCACTTCGCGGCTGACGACAAAGATTTGATTCAGATATTTCGTGCCGAGGCTGGACGCCGAGAGCGCCAGGTTGGTGAACGAGGCCATGACCGCGAAGAAGGTCGCTTTGAGGTTCGCGGGCGCGTTCTTGGCGATCCAGGCAAGCATCGGGATCATGGCGATCTGGCCGAGCGGCGACTCGATCATCGTGTCGATAATGGCGATGAAGCGGGCATCCACGATGCCGCTCGTCCACGATGCCGTCCAGTCGTGGAGCCCATAATAAAGGCCGATATTCGGCAGCGAGAGCACGGCGGCGGCCACCGTTAACAACGCGACGATATAGGCGATGGATTTCGTCGCCATCAACGGGCGGAGCAGCACCATGCCGACGAGCGTCAGGCATGAGGTGAGAAACGAAAGTATCGCGATGAATTGCTGGTCGAAGCCAAGCTCGTCGATCTCGAACCAAATCGCCCCCGCCCCCGGCAGCGGCGTGGCGCGAAAGATGAATATGATGACCGCCGTTCCCACCAAGGCGCGCGCCTGGGCGGGGTCGAGCACACGTAAGAGCCGCGATATCAGGAAAATAACGATGGCCATGGAGCCCGCAAAGACAATCTCTTGGGCAAAGGGCACGTCCCCGAGCCCCATGGTGAGGGTGAAAATAACGAAGACAAAGCTGCCGCCAAAAATCCACCAATTGGGCTCTGTCTCTTCCGCCGACCGGAACAACAGCTTTTCGATCTCGGCATCGTCGAGACCTTGGCGCTGCAACCGCGCGGCGTGGCGCCGGCGTATGATGTCGTTCAAAATGACGCCACTGATCGAGACGACCGGGATCGCCAAGGCCATCAGATAGAGGCGCGCATAAATCGCCGCCTTGTCGCTTTGCGTCATCACTTCCACGCCGGAGAACATGGCGATATTGAGGGCGGCGACCACCACAAACCCGCTGATAATCGCGAACCGGCCAAGGGTCTGCATCGTCGTGTGCATCGCCTTGATCTCGCTCTCCGTATAGGGATTGCCTTCGGCGTCGACCGGCGAGACGGCCTCAACCGTCATGGCGTCGGCGACAACGTCCTGCACCACATAGCCGATCGGCGCGAGCAGCACGCTCAGCACGTACCAGGCCTCGACATTCATGACCTCGCTCATCGCCGAGGTGTGGGCGACCAGGCCGTACATGATCGCAATGCTCAACGCGATCAGGCCGGAGCCGAGATAAACGAGGATGGCCTTCCAGCGCCAGATCAGGTCGACCAAATGACCAAGCGGCATTTTGATGGCCCAGGGCAGCCCCGCCCAAAACGCCAGGCCGGCGAGGAACGCGGCGGACAGGCCGAGATATTCCTTAATAAAGAACGCCCCGACGATCGCCGTCAGCCCCGATATCCCGGCCGCGAAATACACCATCAACGGCGGCAGGTAGGACCAGCGCACTTGGCGAAGCAGGTCGGTGATGGTTTTGTCGAACCAGCGGTAGAGTGTGTCAGCGGTCATTGGGCACTCTGCCATAGAAGCGGGGGGCGGTGGTGGTGCGCTCGTATCGCGCGCTGGCGATGGGGCGGTGTGGCGGAAGCCGCTTGGTGAGGGACAGCGGGGCGGGTCATGGTCACGGGGGGAGGGGCGGGTTGGTGCCAATCGCTGTGGTGGAGGGAGATTTTGGGATTGGTCTGGGTCATCCCAGAAGTGGACATTCCGATGGCAATGGACCGAGGCAGCAGGTAACCCGATCCGGACGGTCGTCGTGGCGTTTCATTCTCCGATATGCTAACTGGCGTTAGTCCACTGATTCGATAAATTGCACGGAGTTTTAAATCCGGTATCCTTTCTTTTTTTGAGAACTCTTGTCTTCGTTATTTGCGCACGATACCCTAATTATTCGAGGTTCCGTTGGGAGGATGCATCGCCGATGCAACTGAAGCTGCCTACAACGCTCGAGCACGAACCCCTCATTGATGCTGTTTTTGAGGTCCGCTTCAAAGGTACGACGGCTATTGCAGATATCCTACCGGGCTTCCTTTTCCATGAACTGGATCCAAAACCCAAAATCACCCGGCTTCCGGCGGCTGAGATTCCGCAACCGCTGCGGGCCAACAACCCCGCCCTCCAGTTCGCCCCCACCCAGCGCCTTGAATGGAAAAAATATTACATCTCAGTTGGTGACCATAACGTCGTCATTAGTTGCAAACTCCCTTACCCGAAGTGGCCGAGCTTCAAGGCTGCCATTCTCGACATAATCGGGCGCATTAAGAACGTGGGCATCACCGGGCAGGTGGAGCGGTACTCGGTCAAATATGTGAACCTAATACAAGCACCGACCCTCGCCGAACAGGTATTGAAGATTAAGATGGAGATCCAGCTAGGCGACATCCAGGTCAGCGGTGATGAAATGTCGTTGAAGGTCCATCGCAAAGAGGACGACATCGTCCATATACTTTCCATAATAATTGGCGCAGAGGGCACAATGCCGGACGGCAACCGAGTGTCGGGTGCGGTTGTGGATGTGGATTCAATCCGAATGATCAACGCGCCCGATTTCGAGGCTTTCGCTTCTAATCTAGAGGAAGGAGTCGAAGGCTTGAGACAAGCAAACAAAGCAAAGTTCTTCGGTTGTCTGACGGAAGCAGCTATTGATGAAATGGGTCCCAGCTATGAATAACCTAGTTCCATACCGCACGCCTTCTGCAGCTTTTGGAACGTTCGCGGCCGTCGGCCTGACCGCCGCGATAGCTGCTGGACAAGCAATCTGGCCTGCTCCTGAAACGCCCGTCTACGTTGTGAGACACAACAGCTCGTCCCACAGCTCAATCGAGAATTTTCTGACCTTCTCTCTGTTGGCAACCAGAACGGATTTTGCCAGCGAGGTTGCGGAATTCTATGCGGCACTTTTAAAAGGACAGGAGCCGTTAGGTGCTGACTTCGAAGCCATTTGGGACTCGAACGTCGATAGCCTTTACGAATCCTGAATGCCCTTATGACTTTCGACGTCGAGACACTTCAAAAGCAAATTCCATACTACCTTACAGCCTCTGATCAAGAGGCGCTGGTCGCTCAACTGAAGGCCTTCAACTCTGGCATATCGCCAGACTATTTCCTGAGCAGTTATAACGACAACTTTAAAGAGAACATGCTTCAAGGTGACGGTTGGCGCGGTTTCGAACTGTTTTTGTTCGAGTCGGGTGAGCGCCGGTCAGTGCAAGGCTTAGTACTCTCGAACTCCTGCGACATTGACCCCACGAACAAGCGAGAAGTCCCAGCACGTGTCGTATTTGCGCCAATTGTGAAGTTGTCTACCTACGAGAAATTACTTGAAAAAAGCCACATAAGCGCAGAGCGCGTTGACGCCAAGATAGCCTCGATCAAGGACCAGAAGACTACGAATATTTTCTACCTACCCGCCAGTGGTCCTATCCAGGAGGACTACTTGGTTCGGTTTGATGATGTCCACTCGATGCCGACGGCCGCGCACAAAGAGAAAAGCGCGTGCGAAAAATTGTTTACGTTGAGCATGGTGGGTTTCTACCTTCTAGTTCTCAAATTGTCGGTCCATTTTTGCCGTCTCGAAGAACAAGTCCAGCGGAATTCGGAGAACATAGCAAAGGCGTAAGCGCTAAGCGTCTGCGAAATCCTCAATAGGTCCAACTAGCGATTTCGCAAATGACCGCTTCTGGTACCTTTGAGACCATCGGGCGCAATTTTGTAACGCCCCCTTCCGCGCCCCCTAAACTGCCAGAAGCTCCAACTTCGAACACGGGCAAAGACCCCGGATCGGCCCTTCGCGTTGCTCATCAGCAGCCACACCCCTGCGAACGGCGGCACGCCCGGCGGGATCATCAATCGCGGATATTCTCGCCGCCGTCGTCAAGTTTTCCGGCCGGCGCCAATAGTGGAATTGCGGGGTCCAATCGGACACGCCTAGGCCGACCGCGAAATAAGCATCAGCGGCGGCAGGTGGGACCAGCGCATCTGGCGACGCAGATCGGTAATGGTTTTGTCGAACCGGCGGTAGAGCGTGTCAGCGGTCATTGGTGCACTCTGCCATAGATGAGCGGGGCGGGTGGTGTTACTGGCTCGTGTGACGCGCTGGCGATGGGGCGGTGTGGGCGGAGGCCGCTTGGTGGGGGACAGCGATACGGCTCATGGTCACGGGTGGAGGGTCTGGTTGGCGCCAATCGCTGTCGTGCCGGGCGATTTTGGGGTTGGTCTGGGTCGCCCCAGAAGCGGGCATTCCGTCAGCAAATGTCCAAAAGCGCCCCATAAAAAAGGGGGTTTTACATGAATGCAAATGAACGCATTACAGAGCGCTCAAAGCCGCTGCGATTCCTTTGATATCAAAGACCTGCCGCGCCGGCATCCTGTGAAACCATTTACAAGGTTTTCAGATAGGCGATGAGGTGATCCATGTTGTTCCCCTTGTAGGGGGGTACGGCGTGCCTGTGACCTGGAAAGAAAGTTTTAGGGTTTATCAGGAACTCAGAGAGAGTATCTTCATCCCAATCGAGCCCATTCTCACCGGCCTCTTTCATTTGACTGGAATATCGATACCCTTCCCGGGAACCGGCCTTTGCGCCGAAAATATTATTCAGAATGGGTCCTATCCCGTGCTTTGCGTCAGGGCTTATTCGATGACATATTCTACATTTCCTGAAGACTTTTCTGCCCTTCTCAGGGTCGCCGTCAGCGTAAGCCGTGCCTAAAAAGGCAACAACGGTAAAGCCTGCGACAATGAACTTGAGCACACTTCCCATGCTTTGCTCCTCCCAGATCGAAAAATGAGTGCAAATGAGCGCATCAGATCGCGATCAAAGCGGTTGCTATTCCTTTGAAAGCCGAGACCTAGCGCGCCGGCATCCTATGGGAACATTTATAAGGTCTTCAGATAGGCGATAACGTCATCCCGATCCTTCTTGCTGCCAACTAATCTCTTCATGGGGGTGTGCCTGATGCCAAAGCGGCTTGGAATGAAATCTCTTGGATTCTTCAGGAATTCAGAGAGATTATCTTCATCCCAATCGAGCCCATTCTTACCGGCCTCTTCCATCCCATGGGAAGACCCTTTCCGGGTGCCGGCCTGTGCGCCGAAAATTTTATTCAGATTTGGTCCTAATTTGCGAGCGGCTCCAGCGTCTATCGGAT
>BFAS01000147.1 GCA_008974985.1 bacterium MnTg02
AAATCCTTATAAGGGAGCAATGTAAATCCAATGTGTTGGGCGACTTTTTGAATTGTAAAGAATTGTAACCGTTGCTTCCGGTGCTTTTGACTTTTTACTAGGCTTGTCACCGTGCGATATTCAGTGTTCATTTTATTATTTGAGTTTGAGTATTTGACAGTCATACTTGGATTAAGCTGTTGACTCTTAAAACGATTTGGCTGGTGCCCCTAGCCAAATCGTTTTAAGAGTCAATATTCTAAACTGGGGGGAATTAATTTGGCCTCGGCGAGCGGTTCGGAGTTCATTTTAATCGTGGATGACGACCCACGGCTTTGCAGGCTTCTCCGGCGCTATCTCACTTCGGAAAGCTATGAAGTCGAGACCGTCCATGATGGCCAACAGATGAAACGCGCCCTGGACGATCAATCGTTCGATCTCATTATTCTGGATCTCAACTTACCTTACGGCGAAGACGGCTTCAGCCTCGCGTCATATCTCCGAGCAACATGGGATGTCCCAATTATCATGCTGACGGGACGGAGTGATTGCGTAGACAAAGTGGCGGGATTGGAGCTTGGCGCCGACGACTATATTACCAAGCCCTTTGAACGGCGCGAACTCATTGCTCGAATACGCAGCGTGTTGCGCCGCTCGAACATCCGAAACGCTGCAAGCGAAACCGCGTACGGGACGCCAAAAATAATTCGTTTTTCCGGCTGGGCATTGGATCTGACACGCCACGAACTCATCTCACCTGCCAACGAAAATGTTGAGCTCACCAGCTATGAATATCAGCTTCTGTCATTTTTGGTGCAGAGGGCGGGACGCGTGATCTCACGCGATGAGATCCTTGATAGCCTTGCCAACCGGGATTGGCAGCCCTACGACCGGAGCATTGACGTCCTTATAAGCAAGCTTCGCCGCAAGTTGAATGATGATGCGCGTAGCCCGAGGATAATCAAGACCATCCGCGGTGACGGTTATATGTTTTTGGTTGCCACGAGTCCCAGACAAAAGGCCACGCAAATTGCCGACCTTGATCGGGTCGCAAGCCTCGTTCACGACAACACCTAATACCGATCCTTGGATTGCGTATTAGCTCTGACTTGTTCCCTCTTCGAGGGCCGCGCGAACAGCGCATTCCAGATCTTCTTTTGTGAAGGGCTTTTTCACCAGCATGACGTCGTCCTCCGCAACGTCTTTTCGGGCGAATACCTGGTCCGCATAGCCTGACGTATAGAGGACATTCAAATCAGGCTGGAGCGCTCGCGCGCGCTGAGCAAGTTCGACCCCGCACATGCCGCCCGGCAGCACAACGTCGGTAAACAATAAATCTACGCCTTGCTCGTTGGCAAGGAGCCTTAACGCGTTGAACCCATCGCTTGCTTCAAAAACTCGATAGCCCAGACGGGTAAGGATCGTGGTGGCTAGCTTACGAACGGCGGGTTTGTCCTCAACAACGAGAATGCGCTCGTTCCTGTTGATGCTCTCGGATCGGGTCTGCGGGATCGCAACCGGTTGCCGGTCAAGCTCGCCCGCCGTTGGCAGATAAAGTTTGATCGTCGTGCCCTTATCCACATGGCTAACGATTTCCATATGTCCGCCGGACTGTTTCACAAATCCATAGACCATACTCAGACCGAGCCCATTGCCGTGGCCAGCCTCTTTTGTGGTGAAAAACGGCTGCACGGCACGGTCGGCAACTTCCGGTGACATTCCAATCCCGTTGTCGCGGACGCTTAAAAGAACATATTGGTTGCGCGCGAATGAGTCCTTCGGCTGAGATTGCGATCTGGCGACTTCGAAGTTTGAGACTTTGATTGTCAACCGTCCGCCGTCAGGCATTGCATGCCCGGCATTGATTGCCAGATTCAGCAAGCTTGTTTCCAATTGACTCTGGTCGACCTCCGCATTCCATAGATCTTTTCCGAACTCGGTAACGATCTCGATCTCACCCCCAACTGTGCGCTCCAGAAGTCTCGAATTGTTTCTAACAAAAGTGCTCACATCCGTAACGCGCGGATGCAATTCTTGCTGGCGGCCAAATGCGAGCAACCGTTCGGTTAGCTCGGCCCCGCTCCGGGCCGACGCGTGGGCGTCATCGATGAGTTCCTCAATTAGGCCGCTGCATTCCCGTTCCTCTCTAACAAGAGAAAGATTGCCCAGAATGACGGCGAGTAAATTGTTAAAATCATGCGCGATACCACCGGTCAGGAGGCCTAAGGCTTCTAACTTTTGAGCCTGCCGGAGCTGCTCCTCCACGCGTCTGCGATCTGTGATATCCGTGCTAATCGAGCCTATTCCCGTCGGATTGCCCTTTGTGTCGAGGACGGGAAATTTGGTCATTAAAAGAGAATGGAGCGTACCGTCGGCGAACGGGATCGAGACTTCTTCATTGATGACCTTTCCGCCCGCCAAAACATCCTTATCCTGGGCATTGTAAATGCGGGCGATAGGCTTCGCGAATATGTCACTGGAGGTTTTTCCGACGGTGTCAGATGCCTGGCGGCCATGCCACTCTTCAAAGCGTTTGTTGACCATCAGATAACGTCCCTCATAGTCCTTGAGGAGGATCGCGGAGGGTGAGTTGTCTACGATCTTTCGGAGCCGCTCCTCGCTGGCCGCAACATTCTCAAGCGCATTGAGAACACGGATTGCCTCGCAACCGAGAGAGATAAGTATCCGGCCGAATTCGCATTCCTGCAGCGTGAAGGGGGAACCCTGCTCGGAATGAACCGCGATCACGCCGATCGGGTCTTCGTGGTCTCCAACCAATGGAAAAACGAGAAACGAATGCTTCGCATATTGTGACCATGATTTTGACGCCGGCCCCTTTTGGCGTTGCAAGTCGGAGATCACTTCAGGAAGCCGTGTGGCCATCGCTTTTGAGAATAAATTCTCCTCTGTCAAAGGCAGAGAAAGGGCGGCGGGCGCATCATCTGTATTCAAAGAGTCCTTTAGGATGAGCTGGTCATCCTGTCTTAAGTAGATCGTACCGCCATCGGCCTTCGATGTGCGAACCACATCATTCAGCAATACCGTACAAAGTTGCTGTAAGGTCGAGCAGGTGGAGAGTTCCTGCATGCTCCCAACAACCTGATGCAGCCCGGCATTAATCTGCACCAATTCTTCGTTGCGCTGCTCTAAGGCGGATATTGCCTGCTCCCGTTCCCTCGTTAGCCAAGTGTGCTCGAAGCAGCGGTCGAGCGTCGCCACGAGATCTTCCTTGATGAAAGGCTTGCACAGATAATCATATGCCTCGCCGAGCAGCGCCTCGATGACGGTCGGCACGGAGGCATAGGCGGTCATCATGATGCAAGCCATCTTTGGGAAACGGTTGCGAAGCTCCGTCAGTAACGTCAATCCGCTTCCCTGACCGAGGCGGATGTCGATCAACGCTACCTCGGCTGGAAACGCATCGAGAACGTACCAGGCGTCGGTCTTGTTAGACGCCTTCCGGACGGCATAACCTTCCAGTTCCAAGAGCCGTGAGAGACTTTCTAAAAAGTCCCGATCATCATCAATCACGATGACGCGACGCTCCTGGCTCAAATGGAATGGCTTTGATCCGTTGTCCATTCGCCTACCTCTCGTCCCCCCCCAACAACTGCACTGATCCAATATCAATCAACGGCCCTGTACGAATGCCTGTAATATGAGCTTTATTGTTCACCATGTGTTTTCGGCTCAATACCGTACCTGCAAGATTTCGATCGGCGATCGTCAGCTTGTCCATATCGAATTACCGCTCAGCAAGGGGCAACCAGATCGTGACCGTTGTCCCCTTGCCCCATTCGCTAGCGATATCGACCCCGCCATTATGCTGTTCCACAATCCGTTTGACCAACGGCATGCCGAGGCCGATGCCGAAGGCCTTCGTGCTGAATAACGGCTTGAAGATTTTTTCACGGGCATCGAGGGGAATTCCGGCACCTTGATCCGACACGGAGAGTTCAAACCGGTTTTTGACCACCCTGGTTGCGACCGCCAGCTCGCCATATGCGGAATCCGGATCGTCACTCTGCATCATTGCCTGGTTGGCATTTTGAATGACGTTGACGAAGACCTGCCGGAACTTTTCATTGTCGACCAGCACCGTCGCCTCTGAGTTCAGAGCTGTTTTCAGAGAAACCGCTGCTGGCAGGCGCTGCTCTTCCAACAGCGAGCGGATCAATTCGTCCATGAGAACGGGAGATACCACCATTTCCCGGTACCGCGAGAAGTCGAGAAGGTCCTCGATGATGTGCACGCATCGCCGGATATTCCGTTGCATGCGATCCAACTCCTCGCGCACCTCCGGATCGGAATTTTCAAGATAGCGGCTGAGCACAGAAGCGGACGAACTGATCGTACCCAACGGGTTGCGCAATTCGTGGCTCACAGTTGCCGTCACTTGACCTATGGTCGCAAGCTGCTCGCTCTGCATGAGCTCGTTGCGGGTTTCGTTCAATATTTCCAGGGAGGTCACCAGTTCGCGCTCGGCGAGCTCGCGGCTTTCGTGAGCCAATACGATCCACCAGGCGCCGATGCAGATCAAAACGAGGGTCGCGGAATAGATCCTGAAAAGGAGCCTGGCGTTGTCGGTCTGTTCAATCATCTGATCCAGATCGATCATGCGGTAAGCCAACAGAAAGACGGCCGCCGTCACCACAGCAAGCGCCAAGAATACGCCCAGGAATTTGGCTAGCCTTTGGGTCAGATCAGGGGGGATTCGGCGCCGGAAAGAACGGTCACCGACAATCGGCAGTCCCTCGTGGTGCTCAATGAAGGGGTGTTTGCAAATGTCGTGGCAATGGGCATCGAGGCTGCAACAAAGGGAGCAGATCGGTCCTTCGTAGTACGGACAATAGGCCATATCTTGTGGTTCATAATTGTAATCACAGACACCGCAACCGATTGTCTCCTGTCCCCTGACCCGATCAGCGAAGGTGTCCTCTCTGGCAATGTAATATTTGCCCTTTGTGGCCATTCCGATGGCGATTGCGGCCGTGAAAGCAGTGACGAGAGAAATGATTGCAGAATAGGCCTGCGCGACTTCACCAAATACACCGGAAAATGCTGTCACGGAAATTGTCGATGCGATCAGCATTGCGCCGCAGCCTACCGGATTAATGTTGTAAAGGTGCGCGCGCTTAAACTCGATGAACGAGGGACTGATCTTCATCGGCTTCAACACAACGAGATCGGCGAAGATGGCGCCGATCCAAGCGATGGCGACGTTGGAGTAGACTGTCAGCACGAATTGCAGGGTCTCGAAGATCCCTAAGAGCATGAGCAACAGCGATATTAAGATATTAAAGACCAGCCATACAACGCGCCCTGGATGATAGTGGGTGACCCGGGAGTAGAAATTCGACCAAGCGAGCGAACCCGCATAAGCATTCGTGACATTGATTTTTACTTGCGAAATGATGACGAAAACCGTGGCGGCAGTCAAAACGATCCAAGGATCGTCGCTGACATATTGATAGGCCTCGATATACATGTGGATGGGCTCCACGGCGTCGACATAAGAAACGCCTGCGCGCACAGCCAATACTGCCAAAAAACTCCCCGCGAGAATTTTGAGACCGCCGATAAGAATCCAGCCGGGTCCCGCGGAAATCATCGCGGTCCACCAACTCACTCGATTTTCCTCGGTCTTGTCCGGGAGGAAGCGCAGATAGTCGACCTGCTCGCCAATTTGCACAATCAGGGAGAAGAGGACGCCGGTCGCGGCACCAAAATGAAGATAGTTGAAGCCGGATTCTTGTTCAGGGTCGTGGACAAAGGAGACCCATTCGGAAAGAAGCTCTGGTTGCGCATAGAAGATCATTACAAAGGGTAAAATCAGCATGACAACCCAAACGGGCTGAGTGAACAGTTGCAGCTTGTTGATGAGGGTGACGCCGAGGAATGCGATCGGAATGATAACGATAGAAGAGATTACGTAGCC
>BFAS01000148.1 GCA_008974985.1 bacterium MnTg02
TGAAAAACATCTCGAATCCCCCTGATATTTCAGGTTATTTGCTAATTCTGGAGCATTTTTAGGAAAAGTGTGGGCGGTTTTCCGCCCGGAAAATGGCTAAAAACAAAGAGATAGAGCCCATTTGATGAACCGGGTTTATCGAATGGGCTCTGGACAAACCGTCATTCGGGAACGCAGTTGAGTACCTTCGACGACATCATGGTGGAGATCACGCCGCAAGTGCTTCTGAAGGCCTATGCGTGCGGAATTTTTCCCATGGCGGAAAGCGCCGAGGACAACGCGCTTTATTGGATTGAACCCGAACGGCGGGGGATTCTGCCACTCGATGATGTGCACGTCCCGCGCCGCCTTGCGCGAACGATACGCCAGGAAACTTTCGAAGTCCGGATCGACAATAGTTTCAGCGGTGTCATTGAAGGATGCGCGACGTCTCGTCCCGGCCGCCGCAGCACGTGGATCAACAATCGAATTCGCGAACTCTATTCCGAACTCTTTAAGCTCGGATATTGCCATACCGTCGAAGTTTGGCGGAAAGATAAGATGGTCGGCGGCCTATATGGCGTCCATCTCGGCGGCGCGTTTTTTGGCGAAAGCATGTTTTCGGAAGAACGGGATGCCAGCAAGGTGGCGCTTATCTATCTGGTGGGGCGGTTGAAATATGGCGGCTTCAAATTGCTCGACACCCAATTCGTAACCGACCATCTCAAGCGTTTTGGAACCGTGGAGGTCAAGCGCGACGAATTTCAGCGCCTTTTGGAAGGCGCTCTGTCAAGGCGCGGTGACTTCTTGGGGCTTCCGGCGACCTTGCCAGGATCTTCCGTCTTACAATTGGTGAGCCAAACGTCAAAAACGGCATGCTCTACCCCGTAAAGTCCTGGATTTTGCGCAAACATCCAGCCCGTAAAAATCCGGTCTTCGCTTCCATCGTGCTTGATCTCGTTCACTTCGACAAATGCCGACGTCAAGGGCGGCTCAGTGGGCGGGCGCGTATAGCAGATCCGCGGCGTGATTTGCAATGTGCCGAACCGCTTTGTCTCCCCAAGCTTGACTTCCAATTGGCGAATTCGCGCAGTCACCTTATCGAGCGCCGCGAAGACGGCGATCTCATTCTCAATCTTTTGCGCTTGGGCCCCGCTCGTTCCCCACAACAACAACCCCATCACCAACAGCAGCAGGACCAGTACGAAAAACACATAAGCCGCGGCAGACTGAAAACGGGCCACCGGAAACGCTTGAATTGCGGAATGCCGATCTAACATTTTTGTCCGATCATGATTCGCCAAAACGCATCGCCGAACTGTTAACACTGCAAGCAGTCAACGCCGCTTCTCTCTCCGCAATCAAACAGCTGGAAACACAGGACATCATACTGGGATCCATTTCCGAAAGAAAAATGGCGTCAATTTGACGTCTGATACCATCGGTCACAGAGAATGACCGATGGGCGTTCAAACGCCACGCAGGCTTGACCGCCATAAGGCGCGACGGGCAGTCGCCCTTGCCAAGGGTCCCTGAGTCAAACTCAAGAACCATTGGTATGATCCGGACCGCTTGCTAGACAAGCCATATGAGGCCGCGAGCGCAATACGCGTTTAATCCCGCATCCTGATAGGTGCGCAAATCCAACACGACTTTATTCAGGCCTCCAGGCTTCATAATCGCCGGTCGCCGCGGGGCGCTCGCCTGACGCAAGCGTACTCCCCGGAGGACGGTAGGCCTGAGCCGACCCCGTCATATTCGCACGGTGCGGTTGTTGCCACGGCTTGCGCTGGTACATTTCGTCCGTCGGCGGCACGTCCACGGTATGATGCAGCCAGCCATGCCAGTCCGGCGATACCGTCGAGGCCTCCGCCAGTCCGTTATAAATCACCCAGCGGCGCGCGCTTGTCTTGTCATGGTAGTAGCGGTTGCCGAATTCGTCCTCACCAACGAATGTGCCCTTGCGCCACGTAAAAAGGCGCGTGCCAATCGTATTTCCGCCCCACCAAATAAAAAGTTCTCGAAAAAGGCCCATTGCTCCGCCTAGCTTGCTGGAAAGTGTCGAACACAGAGTCGTGCGGGCCCGACTATGCCCCACTCCTGTCCGGTTTAGCAAGATGGCGCTGTTTCCCCCCTCCCCCTCAAGGGCGAGGGGGATTTGGTCATCACGCCGAGTATTTTTGCCGCTGGCTCACGCGCGTGGGCGAGATTTGCGTTACGCGTTAAAAATCTGAATCCAGCGTTGAAATGCGCCAATTGTTAGAAAATCCGAACAGTCACAACCATTTATCGTAAACCCACCGCAAAAAAAGCGGCCCATGCTGGTATGCTACTAAAGTAGTAGAATGCACGCAGGTCAAATCGGCTTTTGGCTCACGGGATCTTATGAAAGTGGGCCTCCCGTTCCCTCCAAAGGCCCACGCATTCGAGGTGGAGGTAATAATGGCTCTAAAATCTCGAAGCGATGATGAAGATAATGTCCTTGCAACGACGCTTTGGATGCTTGGTGCGGCAGGTGGGTTGATACTCGTGCTCTGGTTTTTTGGCGTGATTTAATCCATCGCAAAGACCTGCTGATCACTGTTGGGATCGCAGACGCATTCATAAACCGGCAGACGCGTTCATAAATCGAAGGACAACTTCGAACTCGGATTAATCTCTTGGGCACAGTTTCTGTGCCCATTGTTTTTTCGGAGAGGTGTGATCTTTTAACCAGACCCGCCACATTCGCGAATACCGCACGGGCGCAAATACCGCACGGGCGCCAAAAGCGCACGGACGCCACAAGCGCTCGGAATATTTTGATACCGATTTGTTACGTGCAATCGAACAATGTATTTGCCCTCGGAGTCGCACCCCATAGCGATGTATGGCGAAGCGCGTGACTTAGGCCCGAACATTTAGGGCCGCCGACCTGCCCCATACCTTGAAAATCGCGCGCCACAAATATTGCTCTATTTACCGCCTCTCGAATCGACCTATAGTTGGGCGCCGGGTGATCGGACCATCCTCGGTATTTTGGCCGCCCAATTTATCCACAGGCTGGCTCCATTGGTCCCCAATTCCTCCACACCCTATCCAATTCTTTTCTACATGCTGTGTCTTCGCCACATTTACCTACTAGGCGTTGACGCATGATACGAATCGGCGCACTTTGCAAGGCGTTGGCGCGGCGCATGAATGCTGGCCTGATCGAACTGCAGAATGGCTGCAAAGCCACATTTTGCGGAGCCTAAATGATAGAGGGTCTTGGCAATCGATCGGGTCCGAAATTCGTCACCGTTCCGGCTAACGCGGCCGTGTCGTTTGGCGTTATTTCGTTTGCCAGTGCAGTCATGCAATCAAGAATTTACCGGCACATGAATGACCGGTAACGCAGTTTAAGGGGCGTTCAAACAAAATAAATAAGGAATTCGTGCGGCCAGGCCAGCACGCGCTGGTGCTTTGTGCGCACTGCAATGAGGGGCAAAAAAGATGCGGATTGAACGGCATTTTACGGAAAGCGGCAAATCTCCCTACGACAAAATCCCATTTCGCCAAACCACGAGCGAAATCCGGAATCCGGATGGATCGTTGGTCTTCTCGCTTGATAATATTTCCGTGCCTGAAAGTTGGAGCCAGGTTGCCGCCGATATTCTTGCTCAGAAATATTTCCGCAAAGCCGGTGTCCCCGCGCGGCTGAAAAAATTCGAAGAAAATTCCGTACCCTCTTGGCTTTGGCGCTGCACGCCCGATGAAGACGCGCTGGACGATTTGCCGGAAGAGGAACGCTACGGCAGCGAGACCGACGCCCGTCAGATCTTTGATCGTCTCGCCGGCACGTGGACCTATTGGGGCTGGAAAGGCGGATATTTCACGAGCGAAGAGGATGCCCGCGCCTTTTACGACGAAATAAGATACATGCTCGCCAAACAAATGGCGGCGCCGAATTCCCCGCAATGGTTCAACACCGGCCTCCATTGGGCCTACGGCATCGACGGTCCGAGCCAAGGTCATTTCTACGTGGACGACCAGACCGGCAAACTTGTGCGCTCGCAATCCGCCTATGAGCATCCCCAGCCCCATGCCTGCTTCATTCAATCCATCCAGGATGATTTGGTGAATGAGAACGGCATTATGGACCTTTGGGTCCGCGAAGCCCGGCTTTTCAAATACGGATCGGGAACGGGTTCGAATTTCTCCAATCTGCGTGGCGAACAAGAACAGCTTTCCGGTGGCGGCAAATCATCGGGCCTGATGAGCTTCCTGAAAATCGGCGACCGCGCGGCCGGGGCCATTAAATCCGGCGGCACGACGCGCCGGGCCGCCAAGATGGTGGTCGTCGACATCGATCACCCGGATATCGAAGACTATATTGGCTGGAAGGTCCGCGAAGAGCAGAAGGTTGCGGCCTTGGTCACCGGCTCGAAAATATGCGCCGAGCGGCTCACCGCCATCATGAAGGCTTGTGTGAATTGCGAGGCGGATGGGGACGATTGCTTTGACCCGGCAAAGAACCCCGCCCTCAAGCGCGAAATCCGTGCCGCACGGAAAGTCAAAGTGTCGGACAATTATGTTCAGCGCGTCATCCAATTCGCCCGTCAGGGCTATCGCGACATCGAGTTTTCAACCTACGACACGGATTGGGATTCAGACGCCTATCGCACTGTATCCGGCCAAAATTCCAACAATTCCGTTCGCGTCCCCGACGCTTTTTTGCAGGCTGTCGACAATGATGGGGATTGGGACCTGATCGCGCGCACAACTGGAAAAACAATCAAGACAGTCAAGGCCCGGGAGCTTTGGGAACAAATCGGCTATGCCGCTTGGGCTTGCGCGGATCCTGGAATGCAATTCCACACGACCGTGAATGATTGGCATACCTGCCCAAGATCCGGTCCAATCCGGGCGTCCAATCCGTGCTCGGAATATATGTTCCTGGATGATACGGCGTGCAATCTTGCTTCGTTGAATCTGATGGCGTTTCGGGGGAAGTCGCAAAAATTCGACACCAAAACTTTCGAGCATGGGGTGCGTCTCTGGACGTTGGTCCTGGAAATTTCGGTCATGATGGCGCAGTTCCCGTCGAAGGAAATTGCCAAACTTTCCTATCGCTACCGAACCCTCGGTCTCGGCTTCGCCAATATTGGCAGTCTCTTGATGGCCTCTGGTTTGCCTTATGACTCACAGGAAGGCCGGGCGATTTGCGGCGCGATTTCGGCAATCATGACGGGAATTTCCTACGCGACCTCAGCCGAAATAGCCAAGGAATTGGGAGCGTTCGAAGGCTACGAAGACAATGAAGCAGATATGCTCCGGGTCATCCGCAATCATCACCGCGCGGCCTATGGCAATATGAATGGCTATGAACAGGTCTCCACGCCTCCGGTGCCGCTGGATCACGGTGCCTGCCCAGATCCGGATCTGATCGACCGCGCCAAGCGGGCCTGGGATCAAGCCTTACAGCTTGGCCGCAAATATGGTTTCCGGAACGCCCAAGCGTCCGTTGTCGCGCCAACAGGCACGATCGGGTTGGTGATGGATTGCGATACGACCGGTATCGAGCCGGATTTCGCGCTGGTAAAATTCAAGAAGCTTGCCGGTGGCGGCTATTTCAAAATCATCAACGGAACGGTTCCCGAAGCCCTTAATGTGCTCGGCTATGGCGAAGACGCGGTCAAGGCCATTGTCGATTACGCCGTCGGTCACGGAACCCTCAAGGGCGCACCCTGCATAGATCATATAACGCTCGCGCAAAAAGGCTTCACGGAAGAGAAAATCGCGACCATTGAAGCCGCTCTCGAAAGCGCCTTCGATATCAAGTTCGTTTTTAACAAATGGACGCTCGGTGAGCGTTTTTGCACCGAAACGCTGGCCATTCCAGGCGACCTGCTGAATAAGCCGGATTTCGATCTGCTGGGCCATTTGGGCTACTCGAAGTCTGATATTGAGGCCGCAAACAACTATTGCTGCGGCTCGATGTGCCTCGAAGGGGCGCCCGGCCTTAAAAGCGAGCATCTGCCCATATTCGATTGCGCCAATCCATGCGGGCGCCAGGGACAACGCTACCTCTCGGTTGAAAGCCATATTCGTATGATGGCGGCGGCTCAGCCTTTCATTTCCGGGGCCATTTCAAAAACGATCAATATGGCCAATGAGGCCACGGTCGAAGATTGTAAGACCGCCTATCGGTTGTCGTGGAAATTGGCGCTGAAAGCGAATGCCCTTTACCGCGACGGCTCGAAATTATCTCAGCCGCTCAATGCCCAACTCCTTGGCGAAGAGGAGGATGAGCAGGATGAAACCATCGAAGCGATCGCGGCGGACAAACCCGCTGCGGCGCGCGCGGGCATTGTGGCGGAGCGGATTGTCGAACACATTATCGAGCGCGAACGGTTGAAAGCGGAACGCGAAAAGCTCCCCGACAGGCGGAAGGGTTACACTCAGAAGGCCCGTGTTGGCGGCCATAAGGTCTATTTGCACACAGGCGAATATGAGGATGGACGTATCGGCGAAATTTTTATCGATATGCACAAGGAAGGCGCCGCCTTCCGGTCATTGATGAACAATTTCGCCATCGCCATCTCGCTCGGACTGCAATATGGCGTGCCGCTTGATGAATTTGTCGACGCCTTTACGTTCACGCGGTTTGAGCCCGCCGGCTTGGTGCGCGGCAACAGCTCAATCAAGAACGCCACCTCAATCCTTGACTATGTATTCCGGGAGCTTGCGGTCTCCTACCTTGGCCGCAACGATCTCGCCCACGTCGACCCAAGCGAAATCGGCAATACGGTACTGGGATCGGGGGACACAGAAAGCGTGCAAACTCCGGCTCTTGCGGCGGAACGCTATCTCAGCCGCGGCCTCATGCGTGGAAGCTTGGCCAATAAAGTCGTGATGATTTCGGGCGACGGCAGCAATCATTTCGCGGAGACAAGCGCCAAGGCGGCGGTTGCAACCACCGTTACTGGGCCAGAATCTGTGGCGGCAGACACACATATTCCGGCACGATCGCAGGCATCGGCCGTAATGGCTATTGCCAGCGGTCCCATTGCCGCCAATGATGACCGCACACGAGTCGCGGAAGCGCGAATCAAAGGCTATAGTGGCGAAGCCTGCGGCGAATGCGGAAATTTTACGTTGGTTCGTAATGGAACTTGCTTAAAATGCGATACATGTGGAGCAACGAGTGGCTGCTCTTGAACACGTAACGAGCTTTCCAATCGACGGTATTGAGCAAGCAGTCGCAGGGCCGCTTGTTCCCAAGAGGGGACCCTATGGAAATGCGCGATGATGAGCAGTTACAATCGGTCGTTTTCTTTTTGTGTGACCATCTCGACTCTATCGTCGATGAAAGCGATCAAATCGTTGCGTTGAGCTATTCGTCAGCGCCAATCTCGACGGATATGAGTTCCGAGAATGTTCTCAAGCGGCTCGATGAGTTCCACTCCTTTTTGGATCAAATCAAGACTCATGAACTGCTGCTGGTGACAAAGCTCACGCAAGCGCGCCATTGGTCCTTTCATTTGCGTGACCTTGATCACCGGTTTCGCCCGATCATTGATCTCTTCACCGTGGCAACCGATATTTGCGACAATATGGGCAACGTCCTTGGACCTGACGACGACGCTGTTTTTAACGGTGCCGGGCAGCCGCAACATTTCATCGAGTCGCGGCAGCTGCTCACCGAAACTCTGGAAATGGACAATCCACCTGTCAGGATTGCCGTGAATGATAGCTTCCTGCTCGGTGGACGCATACGCCTCCTCGAACTGGTTCGCGTGTGTGCAAGTTTCAGGAAAAGCCTCGAAACGCGCTATGGTCTGGCCGGGTTTGAGCCAATCGGCTCAGCGCCTGCCCAGGAAAGCGAAGATGATTCGACCGCGGCCGATCGATCAATTATCGAGAATTGATTTTGAGCGAGAGTGCTTCCGGATAAAGCATGTCCCTGCGAAGGCGGGGATGGAAACCGGTGTTCCGCCCGTAAAATTCTCAAAAACAAAGAGCCAGAGCCCTGCGGGTTCTAGCTCAACAGATTATGCTCGGTTAATTCTGCTCTGAGTGCTTTCTCGGCTGCTTCAAGTTCAACCAAATCCATGGCTCTCAGGACAAGATGCGCGCCCATTCGCCCATCTTTAAAAAATGGATAGCTGCCCATAGCGACATCGGGAAATGAAGCTGCGACATCGGCCAGCACGGGCGCGATATCACCTTCAGGCGCGTTGACTTGAACCGATGCCGACAACATTTTTTTCCCCGTCCGCAACTTAGACGAGACGGCATCCAGCATCACTTGCATAATTGACGGAATGCCGGCCATCACCACGACGTTGTCAATCATGAAGCCGGGTGTTCGCGAGATAGGATTGTCGACAAGATCCGCCCCTTCCGGGATACGCGCCATGCGAAGCCGTGCCTCTGTGAGCCTTTCCGGCGCGTAACGTTCGCGCATCATCGCGACCGCTCTTGGATCAACCTCAATCGCAACTTGAAAGGCTTTGGCCACCGAATCCGCGGTGATGTCGTCATGGGTCGGACCGATACCGCCTGTTGTAAACACATAGGAATAGCGGCTGCGCATGGTATTGACCGCTTCGATAATGCGATCTTCTTCATCCGGTACCACGCGAACGTCTTGGAGCTGGATACCTATAGCCGTGAGGTGACTGGCAATATAGGCAATGTTCTTATCGGCCGTACGGCCCGATAAAATTTCATCGCCGATTATCAGCAAACCGGCGGTGACAATTTCCTCTGAGGCTTTCTGAACTACATCGGGCATATCTCATGTTCTAGAGCATGATCCCGAAAAGTGGAAACCGGATTTGGGAAAAGATCCCGCTTAGACAAAGAGATAGAGCGTGGTTCGGATTTAATCAGAACCGAAACGCTGTAGCGGCCTGGTCGCGATACGCAAGCCGCTATCGTCGGCTACAGGTAAGGGATGTTCCTGAAGCTCAGCACAAATATTAGACATTGCGCATCGTTAGAATTTATCGATATTAGCTTTTGCCATGTCCTTAGCTTCCAATATGGCCATGTCGATAAGGTAGGCGAGCAATTTGAAATTATGCTCTTTCGCCTGATCGCGATTGCTTTCCAAACCCTCCAAGATCCCGTCCACGGCTCCTTGTCGAATGCTAACACCGCTTTGCGAAGTTTCCCCGCTCCCCTCCGCTATTGATGGATTTTTGAGTTTGTTCAACACCATTCTTCCTTGTTTGGGGGGTGGCTAAAGACGAAGGGCAAAAGGCTATAGTTTGAATTTGGAGTTGATCGAGACATCGACCTATGTGAAAGGTTCCCCAATTCATATGTTCCGTAGAACAGAACCGAGCTTTATCATATTAAAAATATATTTTCACCATGTCAAAATGTCTCATTGCATACAATTTAGAGCGGTAAATATTGATTTTATAAATATTAGTCCAGAATTAACTTCAGTTAACTAATTAGTATTAACCAATTAAATCCATGAATTGAGTGCCTAAACTTTAGGCATCTGAAGAAAATAGCGTTACAACGCAAAATGATGCAAATTGGTTCTCTTATATCGCTATCCGCTAGTTTGAAATTTTGCATACATGGAATTTTTAGCACCGTTGCTCCAAGGCCGCCTCAAGAAACGTTACAAGCGCTTTCTTGCCGACGTCGAGCTTGCGAACGGCGATACTATTACCGCCCATTGTGCCAATCCTGGCGCCATGCTCGGCCTTATGGAGCCAGGCTCGCGTGTTTGGCTGTCTGAGAGCAATAACCCGAAGCGCAAACTCAAACATTCCTGGGAACTGATCGAGGTCGATATCGGAAATGGGCCGGTTTTGGTCGGCATCAATACCGGCCACCCGAATAGTCTGGTTGCAGAAGCTATTCAGAACAACCTGATAACGGAACTCACGGGCTATGATGATTTGCGCCGCGAAGTGAAATACGGCACCAACAGCCGGGTTGATATTCTTCTCGAAGCGCCAAACAAGCCGCCATGCTATGTCGAAGTGAAAAATGTACATCTGATGCGCACGCCGGGGCTCGCCGAATTTCCCGACTCCGTGACGGTGCGCGGCGCCAAACATATGCATGAGCTCGCCAAAGTCGTAGAGAGTGGCGGCCGCGCGGTACTTGTCTTTCTCGTTCAGCGGAATGATGCAGAAAGTCTGGCAATCGCCCGCGATATTGATCGCAACTATGGCGCGGCGTTCGATGCCGCCCGAAGCGCCGGGGTCGAAGTTATCAGCTACGCATGTGCCTTATCGGTCGCTCAAATTACTGTCAGCGATCCGCTCCCGTTGGCCGAATAACTTGTCCTGTTTTACCATCGGTCATTGGAAATGACCGGTGGACATTCAATCGCCACGCAGGCTTGACCGCCTAAGGCGCGGACCACGCAGTCGCGCTTGCCAAGCGGTCGCCAATCGTTCGTGAGGATAAACTCAAGGACCATTGGTATTAACCCTGTCATGAACGCGGCTGCGAACAGAAGTTATTGTGTGCACATGATGGCCTGAGACGCGCTTGCTCCAGTTGCGCGGACAGTCTTTTGCGCTTAAGTCATTTGGAGAAAAGATTTCAAGCTCATTATTGGCTCGACATGACGCAATTTGATCTGACACCAGCCCTGGCCCAAGATAGCAAGATTGCCATTTATGGGACCGATGCCTTTGAAGGCATGCATAAGGCTGGCCACCTTACCGCCAAAGCGTTGGATGAAGTGACACCGCTTGTCCGCCCCGGCGTGACAACGGAAGCGCTCGACGATTTCGTTTTCGAATTTGCAATGGATCACGGCGCCACGCCGGCGCCCTTGAATTATCGGGGGTTTCCGAAATCGATATGCACCTCTCTTAATCACGTGGTCTGTCATGGCATCCCCGGCCCTCGTGCCCTTAAAGAGGGCGATATTGTCAATATCGATATCACACTCATCTTCGAGGGCTGGCACGGTGATACGAGCCGTATGTTCGCCGTCGGCGAAATTTCGAGGCGCGCGGAACGGCTTATCGACGTGACCTATGAATCGCTAATGCTTGGTGTTGCCGCCGTTCACGCGGGCACGGCGATCGGCGATATCGGCTATGCCATTCAAACTTACGCGGAAGGCGAGCGCTGTAGCGTTGTGCGCGATTTCTGTGGACATGGGCTGGGCCGCGTCTTCCATGACCGGCCAAATATTTTGCACTATGGGGAGCCGGGCGAGGGAATGCGCCTTGCGGCCGGTATGCTGTTTACAATCGAGCCCATGATCAATCTCGGCAAATCACACGTCAAGATTTTGACAGATGGCTGGACCGCGGTCACACGGGATCGCTCTTTGTCGGCACAATTCGAGCATACTGTCGGTGTTACCGAGAAAGGCTGTGAGATCTTCACAATATCTCCAGGCGGTCTCCATCGCCCGCACTTTTCATCAAGTTAGCGGCCATGCCAGAGCGCAAGAATACAGGATTCAGGGATGCGCGCCCGAAACTGGCCGGCCAGGAGGGCCACCGGGAGCGATTGCGCGACCGCTTTCGCTCCGGGGGCGCGGAAGCGTTACCTGATTATGAACTGCTTGAGATGATATTGTTCCGCGCTTTGCCGCGTCGTGACACAAAGCCGCTCGCCAAAGCCCTTGTCGCCAAATTCGGGACCTTTGCCGAGGTTATCCACGCGCCCGAAGAACGGCTCCAGGAAGTGGATGGTGTCGGCGCAGCGGTCGTCATGGAACTTAAGGTCGTCCGGGCGGCAGCGCTTCGCCTCCTCAAGAGCGACATCATGGACCGCCCCCTGCTCAATTCCTGGGAGGACGTTTTGGGCTATTGCCAAGCTGTTATGAGCTATGAAACACGAGAGCAATTCCGCATCCTCTTCCTTGACAAACGCAACCGGATCATCGCCGACGAGGTCCAGCAGGAAGGCACGGTCGACCACACACCCGTCTATATCCGGGAAATCGTGAAGCGAAGCCTCGAGCTCTCAGCCACCGCAATCGTCTTGGTGCACAATCACCCGTCGGGAGACCCGACGCCGTCGCGCGCCGATATTGAGATGACAAAGAAAATCGTCACGGCTGCGAAGAATTTGGGGATTGTCGTGCACGACCATATCATTGTCGGACGGCAGGGTCATGCAAGCCTTAAGGGCTTGGGGCTCATCTAGAGCATTTTCAGGAAAAGTTTGAGCGGTTTTCCGCCCGGAAATTGCGTAAAAACAAAGAACTAGGGTTCGTTTTTAATTCAATCAAAAACGAAAAGACCCTAGGAGTTTTCGGCTTTGCTAACTTCGATCGCGTTCCCGCCATTCACTGCCGCCAATGCACGCACATCATCCAGCGCTGCCGCCCAAATATTGCAGGGGCTTGCCAAACGGATTTCATCGCCTTGTGAAATCGGCGTTCGGCCATATCCGATAGCGATCGCATCGCCGTCGGGCCAATAGGCGATTTCGCCTGGCTCCACGACTGCGCGGGCATCGCTTTCCCGCGGCACGCTCACCGGCGTCGTAAAGTAAACCTCCTCACCCCAGGTCATCGCCGATGCCTGAATAGGTAAAGCATCCCAAATTGCGTCCGCGGTCGGCGTATCAAGGAGCCGGGCGCGAAGCGTCACATCAGAAACAGTGATAAGAATCTCTCGCATTCGGGGAATAAACCGCAGCCGAGAAGCGTAAGCAACCAGAATCTGCGCGCATATGACAGCGCCTCATTCCTTCAAGCCGGAGCAAAATTGAAGTTGCGCTCACAAGCCCAGCACTTGCAAATGGAACGACAAGACGGCCTTGTGACTTATTGGTGACGCAAAATTCACGCCATATCAAATGACGAATATGCTTCGAACAAGGTTCCAATCGTATGCTTAGAACGGCCCCAGATAGTCTTTCCGTTTTTTTGCCGGCGTCGGCGGCTCAAACAGATGTTGAAATTGCTTCCATCGCGAATGCTGTCCCGCAATATCGGTTTTCGCAAACGGAAGCCTTGGAGCAAGCGCAAACATTTTTTCCTCATCTCAACCATTTGAGTAGTGTTTTTCTCAATACCGGAATCTCGACGCGCTATTC
>BFAS01000149.1 GCA_008974985.1 bacterium MnTg02
CGTGAGCTGTCCGGTGCCTGAGTCCCTCTTCCGCTCTTTCAAGGTCGGCGGCAACCCGCTTCGATTCTCTTTTGTACAAGCGGTAGCCTGTCCAGACCCCAGCGCATATGAGAAGGAGCAACAGGATCTGTGGCACGCGGCTAACCTCTTAAACGATTGGCGACTATAAGCCGTAGCGGGACCATAATGCCCGCGCTTCAATAGCCGAGATAACGTCATTGGCGAGGCTCTCTCGGAGAAACGGCTCGCCCCCCTCATCCCATCCCATTCCCGGTATGCGCAAGCGGCGAAACATGTTCCGGCTGGAGGTCACAAGTTTCAGACGTACTTTTTCTCCATATAGCTCGCGCATTTTCGTCCGAACATCCGCAAGACCATCGACAAGCCCAAGTTCAACCGCTTTGGTTCCGCTCCAGAATTCGCCCGTAAAGAGCATATCTCCGGCTTGCTCGATTTTTTTGCCGCGCCGCTCTTTGACGAGATCGATAAAGGTTCCGTGAATATCTTTTTGAATGACCTTAAGGCGCGCCACGTCTTCTTCCTGCTCGGGCGAGAAAGAATCCAGCGTCATTTTCTTTTCACCCGCCGTATAGACGCGCCGATCGATATCGTAACGCTTGATTAGCCGGTCGAACCCAAAACTTGCCGAGATAACGCCGATCGATCCGACGATGGAGCTCGGATCGGCATAAATCTCATCACCTGCGAGCGCCAGCAGATAGCCGCCGGAGGCAGCGACGTCCTCCATAAACACGTATACCGGAAGCCCCTTTTCCTCTGAAAGGGCCCGAATACGCTTATAAATCAGCATCGATTGCACAGGCGATCCGCCCGGCGAATTGATTAGAACAGCAACGGCCTTGGCCCGGCTTGTGGAAAATGCCCGCTCGATTGCCGAAGCAGTGGCGGCGAGGGTCAGACCCGGCCGGAGTGGTGTCACAACGCCGATAGCGCCTGAGAAGCGTAGAACCGGAACGACAGGAAATGACCGCCGCCAAGTCCAAGGCTTAAACAGGTTTCTTTTCCGGTTTGTGTCCGGCGTTACACCGGCTTTCGACTCATTCATTGCCATGCCCGCTACTTAATGGCCGGAGTCCTGTTCGGCAAGATAGTGCCACTGCATTCCGGCCAGATCCGATAAATAATATCTTGAGTTGCGCACTCCGTCGCCTAGCACATTTTCAGGAATAGTGTGTGCGGTTTTCCGCCCAAAAAATGCGTAGGAACAAAGAGCTACGGCAGATTTGCTGAACCGGAGTTCATCAAATCTGCTCTAGACGTTCAGTACGCCTTGGCATCTCTCAATATGCGTTGTGCTTGCGCCGTATAACCTCCATCAGGTTGGTGCAAGACGATGCCAGGGCAAATATTCAGAGGACCCCGGCTCCCCTTAGTGCCTGAGACAATAATACGCGAGGCGGGGCTGTCTTCGGCAGGAAAAAGCGGGTGTATCTCAATATCGCCGATCCGGTTTTGCAACAAGTTAAGCAATTGCGGCAACGCATCAGCCTTATGAATCAACGTGATCCGTGCTTTAGGGCGCGCAAGCCGGACCATGAATCGCACCCATTGCTCTAAACTTCCGTCGTTACAAACGTGGGCACATTCTTTAACCGGATCGAGCGCTCTCCGCGTCTTGCGCGAATCATAATAGGGCGGATTGGCGATTACATGGTCGAAGCTTTCAGGCAAAAGTCCCGCTTCACACCAGCTTTTCGCCGAAGCGGCGATATCACCCTCAAGAATATGAATCGACCTTGCCAATCCATTTCGCTGCACATTTTCTGTCGCCAGTTCACAAAGTTCGCTCTGCAATTCAACGCCGGTTATGCCGAGATCGGGGACACGCGTCGCCAGACAAAGGCTTGCGACCGCGACGCCAACCCCCGCCTCAAGAATTCGCTCGCCGGATTTGGCGTGCGTTGCGGCAGCGAGAAAAACAGGATCAATACCTGCCCTAAGGCCTTTGGCAGGCTGCAAAATTTGCAATCGCCCTCCGAGAAACGCGTCATCGGTGGTGCAGGACGCCCCGATATTCCTCACGGTGGTGTCCATATGATCTCTCATTTGGTCTCGCTATGCTCAATGCCTGCTTCGCGCAACACGCGTTGGGCTCTGATGAGGTCCTCTTCGCTCACCAAAACCCTCTGCGGCAATACACCAAGCGAGCCCTCGACGATGCTCATATGCGTATCCACAACAGCGTGACCAATGCCCGCTTCCCCTAACAGAGCTTGGACGAAGCTTATCAAGACCTGATCATTCGTGCGCAATAATTCATTCAAATGATATGCTCCATATGCCCCACTATCCAATTGGTGAAGCTTGGCTTATTAGGCCTTATTCCAGGCCGTGAAGCCGATAGCAGTCAAATCTTGCATTGGACAAAATGTCCAGTTTCAATATGCCTGCGGCGTTGTAGCTTGACCTAAACGCAAGCACAATGCGTATACTTAACCGATCGAGCAATACTGAAAGAGGGGACCGCTCCTTTGGGAGTTGTTATACCATTAAAGGATTCGCGAAATTCCAAAGCTGGAATTGCGCGCCTCAAAACGCTTGTCGAAAATGATATGGCATCAGTCAACCGTATCATCTTGGACAAGACCAAATCCGACGTAGAAATGATCCCCGAATTGGCCTGCCACCTGATCGATTCCGGCGGCAAGCGTGTTCGGCCCATGCTAACCATCGCTGCGGCGCAAATGTGCGCCTATCGAGGCAGCGATCATATCAGGCTCGCCGCCAGCGTCGAATTCATGCACACGGCAACACTCCTTCACGACGACGTCGTGGACGAAAGCGAGCTTCGGCGTGGCCGCAAGGCGGCAAGAATGCTTTGGGGCAATGAGGCAAGCGTTCTCGTTGGCGACTTTTTGCTTGGCCAAGCCTTCAAGATGATGGTCGATGTCGGATCTCTCGAAGCCTTACGCATCCTCTCAAACGCCGCTGCTGTTATTGCCGAAGGCGAGGTGATGCAGCTTTCGACCGCTAAGAATACAACAACGACGGAAGATGAGTATCTCGCAGTCATCAGTGCCAAAACCGCGGCCCTTTTTTCCGCGGCCGCCGAGGTCGGCGCCGTGATCGCCGAACGCCCGAAAGACGAACGCGCCGCCTTGAGATCATACGGCAAGAATCTCGGCCTTGCATTTCAACTCATCGATGACGCACTCGATTATAACGGCCAGCAAGGAGAGCTTGGCAAATCGATCGGCGACGATTTCCGAGAGGGGAAAATCACACTACCTGTAGTTTTGGCCTACAGGCGCGGTAGCGAAATAGAGCGAAAGTTTTGGCAACGCACGCTGCAAGACGGGAAATATCAAGACGGAGATCTTGAGCACGCGATTTCTCTGATGGACAACCATAGAGCCCTTGAGAATACGATTGAACGCGCCCGCCATTATGGGGCAATCTCTTGTGATGCCCTCGCCATATTCCCTGACACTGATCACAAGACAGCTCTCCTCGAAGTGGTGGACTTCTGCATCAGCAGAACGCATTAATTGCGATCACCTTAAAACACTGGACCTCACCCACCATACCGGCCTATGGCGCGCAATCGATTGTTCAGCGTATGCGGCGCTCTGCTGGTCACGAAATAGGCCGAAACAAGTTGATCCGCTTCCCGACAACCGTGCAATGAGACAACCTTTTTGCGCTGCAAGCGCCGCTTTGACTTCGCCTATCGCCGGCGCGAGGCGTAGAGCCGGCGTCTCCAGATCATTCGGATTTCTATTCAAATATTCGACAAGCTGATCAACCGTCGCCAAGTGCTCCGCCGGCCCGCTGGATGCCCCAGTGGCCTGCGTCTTGAGCGATGGCGCGTTCAAAGCCGCATAAACAGCTTCCGTCGGCAGCGCGATAGCGGGATTTACAAGAACAACAGAAAGTTCGGGCATTCGCGGTGCAGGTGTGACTATCTCGCCTATACCCGTCATGAATGATGCTCGTTGCCGGAAACATACCGCAACATCAGCGCCTAGGCTTTTCGCCAGTCGTGCCCAGTCGAGCGCAAGACTTTGGTTGCCGTTGGCTTGCATGAGCGCCCTAAGTGCCGCAGCGGCGTCCGCCGAGCCACCGCCGAGACCAGCGGCCACGGGCAATCGCTTGACCAAACGGAATGCTCCCGTGACAAAGTCAGGTCGTTCAGAGTGGACAGTCCGTGCCGCTTTCAAAAGCAGGTTTTCACCTTGAATCTCACTGGCGAAGGGGCCTTCGACTGTAATTTCAGGTGGATGTCCAGGCCGGAATTCAACGAGATCACTAATGCCGGCAAAGGCCACGAGACTTTTCAGCTCATGATAGCCATCAGGCCGCCGCCCCAAAATTTGAAGCGTGAGGTTAACCTTAGCGGCGGCAATTTCACGGATAATAGTCATCAGCCAAGGCGTAAGAACACTCTTCCAGACCTACTTTTTGCGTTTATTGGTATTATTGTCGTTGGCGGCGGCTTCTTTGACCTGGCGCTTATCCGGCAGGCCGTCTTTGAGTTTTTTAGCAATCGTCTCCGCGTCGGCTGGTTCCGGCATAAGTGTTAACGCCTGCTTCCATTGAAAATTGGCTTCGAGGATTCTTCCGGCCCGCCAATAAGCGTCGCCGAGATGATCATTAATAGTCGGGTCATCCGGACGTAACTCGGTCGCCTTTTCAAGATGTTTGACGGCTAACGAATGCTGACCCAAGCGGTAGTGCGCCCAGCCCAGACTATCGACGAAATAGCCATCCTCGGGCTTTAGCTTTACCGCTTTGCGGATAAACGCCATTGCCCTCTTAAGACGCCGGTTTTGATCAACCCATGTATATCCAAGATAATTCAAAGCCAACGGCTGATCAGGGTCGAGTTCCAGCGCTTTTTCCAGATCAGTCTCCGCATTGTCCCACAGATTTAGCCGTTCGTAACAAACGCCTCTGGCGTAATAATAGCTCCAGTCACGCTTTTCAGGTTTTTTGAGAAGGGCAATCGCTCGGCTGTAAAATTCAACCGCTTCTTTATAATTCTTCCGTGCCCGCAAAATACTCCCTAACGCATCGAGTATTTGAATCTCTTGGGGGTGGTTCTCAAGAAGTCCCACGAGCAGCGTGCGGGCCTCATCATCCTTATCCATCGAATTGAGATCGAACGCTTTGCGGATTTGCACGCGCCGCCAAATAGGGGACGCTTCGGGAATTCGATCATAGGTTTCAATTGCGAGTTGATATTTTTTGTTTTGCTCGTGAACATTAGCCAAAGAGGCATAAGCAAGCGGAAAGTCTGGTTTGAGAAGGAGGGCGAATTGCAGATAGATCGTCCCAATATCGATACCGCCTTCGCTTGTTAAGGCATCGCCCAATCCAAAAAACACTTCCGCCAAACCATGTTCCGCATTCGCCACTAACAGCCCAGGGGTCTTTCCAGAATTGAGAAGATCCAATAGGGCCTTAGCTTCCGGGTGAGGCCTTGCTTGACTTAAATGTTGAGCGAGAACGCGCTTAGCGAGTTTCGACTTACGCGAAGAGGCCGCATGACGGGCGTAGGCAAGCGCAACTCGTAGGGTCTTTGGATCATTTTTGAAAATGCCCCGGTACTCTTTCAGGGCGGTTTTTGTATTTGATCCGAGATCAGCGATAAGTGCCCGGTGATATTTTTTATAAAACTTGGTCCATTGCGCCTGCCCTGTTGGCTTTAGCAATTTCAGAGCGTCTTCGGTCTTGTTCCCGGCAGCGTATGTCCAGGCCCGCAACAGCGTAATCGTCAATTCCGCGATTGGCCCTTT
>BFAS01000150.1 GCA_008974985.1 bacterium MnTg02
GGGACGCAGCGGCTCACACGATTCGTCGGCAAGTCGAAAGCCATGGAAATGTGCCTGACGGGCCGGACGATGGATGCCGAGGAAGCGGAACGGGCGGGACTTGTCAGCCGTATTGTGCCGGCAAACGATCTTATAGATGAAGTCATGAAGACGGCGGATAAAATCGCCGACTTTTCCAGACCTGCTGTCATGCTTGCCAAAGAGGCGATCAACCGGGCTTATGAAACAACGCTCGCGGAGGGCGGCCGGTTCGAGCGCCGGCTGTTCTATTCCTTGTTTGCCACAGAAGATCAAAAAGAAGGTATGCAGGCCTTTACCGAAAAGCGGTCGCCAAGTTTCAAAAACCGCTAATTCACCGATTCCGACTGCCGCAGCAACGCCATTCAGTGTGCTCAGCTGTAATCTTGACGCCGCACCGGTCTTGACGCTGATGGGCCAGACCGATACAAGGCACCCAAATCCGGGCCGCTCGGCGTTTTAACGCGGGCGGCATATATGTTTGAATTGACCTTGCTCTTTGCGAGGGGCTGACGACCGTCTCGAGCGCTTGTGATGGATGGAGGGGCAATTCTTCTAAGAACAGTTTCTATGAAAGGGTGTACCGATGGCCAATACCAAATCGGCAAAAAAGGCCGTTCGCAAAATGGAGCGTCGCACCGCGGTCAATAGGGCGCGGCGCAGCCGGATGCGGACATTTTTGAGACGTGTCGAAGAAGCAATTACGACGGGCGACAAAGCAGACGCCCAACAGGCCCTGAAAGTCGCCGAGCCGGAAGTTATGCGCTCCGCGCAAAAAGGTGTGCTGCATAAGAATACGGCATCGCGGAAAATCTCCCGCCTTGCATCGCGCGTGAAGGCCATGGAGGCCTGATCGAGGCTATTCTCAGCCGAATACTCCCTATTCAAGTCCGGCTGTTGCGGATTCACAACGGTTTGCGCCGTCGGCAATCATGAGCTGTGAAGGTCCTGCTGGGAACGTTCTTTAGATTCAAAGCACTTGTTCGTTTTTTTGTCGCCGGAGACTCGCGGCCTGTATCGGCATGGCATTTGGCTTCAAGAAAATAATTAATAAATTTGCCACAATTAGCAATCCTTCGCCGGGCTTAGATTCAATGATCCGCAATTGTCGATTCTCTTTTGGATTCCATGGAATTGGAGCTGCTTCATGAAGTCAAATACCATCTTGGCGCAGGTGAGCCGGTATGGATTTGGACCAGGCCTCTGGACCATGATGGTGTAATTGGCTGGTTGTTGCGTCGTCGATTCCGTTGTATACAAGGTCTTATCCAAGCGGGGATAAAACGAATTACAAGACCATTGTTTAGTATTGCGTAAGTCAGGCTCGGCGTCTTGCCGCAAGTCTCTTTATACGTGGAGTATTTAGGGGTTTCACCTAATTTGATTTCTCGTTTAAAGAGCTTTTTTTAGCCTAAATGCTTATCTGCCTGTTGGCATAGGACGTTCGCCTGGCGGATTGCTAGTTCGTATTATTTGAGTTTGTTTCCGCGAGTCGGAGGTTAATGTTTTGAGCGGAGTTGCGGCCGAGATCGGTAATATCGAGGTCGGGGAGGTTTGGAACCGCCTGAAATCCGATCCCAAATCAATGCTTATCGATGTGCGGACCAGAGCCGAATGGGCCTTTGTTGGTCTGGCTGATTTGGCGGAGATCGGTAAGACACCGGTTCTGATTGAATGGCAGGTTTACCCGTCAAACGAAATCGACCCGCAATTTGTAAAAAAGCTATCCGACGAGCTTGCAAATCGCGGCGCAGATTTAGAATCGGATCTATTTTTTGTTTGCCGGTCCGGCCAACGCAGTTTCTCGGCGGCAAGTGTGATGGCGGAGGCTGGTTATAAATCCTGCCACAATGTGGCGGACGGATTTGAAGGACCGATGGACGGCGATCAGCATCGCGGCATGATCGCAGGATGGAAGGCGAAGAGGCTTCCATGGGCGCAGAGCTAACGCGAAGCGCCCGTGTTTAAGAGGTTAAGTTCTCGAGGCGTTAATAGGCAAGCGTCTCGCAATTTAGAAGCGGCTTTTAACCTACCACGCACCAAAAGCGTGGGCGAAAAAGCGGGGATCAAACAGTGGACGTTAACGAAAACGAGAATAGCAATTTACAAACTAAATGGACGCGCATTCAAAGCAGGCTAAGGGCCGAACTTGGCGAAGACGTATTTACAAGCTGGTTCGGGCGTGTCGAGCTTGAGGCCTATAATGAGGGACATGCTTTGCTCTCGGTACCGACCCGGTTTTTGAAAAACTGGCTCGAGTCGCATTATGCGGAAAAGGTAGCTGAATCCTGCCGCAGAGAGTTTGAAAGCGTGAAATCGATCGATTTTAAGGTGCGCCAGCCACGTGGTTACGCGGAAAAGGCCGCAGTTGCCGCCCGCGCGGAACAAGGCAACTCGAAAAGTGCCGTGGGATATGGCGATCGTATGGTGCCGGTGTCAGGCCGATCCGGTCGCGGTCAAGTGCGGACCGAATATGAGGGATTTGAAGGCTCGCCGCTCGACCCGCGCTTTACATTTGACAGCTATGTCGTTGGCAGTCCCAATCGTCTCTCTCATGCTGCGGCATGGCAGATCGCGGAATCCGTGAGCGAATCGCCGCTGCGCTACAATCCATTATTTGTTCACAGCAATGTCGGTCTCGGCAAGACGCATCTGTTGCATGCTATTGCCTGGGAAGTCCGCCAGCGAAACTCGCTAACGCGGGTGCTATACCTGACGGCCGAACGGTTCATGTATAGTTTTGTCGAGGCGCTCAGAGCCCGCGACGCGCTGGCCTTCAAGGACAAGCTGCGTGGTATCGATATTCTCCTGATTGACGATATGGAGTTTCTTCAAGGGCGGACGATACAGCAGGAATTTGGTCATACGCTGAATTCGCTGATCGATAGCGGCAAGCAGGTGGTTGTTGCCTCAGATCGTGCGCCGACCATGCTGGAAAGCCTGGACGCACGTATGCGCTCGCGCCTCGCGGGCGGTCTTGTGACCGAAATTGGCACCCTTGACTATGATTTGCGGCTTAAAATATTACGCAAACGGGCGGCGGAGAAGGCCGCGAATGATGCGGACTTCATTGTCAACGATTCGGTGCTCGAATTTCTTGCCGCGCGGCTTACAGAAAGCGGCCGCGAGCTTGAGGGGGCGATCACTCGGATCTATGCCGCTTATCAATTGACTGCGGAACCAATCACGGTGGAGACTGCGGAGCATATTGTTCGCGATCTTATGCGCGGCAAGGAGCCGAAACGTATCAAGATCGATGATATTCTCCGTATCGTCTCAAAACATTATGGCATCAGCCGCGGGGATATTCTTTCGCAGCGCCGCAACCGGTCGATCGTTTGGCCGCGGCAAATCGGAATGTATCTCGCCAAGAATATGACCTCCCGGTCGCTTCCGGAAATTGGCCGGCGCTTCGGCGGTCGTGATCACACAACTGTGCTTCACGCTATCCGCAAGATCGACGGGCAAATGAAAGAAAATCCCGGACTTCAGGAAGAGATCGAGATCCTCAAACGGCTTCTTAAAGACTAGGCTTTGGACCGGGATCGGTCGATCCTAATGCTCGAGGCCGGCCCAGCCGGCCTCGAGCATGGAGCGTCGAAATCTATCTAAAGGGCGAAACCGTCTGGTGGCCATAATGTCTGGTGTGCGGCTTCGAAGCTTATTCTGTCCCGATGGCACTGGGAAATGTTCTGAAATTGTTTGTGTGTTTGCATTGTCTAATCGGAAAAACACACATTCCCTGCCGGAAATGTTCTGGAGTCAGAACAGCAGAGATTCGCTATTTTTCATGGAATAGGCTGGGATGCCGTAAAATGGGCATCTCAGCCCTATTAGAGCTCCTTTAGAGACTTTCAAGCCATTCTGACGGCTTATGAGCACCCGTGCCTTCGGGTTTCGTATCTGGTGGATGGCCAGCAGATGCGCATCAGAATTGACTTTGAAGTCTCTAAAGGGGCTCTAATAGGGTCGGCGATCCGGGACGGCTTGCATACAGGGCTTGCAAATTCGCTATAGCCGCGCCAGTTTCTCCCCTCCAATGGATTTTCTCCAATGTGCGGCCCTTCGGTTCCCTGTCTCCGCGACGGGAGACCAGCTAATAGCAGACCGAGATAGGGACCAACAATGATGAAGGAAAAAAGGACCTGTTCGCGGTGTGTTAGCAAAACGCGTATGAAGTGAAACTTTCGCGATCGTCGGATAAGTCGCTTATTCGAGGGGGCGCGATGCTCTGCCAATGATGAGGTCTAGGAGCTAGGCATGCGGTTGATCATCGAGAAAAGCGTATTTTTGAAAGCGCTCAATCACGTAACCAGCGTTGTCGAACGCCGGAATACGATTCCAATCTTGTCCAATGTGCTCCTCAGTGCGGAAGGCGGGGAAGTGCGCCTGAAGGCAACGGATTTGGAACGTGAGGTTATTGAGACCGCCGCCGCCTCCGTGTCGCAGCCGGGCGCAACGACGGTATCGGCGCATATGCTCCACGACATTGTGCGCAAACTGCCCGATGGCGCGGAGCTGGAGTTGAGCCTCGGTACCGAGGACGGGCGCATGACTCTCTCCTCCGGCCAGTCCCGATTTGTGCTTCAGGTGCTTCCGGCTGAGGATTTCCCCTCGCTGGATGCCGGTGACATGAGCCACCGGTTTGAGGCCGGCGCGAAAGAATTAAGACGGCTGATCGAAAAGACGCGTTTTGCCATATCGACCGAAGAGACACGGTACTATCTGAACGGTATCTACCTCCATGCCGTCGAGGTTGAGGGCAAGGAGAGGCTGCGCGCGGTCGCCACGGACGGACACCGGCTCGCCCAAGTGGAGTTTGATCTGCCGGAGGGTGCACGGGGTATGCCCGGGGTTATCGTGCCGCGCAAGACCGTGGCGGAGCTGCACAGGCTCATTGAGGATTCCGAAGGCCCTGTGAGCGTGGAGTTGTCGAACGCCAAGATCCGGTTTTCAGCAGGCAAGGTTATGCTCACCTCGAAGCTCATCGACGGCACATTCCCGGACTATGCGCGAGTCATCCCGGAAGGTAATGATAAGGTCATGAATGTCGCCGTTGCGGATTTCGCCAGCGCCGTAGATCGCGTCTCGACCCTTTCAAGCGACAAAGGACGCGCTGTTAAACTCAATATCGAAGAAGGCCGTTTGGTGCTTTCCGTCAACAATCCCGATAGCGGCAGCGCGACAGAGGAGATCGCTGTCGAATATGATTCCGATCCTCTGGAGATCGGATTTAATGCGCGTTATCTGCTCGACATTTCAGGACAGCTCGAAAGTGACACGGCGCATTTCATGCTGGCGGATCCGGGTTCGCCGACCATGGTGACCGATAATGGCGATGTGTCGGCGCTTTATGTTCTGATGCCGATGCGTGTTTAGATGGGGGCACCGCTGAGCGTTGAGGACAAGGCCAGCATGCCCGATGGGCCCCTAACCAATTCGCCGGGGGCCGGAGCTGGCCGGCTGTGGATCGCGCGCTTAGCTCTTCAGGACTATCGCAATCATCCGATGACGGCACTTAGTCTGGATCATCGCAGTGTCGTTCTAACAGGCAGCAATGGTGCAGGGAAAACCAATCTTCTTGAGGCGATCTCGCTCCTTGCGCCCGGACGCGGTCTGCGCAATGCCGCCTATGCCGATCTTGACCACTCCCAGGGGGGACGACCTTGGGCGCTTTCCGCCCGCGTTGAGACGCGGTTCGGCGAGATCACTATTGCAACCGGGGGGCGTCCCCAAAGCCCGGCTGCCCAGAAGACCAGCCGGGTGGTCAAAGTGGATGGGGTCCAGGTCGCTGGCTCCGGTGCCCTCGCGGATTATTTGGATGTGAGCTGGCTAACGCCGGCAATGGATGGGCTTTTCGTAGGACCGGCCTCCGAGCGCCGGCGCTTTATCGATCGGCTTTGCCTCTGTTTCGATCCTGGCCATCGCAAGCGCAATGCGCATTATGAGCGGGCCATGCGCCAGCGCAATCGGCTTCTCGAAATGAATGATGAGTCATCGCCGGCATTGTTTGAAGGGCTTGAGACGCAGATGGCGGAAGTGGGTGTTGCCATAGCCGCTGCCCGTCTGACGACCGTGCAGAATTTGAACGGAGCCATTCTGCGCGGGCGCGAGGCGCGAGGGTCTACCTTCCCTTGGGCAGTGCTTGGGCTTGACGGAACGCTCGAGGCGATGCTTGAGGACATGGCAGCTGTTGATGTTGAAGACGTCTATCGCCAGCGTCTCGCCGAGACGCGAGAGCGGGACCGCGCTGCGCGACGGGCTCTTGAAGGCCCGCATCGCTCGGACCTAACCGTTCGCCATGGCCCAAAGGATCTGTCTGCGCGAACCTGTTCGACCGGCGAGCAAAAGGCGCTTTTGGTTGGTCTCGTGCTGGCCCATGCGCGCTTGGTGAAGCAAATGAACGAGGGTTATGCGCCGATCGTTTTGCTCGACGAAATTGCGGCTCATTTGGACGCCCGCCGCCGTGAGGCTCTGTTTTCGGACATTCAGCAATTAGAAGTGCAGGCGTGGATGACTGGAACCGACCAGAGCATGTTTGCGCCTCTTCGAGAGTGCGCTCAATTCTTCGAAATCGAGGATGGACAGGTCGTAATTTAGAGCCAAATTTCCCACCTCCTTTTGTTTAGCGAACATCGAATCTGTGGTACAAATTAAGGGCGCATACTGCGCGTCCAAAGCCGAAAAAGGATTGTCGAAAATATGAGCGATAGTTCCGCCCAAAAATCAGAATCCGCGGACTCTTATGGCGCTGAATCTATTAAGGTTCTCAGAGGGTTAGACGCCGTCCGCAAACGTCCGGGCATGTATATAGGTGATACGGACGATGGCTCCGGCCTGCATCACATGGTCTATGAGGTTGTCGATAACGCCATTGATGAGGCGTTGGCCGGCTATTGCGACCAGGTTTGCGTTACGCTTGAGCCGGACGGCTCTATAACCGTAGTGGACAATGGGCGCGGCATTCCGGTCGAAATTCATTCTGAAGAGGGCGTGTCCGCTGCGGAAGTCATCATGACTCAGCTGCACGCTGGCGGCAAATTCGATCAGAATTCCTACAAAGTTTCCGGTGGACTTCACGGCGTCGGTGTTTCCGTGGTCAATGCCTTGTCAAGCTGGCTCGAACTGACGATTTGGCGCGATGGGTCGGAACATATGATGCGCTTCGAGGATGGCGATCCCACCGGGCCGATGCACGTAACGGGTGACGCAAATGGACGCACCGGGACGCAGGTACGGTTCATGCCAAGCACCAAAACCTTTACAATGGTCGAGTTCGACGCCAAAATTCTGGAACATCGGCTTCGCGAGCTGGCTTTCCTCAATTCCGGTGTGTCGATTACGCTCACTGACGCACGCAGCGCCGATCCCACGACACAGACCCTGCATTATGATGGTGGGCTCGAAGCCTTCGTCGGCTATCTCGACCGCAACCGGCATCCGCTTACCGACGCTCCGGTGATCGTGAATGTGGAGCGGGATGGCATGACCGTTGAGGCCGCATTGTGGTGGAACGACGGCTATCATGAAAATGTGCTGTGCTTTACCAACAATATTCCGCAGCGTGACGGGGGCTCTCATTTGGCCGGTTTCCGCGGTGCTCTAACCCGGACGATCAATACTTATGCGGCGGTCTCTGGCATTGCAAAAAAGGAAAAAGTCTCGCTGACCGGCGATGACGCGCGCGAAGGTTTGACGTGCGTGCTGTCGATCAAGTTACCGGATCCAAAATTTTCGAGTCAGACCAAGGACAAGCTGGTCTCGTCGGAAGTGCGCCCGCTTGTTGAAAGCATCATGAATGAGTCGCTTAGCCAGTGGTTCGAGGAGCATCCGAACGAGGCCAAGACGATTGTCAGGAAGATCGTCGAAGCGGCGGCGGCACGAGAAGCGGCGCGCAAGGCGCGTGATTTGACGCGGCGCAAGGGTGCGCTCGACATGGCGAGCCTGCCCGGAAAGCTGGCCGATTGCCAGGAGCGGGATCCGGCGAAATCGGAGCTGTTCCTCGTCGAGGGCGATTCCGCTGGCGGCTCCGCCAAGCAGGCCCGGGATCGGGCTTTTCAAGCCGTGCTGCCACTGCGCGGCAAGATCCTCAATGTTGAACGCGCCCGTTTTGACAAGATGCTTTCAAGTCAGGAGATCGGGACATTGATCACCGCGCTCGGTACGGGCATCGGACGAGATGATTTCGATATCGAGAAATTGCGCTATCACAAAATTATCATCATGACGGACGCTGATGTCGACGGTGCTCATATCCGCACGCTGCTGCTTACTTTTTTCTACCGGCAAATGCCCGAGCTGGTTGAGCGCGGTTATCTCTATATCGCGCAGCCGCCACTTTATAAGGTGAAGCGCGGCCAGTCGGAGCGTTACTTAAAAGACGAGCGGGACTTTGAGAATTATCTGATCGATATGGGTCTTGATGACGCGGTTCTATCGCTCGGTTCCGGCGAAGAGCGGGCCGGCATTGATTTGCGGCAGATCACGGATCAGGCTCGCCAAGCCGTGGCACTCTTGACGGGGATGCATAGCCGCTATCCGCGTTTCATTGTCGAGCAGGCGGCCATTGCCGGGGGATTGGACACGGATCTATTATCGGATCGGGATATCGCCATCGAGACCGCCAAGCGCATCGCTGAACGGCTTAATACGCTTGCCGATGAGACCGAGCGCGGCTGGACGGGTATCGTTGAGGGCGAGGAAGATCTTCTGTTCGAACGAGAAGTGCGCGGCGTAAAAGAAGCATGGCGTTTGGATCGAGCGCTTCTTGCCTCCACCGACGCCCGTAAGCTTCATGAGATGACGGCGGATCTGCATGAGATATATGCGTTGCCTGCAATGTTCAGACGCCGCGACTCTGGAACGGAGATTTATGGGCCGAGCGATCTTTTGGATGCCGTTTTCGATGGTGGCCGCAAAGGCATTTCCATGCAGCGCTATAAAGGTCTTGGCGAGATGAACCCGCAGCAGCTTTGGGAGACGACGCTGGATGTGAGCGTAAGAACCTTATTGCAGGTGAAAGTCGGAGAACTCGACGAAACAGACGAGATATTTTCCAAGTTGATGGGAGATGTTGTGGAGCCGCGCAGGGAATTTATTCAAGAAAACGCTCTGAATGTCGCCAATTTGGATGTTTAATCCGGTTGCGGTTTAAATCTTCGCGATCAAACAGCCATCCACCCGCGCCCCTTACCTGTCTTAAACTTTAATGCTAATGTCGGCGACCGCATTTCGACGCGTATCGCGCAACAAAGATAAAAGGGGGCAGTCCAGTGACCAGAGTTATCGCTGCGACGCTCAATATTTTCTTTTCGCTATTTTTGGGGGCCTTGGCTCTGGCTTTCTGTGCCGTGCAATATCCCGGCATAGTCAATGATTTCCTGATCGTTGCCGAAGGGCTCAAGCATAACATCACGACGACCGACATTCCGGTTCAGTATAATATCTGGATCAAGTTCCTGCTGCAGGAACAGCAGCTCGTGTTCATGTTCTTTGTGATCATTATGCGAGTTGTCTTCGCGCTGATTGTTTGGGGTGTGAACTCTATCTTCTTTATGGCCAAGAAGCCCGAGGGCCAACGCGACATTTGACGCTATTATGGTGTTGATTTCTTGCAGATTTGGCCGCCGCCGATGGATGAGTTAACCCTGCCTTAAGCGCACGCCTTATAGACTAACGCACTCTCGGGTGGCAATGGTGTCGCGCCGGGCTTTGGGTTTTGTCCGAAGTAGGCGTTACATGGGCAATTCAGGCTCTCGAAAATCCCGCGCGCGAAGATCCGCCGCCACCAGTCGGCGCAAGGCAGCTCCGCGGCAGAAGCGCAAAACGGTTCGGTCTGCAAAAGGCGGCTCCGGTCCCATAAAGTTCTTATGCTATTGGGTCTGCGTGAGCATCCTGTGGGCCGGTGTCGGGCTTGGCGGGATTTTCGCCTATTTTTCACTTGCCCTGCCAGATCCGACAGTCGCCGGGCTGGCTGAGCGCCCTCCCAATATTACGATTTTGTCTGCTGACGGGACCGCCATTGCGGAGCGCGGAATGCGCCGCCAGCATGTGCGTCTGTATCGCCTGCCGCGTCATGCGATCGATGCGGTTATCGCCACTGAGGACCGGCGATTTTACCGCCATTTCGGAATTGACCCGATCAGCCTCGTCAGGGCCATGGCGGTTAATATTAAGGCCGGACGGATTGTTCAAGGCGGTTCAACCATAACGCAGCAATTGGCGAAAAATCTCTTCCTAGCGTCGAACCGGACATTCGTGCGCAAGTTCGAGGAAGCTCTGCTCGCCATTTGGCTGGAGCTGCGCTTTTCCAAAGCTGAGATCCTCGAGCTCTATCTCAACCGGGTTTATTTGGGTGCGGGAACGTATGGAATCGAAGCGGCGGCGCAGCGCTATTTTGGAAAATCGGCGCGCAAATTGATCCTTGCTGAATCGGCCATGTTGGCTGGCTTGTTAAAAGCCCCGTCGCGCTTTGCACCTACACGCAACGAGAAGCGCGCGCAAATGCGTGCGGCGACGGTTCTCAAGGCCATGCTGAAAGAGGGCAAGATCTCGAAGACGGCATGGCGCAAGGCCCGGCGCGCTCCGGCTAGGATGCGGCGGCCAGGGCATGCAAGCGGTTTTGAATATGCGATTGATTGGGTGATCGAGTCCTTATCCGGTTTTGTCGGCGGAACGCAGGAGGATTTGATTGTTGAAACGAGTCTTGACCGTCACCTGCAAAACCAAGTTCAGCGTATCGTTACAGCAGAGATGGCGCGCAACGCCAAGCCGCTTCGCGCCGGCGAATCCGCAGCGATAATCCTCAATCCGGATGGCGCGGTGAAGGCGCTTGTCGGTGGACGCTCCTATCAAAAAAGCCAGTTCAACCGTGCAATCAAAGCGCGGCGGCAACCGGGCTCAGCTTTCAAGCCGTTTGTTTATCTGGCTGCGATGGAAAGCGGTTTGACGCCGGATACGATCGTTCAAGACCGTCCGTTTTCCTATAAGGGATGGCGGCCGAAAAACTATAAAGGCCGCTATCGCGGACCGGTCACACTACGGCAGGGTTTGGCGGAATCGATTAATACGGTCGCTGTCCGGCTTCTGATGGAGGTCGGCCGCGATAACGTTGTTCGAACCGCACGCCGGCTTGGCATTCATTCGGATCTGCACAATAAGCCATCGCTGGCGCTCGGCACGGCGGAGGTAACGCCTCTCGAATTGGCGGCGGCCTATGTGCCATTTTCCAATGGCGGCTTCGGGGTTGTGCCGCACATTATCGACCGTGTCAGGACCGTGAAGGGTAAGGTTTTATATCATCGCCGAGGGCGAGGTCCGGGCCGTGTCGTAAATGCCGGCAGTCTCCGGGCTATGAATGATATGTTAGGCGCGACGCTCAAATGGGGAACCGGCCGCCGCGCGGCGCTTGCCCGCCATCCCGCAGCGGGGAAGACAGGGACCAGCCAAGATTACCGGGACGCCTGGTTCGTTGGTTATACGGCCCACTATACCGCTGTGGTGTGGATCGGAAATGACGATGGACGTCCCATGAAGCGCGTTACGGGCGGTGGGTTGCCCGCGAGCATGTGGCGCCAAATCATGACGGCGGCGCATGCCGGTCTCAGACCCCGCCCGCTACCGGGAACAGCTTCACCCAGTATCGCAACGACGTCGCCAGGCGCGCATGCCCGTGGCGAATTAGACGTCAACAGGACCAACAGGATCGACAATGATTTCTTAAGATGGATCTTTGGCGCGGCCGGCCCGAACGGCTAACACAACATTGGTTTGCGCGCCAAAGAGCGTTATCGGTTCGGATTCAATCAGAACCGCGCTCTATCCCATTGTTTAAGCGTGGTCTTTTCCGCTAACCAGTTTCCATCCCCGCCTTCGCGCGGACGCGCTTTTCGGAATCACGCGCTAGCGGCCATAGCGATGCAAATCAATCCCGTGCGAGACAAGCCAGGTTTGCGCTCTTTTGAGATTGGGATATGTCTGCTGCACGAGGTGCCAGAATTCGTCGCCATGATTCATTTCCTGGAGGTGAGCAACCTCGTGAGCGGCCACGTAGTCGAGCACGAAATTTGGCGCCAGAATGAGGCGCCAGGAAAAGGACAAAACGCCACTTGAGGAGCAAGATCCCCAACGGCTTGCCTGGTCACGTATGGAGAGTTTTTTTGGGTTGAGGCCGAGATTGGCGGCATGCCATGACACGCGTTCGTCAAGATCATTTCGGGCCTGTTTGCGCAACCAGTCGTTCAGCCGGCGGGGCGCGTGATCCTTGCCCCCGGCCACCTTCAGGATCGGCAAAGATTTTGATTGGGAACGCTTGGTCTTGGCGCCTTTGCGCTTCTTGGGCGATGCCTTCACGGGTCTATCCACTGAAACGACGCCGCGACGGCGATCGGGCCCGAGAAACTGGATCATATGCATATTGCCGCGCAGCGGAATAATAGCGCCGTGGCGAAAGGGTACAGGAGCCGGAAGAGAATCGAGACGCTGGCGGAGACATATCAAATGACGGTTAAAAAAAA
>BFAS01000151.1 GCA_008974985.1 bacterium MnTg02
CATGCCCTGATAGCGGCGTTTTTGATGGATATTGAAGTTGTCATGGAACCTGAACCCTTTGTGGAACAGATGGCGCTTCAAAAACACATGAACTTTCAACACCTTATTGTAATGAAGCCGCAATCCACCCAAGCATTCACTGGTCGTAGATATGATTGTAGACCAAGAATATGTTCAAAAAATAGGATCGTTTTCTGCATGTTCAAGGGACAAAGCTGGCGGATTTGAATTTTTCTAAGGTCTCTATCGACTTGGTAATCCCCACCACAGAGCCTAAGCGGGACAGCGCGACTGGCAACTGGCGACTGGCGCTCAGTGAACCGGCCACAAAACCGGTCACAGAACCGACCACAGAACCGGCCACAATGCGGGGGTCCATATATGGCCAAATGACGCGCCCTGCCAGATCCGTATTGATCGCTGAACGTCGTTACCGCGCCTCTGCGGGCGTTAAAGATCGCGGTTTAAAACTGCGCTGTAACGATACGCTCTTCACGAATGATCCGGCTGTTGCCCGCGCCAAGTTGGAGAGTCAAAGTGGCTTTGCCCAGCCCTCGGCTTGTCCGCTCGGGTGACGACACTTTGAACATGAAGCGGAAGCTGACGTCGACGGTTTTCGAGTCGCTATCGCGCGGTTTTACACTCATTGTTCCTGGGATCAGGGAAAATCTCCGGCTAGGCCAGCGTTGAAAATAGTTTTTCTTATCGCGAATGACATTGTCTCGACTAACTTGTTTCTCTCCGAAATAGTCGATCCGATCCGCATATAAGAACCCGATTTGACGATCGCTCAGGTCTTTCCCGGAAAGATAATGCTCTTTGATGAAGCGCTTTATTTTATCCCGCAACGGCGTCTTATCAGAACCATCTAGAACAGCTTGCAGCGGATTTTGTCGTCTTACTTCTTCTTCCAATTTGGTGATTTTTGTCTTTGCCCGCGTCACATATTGGCCTTGCGGATACTTTTCGACGTAGTTTTTCAGCCCTTCAATCGTCCCTTTTTTAGAGGCCTTTTTCCAGGCCGTCTTGTCGGCACGCTTGGCAACCTCAAGCTCTTTCAGTTTGGCTATTTTCGTCTTTGCCCGCGTCGCATTCGAACCCTCTGGGTAGGCATCGAGGTAATTGCGCAGTCCTTTGATCGTTCCCTTTTGCGATGCCTTCTTCCAAGCCGCCTTATCGGCGCGCTTGCCAGCCTGACCAGCTTTCAACTCGGCGATCTTCTCCTTAGCCTGCGTTACGTGCTGGCCTAGCGGGTATGTATCGGCATAATCCTGCAGATCTTTTATCGTTCCTTTTTGGGCAGCCTCATCCCAGGCCAGCGTGTCGGCGCGCATTGCAGCTCGTGTTGCTTCTTCCAGCAACGCAAGCTCCTGCCTCGCCTGTACGATATATTGGCCTTGCGGGTGTTCTTCGAGGTACTTCCGCAAACCTTCGATCTTGCCCGCTTCGGAAACCTCGTTCCAAGCCGCTTCGTCGGCAAGCTTTGCGGTTTGCCCCGCCTCTTCAAGTGCGGCAATTTCCGCTCTCGCCCGCGCTGCATAGTGCCCTTGCCGATGGTCTTCGAGGTACTTCCGCAAACCTTCAATTTTGCCTGCTTCGGAAACCTCGTTCCAGGCCGTCTCGTCGGCGAGCTTTGCCGCTTGCGCCGCCCCTTCAATTGCAACGATTTCCGCTATCGCCTGCGCCGCATATTGCCCTTGCCGATGGTCTTCGAGATAGCTTCGCAGGCTTTCAATCGTGGCCGCTTCAGAGGCCGTTTTCCAAGCCGCCTCGTCTGCGAGCATTGCGGTTTCGGTGGCGTCCGGGGTTTCTCCTTCGGTTCCACTCTTGGGCAAGGCATTGTCTGAAATTGCGTCGGCGACGTCTTGATTAGCTGGAGCGCCAGGACCCGGCGCGTTTTCCTGCGCATTCAATTGCAAGCTCGGCACGCGTTGCGCTGGACCTGAGATCTTGTCGTTTACATACAAAACGGAGAAAATAACACCCGCGGCGCCGAGAAACACAGCGAGCACCAAACGCACAGCAGGACCAACCCGGTACCAACCCGTCAACGGCGCACCTCTTTCTTGAATGAACCAACGATCTTAGTTCGCGGCAATTCTGTTTGCTCTAACCAAACCATTTGTCCGGTGTCTTGATATTTTGCAGTGGCATGACCGCCTATGGTCACCTGTTTAGCCCTATGCCGGTTCACCGGAATTACCAATATCACCACAACACAGCTTCATGTCCTTAATCAAGCGATCCATATTTACTATTCGTAAGTTGTTTAAAATCGCGATCCAATTCCAATGATTACGACAAGATTGTAGGTGATTACATAAGTATGAGTCATGTGCCGATCGCTATCAGCGAACTTTAAGCAATCCACCCCTCTCCTGCGACCCATCAATAAAGGTGATAATCCGCCCGGTTTTTAGTGCTTTGCCGGTTAGCGGCCGCAGGTGTTAGATTCTTTTTGATTTTGATAGACTCAAAATCAGACCCTAACTCTTTGTTTTACCGTGCAACTTAATCGGAAAACCGGTGCCCACTTTTCCGGAAGCACTCCAGGCAAGATTGCGCAGACACCTCCCCTCACCGCGGACTATTCGGAATGAGCCGATATGACGGCCAAAATTGCCGACGCAAACATATCGCATGCGTTCAAGATCTCTCGGCAATCCGATAACCATAACCGCGAACCGTTTCTATGAGAGGCTGAGCCCCTTCAACTTCGAGCTTTTTTCGCAAGCGCGCAATATAGACATCCACCACATTGGTGAGCGGATCTTTATCGTATCCCCACACGCTGTTCAAAATGCGCGTACGTGAAAATACTTTGCCGGGCGCACTCATCAGCAGCTCCAAAAGTGCGAGCTCTTTGGCCGACAAAATGAGGCGTTCATCGCCCCGGTGGATTTCGATCTTTTCCCGGTCAAACACCAGATCGCCAACCCGCAATATATGTATGTCGCCGCGAAAGCTGTTCGACCGTCGCACCAGCGCTTCAATACGCGCAAGCAGCTCATCAAAATCAAATGGTTTCGTTAAATAATCATCGGCTCCGAGTTTCAATCCACGTATCCGGTCTTCAACACGGTCCATCGCCGTCAGCATCAAAATTGGCGTCAGTATGTTGGCCGCTCTCAATCGCTGGCATATGTCAAATCCATGAACATCCGGCAACATAAGATCGAGAATGATGACGTCGAATTCTCCGGTGGCCGCAAGTTCAAGCCCTTTGCTGCCCGAGCGAACCGCCGTCACCCCGTAATTCTCGGCACGCAAGCCTCGATCGATGAAATCCGCCACCCTGCTCTCGTCTTCAATAAGCAATAGGTTCATGTAACGATCTCCAGATGGTCACCGACGGGCAGCTTAACAAAAACCGTCGTGCCATGATCGACTTTGCTCTCAAGATCAATTTCGCCGCGATGCGCCTTAACGATGGTTTTCGCGACCGGTAATCCAAGCCCAATGCCCTCAATATGGTGGTCGACGGCATTGGATCCGCGATTAAACCTTTCAAAGACGTTGTTCAAATCTTCTTTGGTTATGCCTATGCCCTTATCGCTAACGCGTACAGAAACATGGTCTTGATCCGCCGACATTTTGACGGAAATTTCACCATTCGATTTTGAATAGCAAATGGCATTGTCGAGAAGGATCATGAACAGCTGCCTTAGCTTGGCTGGGTCGCCCAACACCACGTGCCCGTTGGCCGAGCAATCGAGTTTCACAGAGACACCGCGATTTCGCGCGATGACGCTGGCATCGGCACATACGGTCTCAATGAGCGGCTTCATGGAGACAGGCTCGCTCCTGAGCCGTGCTTCACCCGTGCCGCCGCGCGCCAGAAAAAGAAGATCATCGACCAAATATCCCATCTGCTTGGCCTGATCGACAATCCGCCGTAGCGATGCTTTGTAATCTCGGCTGCTCTTATCGGCGCCACGTAGCGCAATTTGCCCTTCACCTCGAACAACCGTTAGCGGTGTTCTTAATTCGTGACTGATGTCGGCGAAGAATTCCCGCCGGGCCTTGTCAACCTTCGCAAGTGCCTCATTGGCCTTTTTAAGCTCCTCCGTTCGTTTCGCGACGGCGTCCTCCAGGCCGGAACGGGCGCGTTCCAGTGCATTCTGTTTGCGATCAAGTTCTTCGGCCATGTGGTTGAAACTCAGCCCAAGTTGCGCGAACTCATCTTGACCGCTGGTGGCGATACGATGGGAAAGATTTCCTTTTGACAGAGCTTCCGTACCGGCCAAAAGCTGAGAAAGTGGACGGCGAAGCTGACGCAAGAGTATGCCGCCGAAGGCGGCTGCAAAAATAATTGCGATGGCGACCAGAACTTGGGTCGCAAGAACAAGCTGGCGCTGTATGCGATCCGCCCTCTCATCGGTGTCACTGACCGCTCTCGTCTCATCAATGATGGCGCGCCGTATTGCTTGCTGGAACCTCGTATCGATGCTCAACTCCAAGACGTTGGCGAGTTTGACCCGCGCCTCCTCGAGCTTACCTTGCCGTCCGAGGAATTCAATCTCGCTAAAAGCTCTCACGATTTCCGTAATTTGACTGTCGAGGGCATTGAGACGCAAAAGCTTGATTTGCTTTTCAGCTTTTTCCTTAGTGCCTACGAATTCGACCTCCGCAAGAACGGAAGCGCGAATGCGTCCAAGATCAACCTGAAGTTGCCTCTTCAGGCTTGCCCGGCCCCGAGGCGTATCCAAATCGCCAATGAGAAGCGCGTCCGCTAGCTGCTTGAAAAGCGCATAGGTATCGCTCGACAGCCGCAAATATTCCTCAAGCTGCTGATGGGCGAAACGGGAACGCTCTTGCAGGTGGCGGCTCTGCTCAACGTTCCAATAGGCCAAGCCTGCTGTCGCGACGGACAGGAAGAGCAAGCCACCAATCGCCATGAGCAATTTGGTTTGAAAACGCATGACTTATCGTTTCGTTGATCACGACGACACGTTGATCTGAATTGTCACGGTTACCACCGGCAGCCGGATATCCAATGTTTTTCCTGGAAATTTGGATAACACGCTACCGGATTATCCACTTATTCCAGCGCCTTAGCATAACCTTTCAGGCGATTTTAATAAATCTGCAATGTGACATTCACGCATGCTTCCTGCGTCTTGCTTAACCGCCTTGCAAAACCTTTGCGCGCCGGCATGTCATGCTTTTGCGATCTCATTGAGATGTAACGCATTTTCCTCATTGATCAGAGACTAAGATTGATCAGAGACTAAGATTGATCAGAGATTGAGGGAGCGTAAATGAATTATCGGCCTCTTCGAAATCTAGCTATCGCCGCGCTTTCCGACATTGTTTTTCACACGGGCCTTGGGTCAAAACTCTCGCGATATGAAGGGGTAACACAGACAAGACCGGTCACCATCGCAGATCTCACTGCAAGTGGTCAGCTCATCTGACTTCATGCGGCGCGGTCATTCATTTCAAATCCCGTCAAATGTTCGCCGTCCAGAATTAC
>BFAS01000152.1 GCA_008974985.1 bacterium MnTg02
CAAGAACACGATTTGCATTGGCCGCAGCCACGGCATTCACGCCGAACCAACGACATTTGGTTTGAAACTGGCCCAGGCTTATGCCGAATTTGCCCGCAATAAGAGCCGCCTTGAAGCGGCACGCGCGGAAGTCGCCACGTGCGCGCTCTCCGGTCCGGTCGGCACGTTCGCCAGCGTCGACCCGCGCGTCGAAGCCCATGTCGCGGAGAAAATGGGATTGGTGCCGGAACCCATTTCCACGCAAATTATCCCCCGCGACCGTCATGCCATGTTCTTCGCGACCCTCGGCGTCATCGCCAGTTCAATTGAGCGGCTGGCGACTGAAATCAGGCATCTGCAGCGCACGGAGGTGCTGGAGGCGGAGGAATATTTTTCGAAAGGTCAAAAGGGCTCGTCATCAATGCCCCATAAGCGCAATCCCGTGCTGTCCGAAAATCTGACAGGGCTGGCGCGCCTGGTTCGTGGCTATGTGACGCCTGCCCTTGAGAATGTCGCACTCTGGCACGAACGGGATATCTCCCACTCCTCCGTCGAGAGGATGATCGGTCCCGATGCAACAGTCACCCTCGATTTCGCGCTGGCCCGCCTCACCGGCCTCATCGACAAACTTTTGGTCTACCCCGAGAGGATGAAAACGAATTTGGACCGGTTGGGCGGTTTGGTGCATTCCCAGCGCATTATGCTGGCGCTCACCCAGGCGAATATCAGCCGCGAGGACGCTTACCTGCTGGTCCAACGCAACGCCATGAAGGTTTGGGAAGAGGGTAAGGATTTTCTTGAGGAGCTGCTCGCCGACAACGACGTCCGCGAGGCGCTCACGGAAGAGGAAATCCGCGATAAATTCGACCTCTCTTATCACACCAAACATGTGGATACGCTCTTTGAGCGCGTGTTTGGGCGCAAGGACTAATTCCAGCGGTTTAGGATTTTAATTCACGTAAGCCCATTCTTCGTCACCCCGGCGAAAGCCGGAGTGACCACTGACGGATCCATCAGTCAATCGTCTGTTTCTCGGGTTTAAACCCGCCGCCGCTGTAGATAATCCCGGTATTATCCGTCAAGCTCACCATGGGTGTGACGTGTTTAGAGTGATGTTGCAACTCTAAACACCTCTAAACAGCAGTATCCACAGATATCATAGCTGCCCTCAACAGCCGCGTTGACGTGTTAGCCAACCGTCGCTAGACAGTTGTTGCTGTTACCGAGGTGATTCCTGTTATGACCATAACCACACGCGAACTTCTAAAATCGAGACGCGCCGAACTTAATGAGCAATTGAAGGCCATTAAGAATGATATCTTTGATACAGAGGCTGCGCTTCAAGCTATCGAACCCGTTGAGACGGTTAAAGCAAAACGCGGCAGGCCTCGGACTGTAAAAAAGAGCAAAAATAAAATGTTTCTTTCCGACGCAATCACTATGGCTTTGGATAATGGCTGCGGACGCCCAAGCGAAATTCAAACTTATTTGGTGGAAAGCCTTCAGATCAGGACAAAGCCAAACGTCGTAAGTACAATTCTATCGAGATTGAAAGCTCGTAAAGTCGTTACACACGATGGTGAACGATGGTCGCTTTCTTCAAAAAGTGAAAGCCCCTCCGAATCAACGGCGGGGCTTTCGCATAAGAACGATTCGGAGGATTCGGTTGACTGCCCAACCTCCGATTCGAGTGGGCGGGGCTTGGCAGGTGATGCGTCAGCCTCGTCCGCACCTCAACCCCGAACCGGAGGAGGCAAGAATGGTTTGGCAAACCATCCGGCTGTTACCGGATAGTCGCTAGGTTAGCGACCAATCCACCTGCCCCTTCCATAAGGGTAAGGAGCAACGGCGCGGCCCCTTCCAAAAGGGTTGCGCCGTTGTGCATGAAAACGTGTAATACAAATTATGGATTCTGTCCAGATTCCAGGACGTTATCTACAGGATATCAATCATTCTATCGTCTGCGGTAGGTCATCTAAACGCAACACCTGGCATCCGATAACCACCAAGCACTGAAATAAAAACGCAGCCGTAAAGCCGCCACGGCTGGTTTTATTGGCCAAATTCCGCTCTGATTCCGGTATCCCGGCTTTCGTGAGCGGGTCGGCTAACTCTTTGTAGCTGACGTTCTACTTTTTAAGCTCAGCCTTCAATAAATCGGCATTATCCCGCAAGCTCACTTGTCGGCGAGGTTCAACAAGCTAATATTGTCAGGCATGTGCGAATTGCTTGGCATGAACGCGAATGTCCCAACGGACATCCGGTTTAGCTTTTCTGGTTTGATCCGGCGTGGCGGGCAAACCGGACACCACCGGGATGGCTGGGGAATTGCTTTTTATGAAGGCCGGGGTTGCCGGACCTTTCATGATCCGCAAGCGAGCTGCGAATCCGAGTTAGCGAACCTTGTCAAATCCCACTCCGTCAAAAGCCGTAACGTCATTTGCCATATCCGCAAGGCGACCCATGGCCGGGTTTGCCTGGAAAACACCCACCCCTTCACCCGGGAACTCTGGGGCCGGAACTGGGCGTTCGCGCATAATGGAAAATTGAAAGGCGTGAAATCCTGGCCGCTGAAATTCTATCACCCGATCGGAACAACAGACAGCGAACACGCCTTTTGCTGGGTGCTCGACCAAGTCCGCAAGCGCCATCCGGTGCCGCCAAAATCTGAATTGACGTTGCGCCGGCTCGTTAGGAAGCTTGCAGATGAGGTGAGTGCAAGAGGCGTGTTCAATTTCCTATTGAGCGACTCACGGGCTTTGTATTGCTATTGCAGCACCGAACTCACCTGGCTGACGCGGCGGGCGCCTTTCGGCAAGGCACGGCTTATTGATACCGAGTTGACCGTGGATTTCAGCAAGGAAACCACACCGCGTGATATTGTCACCGTCATCGCGACCCGGCCGCTCACTCATGACGAGCCGTGGCAAGTGATGACGCGGGGGACCCTTGTTTCCTTTCGCGGCGGTTTACCGGTGCGTTGCTAAAACCCTTCTTGCTAAGCCGCTTCCTGAAGAGAGAGATGCTGAACGGCCTTGTAATAGGCGTCCGTTGCACTCCGCCCACCCATGCGCTCCTTACGGTACAACCGGTAGAGAATGTCGATCCGTTCGACGTCAAACCAGTCGTCGTCACCATGCTCAAACTGATGGAGTTCGACCCGCAGGCGGTGCTTTAGCTCATAAATCCGGCGCTCGAAATCAGTGCGCCAATAGTCACGCTCGACCTGTTTCAAAACATATTTCGAGTAATTCGGCGCAATAAGCGTAAGTCCCTCATATAAGGCCGAGGCAATAGGTCTTTTTTTTTCCATGCAAACCTCCATACCCCCCGTTACAACCTCCAGACTGGATCTTTA
>BFAS01000153.1 GCA_008974985.1 bacterium MnTg02
CTAGACGTATCGATGCTTGATCGTTTTTATCCCATCGTTCCAGACAGCGCATGGCTCGGCCGGATCGTGCCGGTTGGTGTAAAGACCGTTCAGTTGCGCATCAAGGATGCTCCTGAGGAAGAAACCAGCCGGCAAATTGTCGAAGCGCTGGAGATTTGCCGCCACTATCACTGCCAGCTTATCGTCAATGATTATTGGCGGATCGCCATAAGTGTTGGCGCCGATTATATCCATCTCGGCCAAGAAGACCTCGCCGCGGCCGATCTTGCGGCAATCAAAGCCGCGCGTATCAAACTCGGCATTAGCACGCACAGCCGCCAGGAGCTTGAAATAGCGCTTGCAGCAAAACCGGATTATGTAGCGCTCGGTCCGATCTATGAGACCAAACTCAAGAAGATGAAGTGGGCGCCGCAAGGATTGGCGCGACTTCAAGAATGGAAATCAGAGGTGAGCTGCCCGTTGGTCGCCATTGGCGGCTTGACGGTCGAAAATGCCCAAGACGTGATCAGCGCTGGCGCGGATTCGCTCGCTGTCGTCACCGATATCGTAACCCATCCGACCCCCGAGATGCGTGTTGGCGCGTGGTTGTCGGATGTCGGTCTCAAAAATCCCTAGAAAAAATCCGCAACCTGGCCGGAACTGATAAATTATTATTTGACCTGCCTCGCAGAAGGGACGGCATCCCATTTGCTAGACTCATCGACAAAGTGAATATCAAATCTTTTGTTCGTCGACTGTTTAGACACTTTTCATATCTGTGATGACGAAACCACGCATTCTATCCGCTGAAGACGCCAAGAGACTCTACGATGATCTTGGTGCTGGGCAGGACGGCGAGGCTTATTATGAAGACCCAGCCCTTGACCTGGTCGTCGCCCATGGCTCTTTCGCGACGGCCCAATCGATTTTTGAGTTTGGTTGCGGAACGGGGCGATTTGCGCAACGGTTGCTTGGTGACCACATGCCCCTGGCCGCGACCTACATAGCAGTAGATGTCAGCCCCGTTATGGCCGGTCTTGCGAAAGAGCGTGTCGCAGCATTTGCAAAGCGTGCGATGATTTTGCAAACGGATGGGTCAATGCATCTGCCTATCGCTGATGACCGGATTGACCGGTTCATATGCGCCTTTGTCATTGATCTCCTCTCCGATGACGACGCAAGAGCACTCATACATGAGGCCCACCGGGCGCTCAGGTCAGGCGGTTTGCTGTGCCTGACAAGCCTGACAAGGGGCCGCGGTGTGGTGCCACGCCTGATATCGCATCTTTGGACAGCCGTGCATGCCATCCTGCCGCAGCGTGTCGGCGGATGCCGGCCGGTCGCCCTGCGCCCGCTTGTGGACGAGCGCCTGTGGAAGATTGACCATATGAGTCAAGTCGCACCATTTGGAATTGCATCCGACGTTCTTATCGCGAAGAAGCGATAGGTTCGACACATGCTCTGGGAATTCGATTAAAGAGGGCCACAGGGCCGGAGACGCGTTGGCCTGGCACCTATTGCCTTGCCAGGCTCAGTAAATGGCTTCCCGTAGAGGCGGAATGACTACGGTCGCAAATTCCGCAATCGCGTCACCAACACTGGGATGGCGGATCATATGTAGATTCTCGCTTGGGTCGTGAATGGTGACATCCAGATTTAGGCGGTCCGGCGCTAGACGACCAATTGCGGCGAGCAATGTGAAACTTGAGACAACTTGATCGCGCTCCGCATTGGCCAGAGATATACGCGCTTCAACAAGCTCCCTTTGCGCATCCAACACATCTGAGACGGACCGCTCTCCAGCCTTGGCCTCGATACGAATTCCTTTGACCGAAGCGACCGCCGCTGTGACGCTGCTTCGCGCCGACGCTATTCGCGTATGTGCTGCTTTGCGGTTCTCCCAAGCGGTTATCACCTCAGCCTGAATGCCGGCCTGGGTGTTGATCAGTTCCTGCTTTCTTTGGCTTACTGTGGCGCGGGCCTGACGTATTCGAGATAGCGTGATACCGGAATTATAGAGCGGCATCGACATCCGCAGTTCGACGATCCCGCGATCCTGTCGATCAAATGCGCGGCTCACATTGTGGCTACGCTCGTAGGACGCGTCGAGATTGATGGTCGGAAGCAGCTCTCCACGAACAGCTTGAACATCGTGCTTGGCCGCAGTTATTTGGTATTCGGCCGTTATAATCTTGGGGTTCTCGTCAAGAGCCACTTGTATGGCTTCTGCCAGACGGTTCGGGAGCAGCGATGCTATGGAACCTGGCCTCGAGAGCCGTTGAGGCAAATGCCCGACAAGTGATGCAAATCCAGCCTTACTGCCCGCCAAATCAGCTTTCGCTTGAGCCAGTTGTGCCAATCCCTGGTGTAAACGTGTCTTGGCCTGATTAACGTCGGTACGGGTCAACTCGCCTTCACCAAATTTATGTGTGGTGACTTTAACTTCATTGCGTAGAAACTGTACGTTTTCAGCGCGGCGCCTTCGGACATCTTCGTCACGAATGATGTTCATATAAGCTGCCGCCGCCGAAAGCAGTACGTCCTGTTCGATCTCCCGCAACCTGCCGTGCCCAGCGCGTACGCCGGCTTCCGCGCTACGCGTTTCGTTTAATGTTCTGAAGCCGCGGAACACAGGTTGTGAGAGCTTCAGGCCGATGGTTGAATTGTTGCGATTTGAATGGTCCGTCGGCGGTGTGGTCCGTTCCTGCTCATAGCCAACCGAACCGTCGAGTATCACTTTCGGCCGCCACCCAGAGGTTGCCTGCGGAATCACCTCGTCGTCGGCTTGCTGCCTCGCCCGTTCCGCAAGAAGCCGTGGATTGTTCAAATAAGCATCACTTAAGGCTTCGCTAAGAGTCTCCGCGGAGACAGGTTCACTGATAATCAACGCACCGGCCAGCATGGCGAATACGAGCCTTGCTGCAGCCGGGCCACATCGGCAAATGGCGCGACATATTCTTTTTATTGATAATTTGGCCACTGATAGGGTCCGCTTAATCAGATATCCAAATCTCTGAGTTCTAGTTTTACGCCTCCCAAAAGCGCAATCCTTTGAGAGCAAATGATCGCGGCCGGTGCCGAAACACCGCCCTGTATTAAAGAGACCATGATCCCGGCTAAGAAAGTATTAAACGCTGTGATGATTTGAGCCAGCGGCTCACATAAGATGGCGATTGCAAGCGCTCGCAGGTGGCCGGAACGTTACTGTGCCGCAAGCCGCCATGGGTTGCGACCAGCCTTGCTGTTATGCATTGGCAGCAGCTTTGCTTGACTTTACGTCCTCGGCGTTCTGCTGCTCAAGGACATGCTTGCGAGCCTTCCAGAACCGCATAACACGCTGTGCATTTTCGGCGTTAAACCGGTTATAGATCGTCAGGAGAGGCAGCATCCGGCTCGGGTCGTCAGCAATCCCCGTCAACGGCGACATCGCAATTTCCTTGAACGTGACAGGACTGAAGCGGCTTGCCTTACAAATCACAACGAGCGATTTTCCGGATTTGTCGTCTATGATCCGCTGCACGATCCTAACATCAAGGTCCGTCAATCGCGCTAAAGTTAGGATGAATTCTATGCCTTGGCGGTTCTTTACGAATTTAACAAGTTGATGTTCTGTCAACGCACCTTTGCGGGCCAAGGAGTCTATTTTCTGCTCCGCTGTCATCGCCTTTGATTCAGCAAGTTCGGCGGTCATTTGCGCGAGCATCGGCGCAATGGCATCCTCGTCAATATCTTTACAGGCCTTGATGATCTTATGTTTGATTTCGTCGGCGACATGAGAATACAGATCGACCAGCATGTCCTGCGTAACTTCCGGACGTTGAAGAAGTGGTTTCTGGAGACGGATCGACGATTTCGCCCGGTGTGATATCTGTTCCGCCGTATCGTTAGCAATTTTCGCTTTATCGTTCCTCAGTAACTTTTCGACGGTAACGTCATCGCCTCGATCAACGAGAACACGCGATAGCCGCTCACTAATTTCCGATCGTGAAGTGATCGCTTGCAGATGGCTTTGATCGTGCTTTTCCGATACTTCAACGAGATCGTCTTCCGTCAACACCGGGCTTTTCTCCAGCACCGGTATGGCAACCTCGATATCATCATTGGCGAGGGCACGAATGAGGTGATGAGGTGCACCTTCCTCAGCGGCGAGACGGCTGGACAGCTCCTCGCGAACCTCGCGTTCGAGGTCGTAGGCGAGCTGATGCATAATGTCGCCAAAACTATCCTGTTGCGAAGACGAGTGACTACCGGAATCGCTCAGGAAAACGTCGGTAATTTTCCTCAACAAGGCGCGCCGGCGATCACTGGAGGGCTCTTGGGCCAATTCGATAAGGTCTTCTAATTCTTGCAGCGACTCAGTCATTCAAGCGGCCTCAACCCATATGGAGTTAGGTTTTTTATAGATCAATCAATTCAGTCTACCTAAAGTCACTTAACGGCAAGTAACCAAAGGGCCACGCGGAAAATGTCGCCACTCTGCTGGATCGGCGGTAGGGTAGCGGGCCAGCTCCCGGTGACAAACCTAAGATTTTCCAGTTTGAATACGGGCTCACCGCTCGGAAAACGCCGAATTCAAGGACCTATAGACAGGCTTCAGCAGATATTTGATCAACGATTTAGCGCCGGTGATGATGTCCGCTTGGACGACCATGCCAGGTAAGATGAGATTTCTATTCGTCTCAGAGCCTACATAGTTCCTATCGAGACGAATAATTGCTTTAAAATAAGGATCGCCATTATCTTTTTGAAACGTGGTTGCCGATAGTCTCTCCACCTGCCCAATGATAACGCCGTAAATATTGGGATCGAAGGTCGAAATCCTGAGCTCCGCGGGTTGGCCAACCCGGATATGGCCGATATCTTTTGGCTCGACCTGAACTTCGGCCACGATACGCTCATCGAGCGGAACGATCTTGGCCACGATATCTCCAGGCTTTACGACCTCGCCGACGGCATGCGGTACCAACTGTTGGACGATTCCTTTTACCGGAGCACGAACTTGAAGACGATCGACACGGTCCTGATGTTTGGACACTTCGTGCTTGAGCACGGCAATCTCGGCAGCAACCTTCGACCGTTCCTCTGAATAGGATCGCAAAACCTCGGCTTTCATTTTATTGAGCTCGGAATGGGCTTCTTCGAGCCGCTCGTTACCGGTCTCAATTCGTCCACGCACAGAGATCGCCCGCGAACGGGCATTTTCAAAGTCCGACTTAGAATCTAAATAAGAACGGCGGGATGTATAACCTTCGTCAAGCAAACGCTGGCGAATACCCAATTGCTCCTGCTTGATGCCAACCTGGCGCTCCAAACTTTCCAGCTCGTTTCGGAGCCCGGAAATTTCGGTCTTGCGTTGCATGACGCGGCTCCGCAAGGTCCGCTCTTCCTTGCTTAAGGATTCACGGGATTTTATGAAAACCTCGAGCTGCTCTTTCGCAAGTTCCGGATATTGCTCAACCAGATCTCCGAAATCAGGCGAACGGTCTTCGATAAGTGCTGAAAGCCTTTGCTTCTTGAGCATCAGCTGTGCAACCCGAACACGCCTTTGACTCAAATCGCTATCAGCCGAATGGCGCCGCAACCCGATAAGCGGCGCGCCTTTCTCGACAATTTGGCCTTCGGAAACAAAGATATCCTCGACTAAGCCACCTTCCAAATGCTGCACGAGTTTGACGAGCCCGGAAGGCGCCACCTGGCCATGGGCGACCGCAAGCTCGCGGATTTCCGCAAATGAACCCCAAATAATTGCCGCCAGGATGATGGCGCTCGCAGAGTAGGAAAATCGGGAAAAAGCCAACGGGACCCGCCCATCCTCGAGGGATCCAGGCAACGTCAATCGCTCGCCCATGGTTTGCTCAGGCGGCGAACTCTGTCTTTGGAAGGATTTCCAAGCCGAACGCATCACATTATTCCCAACTAGCTTTACAACTTTAACGCCAGGGCTATTAAAACTTCGCTAAGCTGACTGACGATTGGCGTTTAATAGAGCATCGACAATCTTGTCCGGTGGGCCTTCCGCAGCGACTGCTCCCTGTGCGAGCACGACGACCCGATCGGCCAGGCGCATATGACTTGGCCGATGAGTGACCATGAACACTGTCGAACGTCCACGCAGTTTCGAGATTTTGTGCATGAACAGCTCTTCGCCTTTTTCATCCAAATTACTGGCAGCCTCGTCGAAAAAATAAATGCTGGCATTTTTGACATAGGCGCGCGTAAGCATGAGTTGCTGTAAGAACCCGATAGAGAACTCTTGGAAATTTTGCCGATGGAGCCGGGTCTCAATACCGTTTTCCATTCGCTCGACCGCGCCAAGCGCCCCGCTATCCCGTAATGCGCGGATAATATCTTCCCGGCTCGCCGTCGGATGCGCGATTTTGATATTCTGCTCTATGGTGCCGTAAAAGAAAGATGCACGTTGAGGCACATAGCCAATCGCGTGTCTAAGTTCGGCCGGATCGATTTGGCGAAGATCAAGATCGTCAAGGGTGACGGCCCCCGCCTGGGGGTGATAAACTCGGGCGAGAATCTTCAACAATGTCGTTTTTCCGGCGCTGCTTGGTCCCGTAATGGCAACGATTTCGCCGGGTTCCACCCGCAGGTTTATGCCACGAAGCGCCGGTTCGGCGCGGGCGCTGTGGCGAAATGAAACGCCCTGCACCAAAAATTGGCCCTTAAATTCTCGCAAAAAGCTCGGCAATTGGCCAGGCTGCCTTTCCGGCTTTAGCCTCATCAGACTATTAATTTGCTTGAAACTCTGGGTGACCTGGCTCAGCCGGTTCAAGCTTAGAAACGCGGATTGCAAGGGGGAGAGGATTCGCCACACCAATGCCATGACGGCGATCAGTGCGCCAATCGACAAATCACCCTTCATAACAAAGAGCGTGCCCATTCCTACTGTTGCTGCGCCCGCGACCAACACAAATGCTTGCGATAAGGTTTGCGTTATGATGCCGGTTTGCTGGGCTGCAAATTGGCTTTGCAGCAGATTCGACGCGATATCGCCGTAGCGCTCTGTCCAAATATCCTCCGCGCCATTATCCCGGACACCACGGTACTTTGTGGTCAATTCGATAAGAAAATTCCGGCTTTGCGATCGGGCCTCGCCTGCGCGGGCGACAAAATGGTTGGTCAGCGGAATTGTTATGCAGCCCATGACAACATAAAGCGCGATCAGCGCCGTTGGTATCCATCCGAGCAATCCGCCTAACATAAATATGGCGGCAAGAAAGACCACCAAAAATGGCATATCTAGCAGAGCGCCAAAAAGTTGCCCGGTGAAAACACCGCGAACACTCTCAAACTGCTTCAACCGCGTGACTTGGGCGCCGATCGGCGCCGCTTCGGTCATGGAAATTGGCAAATGCAATATTTGCTGGAAGGCGCCAATGGTCAAGAGCGACTCGATACGCGTTCCGAGATAAGCGATTGCCCGGGAGCGGACCTTTCGCAAAATATACTCAGCACTCAGTGCAATGAGAATGCCCGCCAGCAAATATCCAAGCGTCATAAGAGATTTAGCCCCAATCGCCTTATCATAGACATTCATGATGTAGACCGGGACCGTCAGCGCCAAAAGATTGATCAAAAACGTTAGTCCAAAGAGCAAAGCAAAGGTGCGCTTGAATTTTAGGATCAGGGACTGGATCCAACCGATTTTCGATGCTTCCGATTGAGCATGCTGACTATCAATACGCCCGATACGGTAGGCGGTGCCCTTGTTGCTATCCGCATCGATTTGGCGAAAGGACTTTGTTGATCCGTCGAAGACCACCAGCCGTCCATTATCCTCGACCCAAAGAATAACATAGACCGCACCTTGCGGGCCGGTGGCCGGCTCATATAGGCAAGGAAGCATGTCGGGCCGCAGGGCATTAAGCGCGACCGATTGGACCCGCGTACCATAGTTCAAGCGCGCCAGGACTGACCGTAACCCATTGATATCGTTTATAGTATCGAAATGTGGAAGTGCTTCTTGCAAGTGCCTCGCTTCCCCAGCCCACTCAAGGGCAACAAGGAGCGGGCGCAAGCAGGCGCCGGCTGCAGAGCCATCCGCAAGATATGAATGCTCAAGCAGGCCATGCAGATCTTGAACTGCGTCCGCGGTTGACTGCCTCAAAAAATCGCTTTGCATCTCTACAACCTGTATCCCGGACTTTTTCCAACCGTGATCGGCACCCAACCTTTTCAGGCTGGCTGTCCGCTTGTTTCTTGCGACATGGCATCCTCTAAGGCGACTTGATAAAGCTGCCTGTCCCGAAGTTCGTAAATATGATCTGCAATAGCCAAGAGTGAGGGCCGGTTGCAGATCAACAGGATTGTCATTTTCCCCTTCAGCTGCTCCAGGCCTTTTCTGAGCTGTGCATCGCTCTGAAAATCAAGTGAGCGATTGGCTTCATCGAAAATGAGTATTTTCGGCTGCTGGGCGATCGCGCGGGCAATGGCAATTCTCTGCATCAGCCCTGCCGATAGGCTATCCGTGATGCCATCACCGATGGGCGTGTCATACCCTTCTGGCAATCTGTGGATGCTGCTTTCAAGCCCAATCAAACGAGCAGCGTTACGAGCCACATCCAGTGCGGCGCCTTGCCGGAACATGGCGATATTCTCGAGAATGGTTCCGCGAAAGATGAATGGGCGATCCGGCAGATAGCAAATCGAACTGGCTATGGATCGCCGTTCCTTTCCGGCGACATTGATACCGTCAATATGAACGGTCCCTTCATCCGGAATAAGTTCTCCACGAATAGCTTGTGCGAGAACCGATTGTCCGCCGTCAAAGTTGCCACGAATACCGATACACTCACCAACCGCGACATTCAGGGAAAGACCACTGAGGATTTCATGCTCCGTCACTGGATGCTGGCACGACAAATCTTTGATCGTAATCTTTCCTTGGATTTCCTGTTCGCCGGTCTTTGCCGTCTGGCCGGTTTTTGCAAGAGCAAAGAGCTGATCTGCTGATTCATGCAAAATGGCAATATTCTGCATTTCGTTCCAAATGCCGATGCTTCTGAGGACCGGTTGAATTATCCGTCCGCTTAACAGCGTACAGCAGGCAAGTGCTCCGATGCTCAGATATCCCGTCATGACGACAATCGCACCGATCGTCACAGTCGCAATCATCGTCATGCTGGCGAATAAGCTGCCGATCGACTGCATGGTGTCCCCATGCAAAATCATACGGTGGCTCACATCAGCCGTTCCTTGTTGCAGCCGCTCGAAGCGGCGCAGCATCTGCGGCTCCATGGCCATGCATTTGATGGTTTCGATGCCCGCAAGACATTCCGTAATAAAATCAAATCGTTTGGCATCTCGATCCGAGCGTTCCTGCAGAACGGCTTGGATCTTCGCACTTCTGACCGCGGTGATAAGCGCAAAAATTAAGATCATAGTGATCGGAATAGCGACCATCAGTCCACCGACCAGAAGCATCATGATGAGGAAAATGGCCAGGAAAGGCAGATCCAATAGGATCAAACGCGCAGGTCCGCCGTAAAACCCATTTAACTCCGCCAGGGCATCCAGCCGGTCCATCCAGACACTAGCGGCATCGCGATCCAACGCCGGCAACGGCGACCGCAATATGCGTCTCACAGCCTCGACTTCCATACAATAAGAGGTGTGCAGCGCCCTCCAGCCCATGACGTAAGCTCGGGCGATTTTCATTGACGTTTCAAGAACGATGACAATCATTAGCCCGACCATCAAATAGGCCAGCGTTGCCAATGCAGTATTCGGGATAATTCGATCGTAAACTTGCAAAACCACGAGCGGCAAAGCCAACCCGAGAAGATTGATGAAAAAGCTTGAAATAATAACTGAGTTTGGCAATTCCAGGCAGGCTGAAAATACGCTTTGAATACCTTTTATGGCCCCCAAAAAGCTTTTGCCGCCAATTGGGGAAACGACCTCTCGCTCTGAAATCTCATCGCTCGATGCCTCGCTCCGTAGAGCGTTTTCACTGCTATCAGTCTTTCCCGATCGAAACAGAACAGCGCCAAAACGCTCCATTGGTGCACGCCAGCCGCGCCTGATTGGATGTCGCTCGCTCGCACCTTCATTGGTTTCGACAATATTATCCGACACGCTACCCATCGCCCCGACGCATATAAATTTACGGACGTCGCATTACCATCACCAAAGTGGTAAGGCCAAAAGACTAGCGATTGGTAAATATTTATACCACCAACCATATCAAAATGAAAATACAACTCGTAGTTATGATAATTTTAACATGTGTTAACTTAACTTAAATAGCATTTTCGTGATTTTACAATTATAATGAATTTTATATTTATTCTTTTTAAATATTTTGTTACTTTATTACTTATATTTTTAGTAAAATACACTCTTTAAAAAACAAATAACCAAGCAAATAATATATCTAAATTTAATATGCCGATATTGGAGTGTTTTAATCAAGTTACTTTATTCTTACGGCCTCTGAAAATTTTCATCAAATTTCACCGAGGCGTCCTGTGTCCGAGAAAAAGTCAGATCCTAATCTTGATCCCCTAGCGAAGGGTCCGCCAGAGACCGATCAACAAGTCCTTGACGCAAATGACTTTTTCCTTGCAGACGAGCCGCAGGACCGCCACGACGTCGTCCATCCAAACTCTGTCTTTCAGTCACGGCCATTTGACTTTGTCGAGGATCCGAAGCCCTTAGCCTATCCCGTATCGCAGGCGGAGGTGGACCGGAAACCCGCCGAGGATGTGCCCAATAATGCCGGGGACCTATCCTTAGACGCTGATAAGGATCGGAATTCTCCGAATTCAACGGATAGCTCGTTGGATGTTTCATCATCGCCGGCAAAAGCTCCACTTGGACGGGACACCAACAGCGGACCAGAGATCGACTCATCAAATCTGGATGGCGCGACCGCAGCTAGCGAGCAGGACAATAGTACGGAGTCTGGTACCGAATTTTTAAGCGGGACGAGCAATTTCGATGGCTCAGATACCGACAACATAACCCTTCCGGTCGACGAGCCGTCACCATTTGGACTCTCTGGCGGCTCTGTCGACGAAA
>BFAS01000154.1 GCA_008974985.1 bacterium MnTg02
GCCAAGTCCAAGGGCAACAAGGACGGCAAGTCCAAGGGTAAAACGTACGGCAAATCCAAGGGTAAAAAGTACACCAAATCCAAGGGCAACAAGCACGGCAAGTCCAAGGGTAAAACGTACGGCAAATCCAAGGGTAAAAAGTACGCCAAATCCAAGGGCAACAAGCACGGCAAGTCCAAGGGTAAAACGTACGGCAAGTCCAAGGGTAAGAAGTACGGCAAGTCCAAAGGCAAGAAGTACGGCAAGTCCAAGGGCAAGAAGTACGGCAAGTCCAAGGGTAAGAAGTACGGCTCGGACAAGCACAAAAAGTACGGCAAGCGCAAATTCAAAAAGCACCGCAAATATTCACGCCTTTGGAAAAAGCGTAAAAATAACAAGCATTGGTGGAAGAAAAAGCGCCATCACAGGAAGAAGCGCCACCACGGGAAAAAGCACAGAAAGAAAAATGTGATTGCCCGGCCTGGACGGAAATGTGTTGAACTGCGCAAATCGTTCTACCGTCCGCACTGCTTCCAACCGAATACGACCCCCCGGGTTAGAAGCTACAAGTCGGTCAGCGCCGCCACTATGAAATAAGAAAAAAATACACAAACAAAAACTCCACGCGACATAGAGATCAGTTCGGATAATCCGATCCCGCTGCGTGGAGCATCTCAAACGAAATCCCGGTTGGCCTTTTCCGCCAACCGGGACTTTTTCGTTTAGTCTCTAACCTTGCGTCAGATCTAAAATTCGAATGTCAGCGATGCAACAAATGCCTCGTCGCAAAGGTTGGCGCAAGCGATCGCAGTCGGTACGTCACCAGTGTCGTGATAACGAAAATCAAGGCTGAAATTCTTCGACAACTCAAGTCCTAGCCCGAAGTTCCAGAACCAATAGTCAAAGCCACCAGCGCTCTCATCGCCAGCCTGATAGCCAACCACACCGGTGAGAATCGGTTTGATATGACGGATCATCGGAAGAGGCTTCTCGAGCGACCCCTCGAACACCCAATTATCGCCAGTCTCACCAGAAAACTCTGGTGAATAGTACACCCGAACGCCGCCTTTGAGATCTTTGTGTAACGTTCTCGAAGCGCCAACAGAGATTTCAAAATAATCCAGCTCGCCCGCGGGATCGAAAGCATCCGGGTTCGTATTGTACGAAGCGATAATATCGAAGATCATGCTGCGATAGGCTTTGATGAAGCCTAAATAGTAGCTTATCGATATATCCGCGACCTCTTTGGTGACACCGCCAAATGTCGTGGTCCCGAAGTCGACTGAAGACACGGAAATACCAGCGAACAGCGAGCGCCAAATCACGCCCAGTTCTGCCTCGACCGCAGGGTCCTCTTGTGAGGACGTAAAGCCCTGCGCCCGGTTATCAGTCATAAAAGTGACGCTGCCAAAAATAGTCTTCCCGGCAGAGTCGTCACTTAAGTCTGGAAGATTGGGTTGATTGTGCTGCCGGACAGCCGCAGCAAAAGCGGTCGATGACAGCGCAATGACAAAAATAAATACCGCGGCCCCCAAAAGTGAGGTTACTTGGCGCATTAGATAATCCCCCGCTTAGCCGGGGGACGCCTACACTAAATACGCCCCAGCCGAATTCTGTATCCGTAAGTGTGCGTGATTTCATCAGATTCTTGCGCGTTTCTCAAGCCGCAATCCCGGCTGCCAACGCAATTACCAACACTGTTGCAAATCCGCACGGCACCTAAGTTCCCGTTTGACAGAACTTAATCAAAGCGGCCCCTTTAGGTGCAAACAATTAACACTTTGCGATCCTATGACGTTGTTACTTAATATATAATTAAGTTAGCTGAACAGATTTTTCGAGTTGCCAAATTGCCGCTTTTTCTCACTTTGCCGACAGGACGGCACGGCAATGGATGAAAACCGGCCGAGGCTTTGATGAACAGAATCTCAACAATTTACCAACCCAGCCGGTTTTTCGGAATGCCCCCAATTTGGGTGATTCGGTCAGCTAATATGCCTCGGATAGGTGAATTAATACCCATTTATTTTGGACCGGAATAATCTCGTCCTGCTTGATGACTGACCGTCGCCTGATAAGCGCCAGACGAAACCACTAGCCCTTTATTCCTTGAACCGCATGGTGAGGAGTTGGCGATGACAGCAAACGATGTCTTGCCCAATAATGTCCGGATACTGGTTGCCGAGGACGACCAAAATATCCAAGCGCTTTTGGTTTCCTATTTAGAGGCCGCAGGATTTGTGGCTAAAGGCGTCTCAACGGGAGCGGAAACGCTAGAGCAATTGCAACAAGGCACCACCGACCTTCTCATTCTCGACCTGATGATCCCGTCGCCTGATGGTTTCGAGATTTGCGAGACGGTCCGAAAGCGCTCGAACCTCCCAATCATTATCCTGTCCGCGAGAGAAGCCGAGCAGGACAGAATCAGAGGTCTGTCCCTCGGCGCCGATGATTATGTGGTCAAACCCTTCAGTCCAAGGGAACTGCTCGAACGCATATTTGCAATATTGCGGCGTGTCGGCATCTCTCCCCAGCGCGATCAAGACCTCAATCCGGTTTCCTATGGCCCCCTCGTCTTGGATCCCGCACAAGCGATCGCACAGGTTGGAGACAACCCGCTTATCTTAACGCCCAGCGAATACAGGATCTTGCTTTGCCTGATGCGCAAGCCAGGCCGTGTCTTTAGCCGGGCGCAGCTTTTGGACGCTGCTGAACCGGGCAAGGAAGACGCGTTTGAGCGAACGATCGACGTTCATATCGCAAATCTCCGCCGCAAACTCTCCAACTGGCCCGAGCTTGCAACGTCTCTGCAAACCGTCCGCGGATTTGGTTACAAGATTTCACAACCGCGCCATGGATTATGAGCCATGAAACTCCCGCTCATTTACAAAATCATTCTGCTCAACATTCCCGCATTGGTGATTGTCGCCGGCGGCGTTTTATTCGCTGTAGAGTATCAAGCCGGCATCTATTTCGATCAGCTTATGCGCGAATATCATATTTCGCCGGAGCGCCCTCACGCTCTTTTTGTTGATCGTCTTCGCATCTCTCTTTTGGTGAGCTTGGGATTGGCGTTGATTGTGTTGATTTGCGTTGCCGCCCTGGTGACATGGCGCCTGCTGCGGCCGATCCATACGCTTATGATCGCGACGGAACGGCTTGCCGCCGGCGACTATTCCAGCCAGGCCGCGATCAAAACCGGCGACGAAATCGAGGAGCTTGGCAAACATTTCGACCGGATGACGCAGCGTTTGTCAGAGCTCGAATCCTTGAGGAAACGTGTGATTACGGACGCCGCCCACGAACTCAGAACACCGCTGACCAACTTGCGCGGCTATTTAGAGGCCATCCGCGAAGGCGTTCTCAAAGTGAACGATAAAACTTTGCGCATTTTGGAGGACGAGACCTTCCGGATGATCGCCTTGGTTGAGCGCTGGCTGCAATTGGCAAAAGCCGACGCTTCGGCCGTTTCGGTTCAGGCCAAGCCGGTTCAGGCCCGCGAACTTTTGGAAAAGGCTCTGCTCCTGGCGCGCCCAGGCTTCATTCGAAAGAACTTCGACCTCGAAATTGATCTGCCGCCTGCCACTGTCGAGATTGTTGCCGACCCTGACCTCATCATCCAAGTTCTCGCCAATATTCTCGGCAATGTGGAGGCCCATGCGCCCAATGGCGCCGATGTCACCGTGACCGCCAAAAAATCAGGACAGAGCGTCAACTTCCGCATTGAAAATAGCGGCTCGCCGATCGACGAAGCGCATCTTCCCTTTCTATTTGAACGATTTTACCGGGCCGACAGCGCCCGCACGCGCGGCAATGGAAATTCTGCCGTCCGGCTCGGTCTGGGCCTGTCCATTGCCAAGGAAATCATGGCGGCGCATCACCAGACAATATCCGTGACCTCAGCGGACAACAAAACCTGCTTCGAGTTCTCACTTCCTGTAAAAGCTCCGTGAACTGACGCACTTTGTCGCCATCTTCACGTCTTCCTAACAATCGCTGAACGCCCTCTTCACATTCCGGTGCTAGCCGGAATGAGCTCGTTAATGGCGCTCCGCAAAACGATGAACGGCGCTATTGCGATGGAGCTTTGCCCGATGGGCAAGGCATATCGTGACTAGTCGATTAAGGAGAATAAGATGAGATATCTCGTCCGGCTCAGCCAAGTTATTGTCGTTCTCGGCGCGTTCCTAGCAACCGCCGCCATTGCTCCTCAGACATACGCCGCTGACGATAAAATGGCCAAGGATAAGATGGCTAAGGACAGCATGGCGAAAGATTCCATGGCCAAGGATAAGATGGCTAAGGACGGCATGGCGAAAGATGCCATGGCCAAGGATAAGATGGCTAAGGACGGCATGGCGAAAGATGCCATGGCCAAGGATAAGATGGCGAAAGACGGCATGGCGAAAGATGCCATGGCCAAGGATAAGATGGCGAAAGACGGTATGGCAAAAGATGCCATGGCCAAGGATAAGATGGCTAAGGACGGCATGGCGAAAGATGCCATGGCCAAGGATAAGATGGCGAAAGACGGTATGATGAAAAAGGATAAAATGAAGCAGTAGAACACGCCCTCCCAGGGTGGAAAGGCGGGGACATCCGATGTCCTCGTCTTTCATTCCTTTAGGGCGCCGTTGATGGAGCGGTTTTGCGATAAAATCCTATCGCAATGATGCAAGCTTTGAAGTGAAATCCGGATTGCGAAGCACGCTTCAACATCGCAATTTCATATATGTGAACGCGGCACCGTTTGCATGAGCGCGCAGCTCAAAATTCAGGCTTCAGCACTCTGCCTGCTTTATTTTGTGATCTCATAGTCGATTGACTCGACCGCCCAACCGGCGCCACGTGCAACACCGCCGGATCTCTGCCGCATAACGGAATATATCTGCGTCAAAAGGCTCATGAGATAGCTTGTTGGCGCTTGTTCCGGCGCAAAGCCCTTACCCCGGTCGACGGACCTCAGAATATTCTTTACCGGGAAGTCTTCGGGCACAACCAATGCCAGCAGCTTGCCCTTTCCCAACGGCAGGCTCGCCTTGAACCAATTAAAGCCGAAGTTTGGACCCGGAATCGGAATTGTCTTTCCGCGTTCGATCAGACTATCTTTATTGCTTTTGATAAATTCGTTGGGGAATATCTGAGTCACTTTACCCGCCGCATCAATATCAATGATGATCAATCGGCCCGAGGTCTCGCTCGTGACATCGAAAACGAACTTGCCACCGAGCTTGACCTTGTTGTTCGTGATCATGGCGGCCTCTCCTTCGCGCCGCAATGAAATGTGCGCAACCCCCTTAACCGGAGACAGCAATTTCTCAAGTTCACTTATGCTTTCGTGAGCAAGCTTTTTCTGTTCATCGATGGCATTGAGATCAGGCACACGGCTGGTTCGAACGGTCTGCAATGTTTCCGACGTTGGCCCATTGTCACGAATCCACTGAGAGAATTTGGACACACGCGTGTAGACACCATAATTTTTTGGTGTCGCGCATTCCTCGCCCCAGCTGACAATGCCGACTTGATACGGACACCCATTCAAGTCAAAAGCAACAAGTTGCCCGCCGCTATCGCCTTGGCACGAATCTTTCTCCTCGACTTCGTGCCCCGCGCACAATTGACCATCCCCAATGACACTGCCGCTATAGCGCGCCTTGCACGCTTGCTCGGAAATCGTTGGCAGGTCAACTTCCTGAAGCGTCACAGACCCTGCCGCGAAAGCGCCTCCATCATCCGTGGAAAACCGCTTGAGAGGGGTACCAAATTGTAAGTCGCCGAAGCCCGCGACCATTGTTGTGGTGCCTGGAGGCGTAGCCGGATCGGAGGAAGCATCCAACGAGAGCCGGGCATAGGGGCCATCCCACTTGTCGGCCAGCCGCAACAACGCGATGTCATGACCGGTTTGGTCTGGGCGTTGGTACGGTGTGTGGATGTTCGGTTTGTCATAGTCGTTATGAATAATAATCTCCGTGACATCTCGAACATTTGCAGGATCGACGGCCTTCAGATTGTCTGTTTGCATTACGACTTGCAAATAAGCCCGTCCCCTAAATCCCAGATCCCGATAGACCGGAATACCACTAAAATTCACGAAGAACTGACCGGAGGCATCCACACTGATTGATCGGTAAACACAATGGGCCGCTGTCAGCACCCAATGGGGCGAGATGACGGTGCCACCGCAAAAATAACCCGTTTCTTGCCGCTGGGAATTGTGGAAACGCAATGAAACTTGGCCTGGCCAGTACTTTGATTCAACGCGCCAGCCATTGACAATTTTCGGTCTGACTTTGGGTTTCGCTCTTGGACCGAGACAGCTATTCATCTCTGTCACAGCACCAGGCGGAGCCGCCCGCAATTCGTTGGTCCAAACGAAGCAAACAACCACAAACGTCGCGGGGATCGCATATTTCACAATTGCATTGAAAGACCTAAACATGATCGCCAGCCCAAATATTGTCGTGAATTCTTATGTGAAAATCTCAATGCGACTTCAAATACCACGCGCAACTCATTGATTGATCGTTATTTCTTCGCAACCACTCATCGGAATCAAGACGGTCTGAATTGGCCTGCCAACGCTTTGATCGTTCACGTCGTCGAAGCCGCCGGGGCGAAGATTGCTGCCCGGAAAAATTCGCCACTCCGCGATGAGATCGTTTCAGAGACAACGTCGGGCGCCAAGAAGGACCGGCCTGAGTTCCAGGCTCTCAAGGCATGTTCGGCGGCTGGCCCAAAACACTTTCCAGCGATCAAATCAAAATCGCCAGAGCTAGAAAACCCGGCTTACGGTCAACTAAGCGGTATTCTGCGGATCATCTAAATGTGCATCGTTAACCGAATATTAACCAATCCTAATATAAGGTTAATAAATGGGAGTGTGTCCGATGACGTTCTTAGTGTGGGGTAACGTTGGATATCGGTCAGCTAATTTATGGAGTGATGGAGTGCGTTAATTGGCTCGCTCTCGTGGCTCGATTATATTTCTACTTGAAGGTGATGCCCTTCATCCGCGCGCGCTCAGGCGACTGGTGGAGAGGGCAACACGGTGCGTATGGCGCGAGCGATACGCGAGCACTGCCATCGATCCTGCGAACGGACGCTTGGCATAGACAATCCATTCCCTCTTGCGATGTGGAGCAATATAGGCCGCGAACGCCCGGTTATCGATGAGCCTGGCACGATCGCCGGAGGTTTATAGCGCCGTCCACATCCTTCCTTCGGTCGAAATAATATCCTTTCCGAATTTCTAAATTGCACAACATGACATTGAGAGCCGGCATGTCGAAAAGGTCCGGGTTCAACGGCTCGGCATATTTCGCTTTGAGGCTTTGCCGTATCTTGAGTTTGTTCGCCATTAGCCGTTCTGCAATCACTTTAACTAGAGTGCTTCCGGACAAAGCATGTCCCTGCGAAGGCGGGGATGGAAACCGGTTTTCCGAAATGAGCCACGTAAAATCAAAGAACTAGGGTCTGTTTTTGATTCCATCAAAAACGAAAAGACCCTAGAACGCACGCGCAACAGAAATATCGGTACAAGCTCATTGCGCCGCTCACACTTTCTCGCCCTCGCGATGCCGCCAACCCATGGCTTTCTGAAGCGCAAGCCGGCGTTCACCTGACTTAATGAAAATATTGCTCAGCGCAAAACGAAGGCCTACCCCAGAAATGTCATAGTGCTCGATAAATTGTTTTCGCTGATCCGTAACCGAAAGCGGTATTGTGTTACAATTCAGAACCTCAAGAACCGGGAGGCAGTAATGTCGCGTTTTAATAATTTTTCATTGACAGTGATGATGGGTGCTGCCCTCGCAGTTTTCACTTTCACTCATTCGGCACTCCCCCAATCATCAAGTCCGATACAAGATTTCAAGGCACAAGGATGGACAGCCTATACAGAAACCGGCAAAAAACATTATCCCAAGAAACGGTATCAGTTCAGAATCCGGAAAGATGAATTTCTCATATCCCCAAACCGGCTAAGACTACAGGCCTTATTAGGTCCAAGTGACATACTTTTCCAAAACCTGATTGATAACAATCTAGCTAATGATGAACTTGATTCTATTTATGTAACCGAGGACAACTTTCTCACTCTCGCGGTTCTGACAAATAGGGGATTGGGTTTCAGAATGAAGACTGGAGTCAGAAAATATTTGTTGTTGAAACAAGTGGATCAATCAATAGCAGACGAGTTTCGGAGGGCTTCGAAGTTTTAACAACGGAGATAGCTCAACCCTTGAGAGAGTGACTATATGAGGCGTTTACCCCATGCGATGGTGCGGCTTTGAGCTAACACACCAGGCTCGGCACACCCGTTCAACAAACGTGGAATTCGATTTCAACAAGTTTGTCCGCTAGAGCCCATTCGATGAAACCCGGTTCATCGAATGGGCTCTAGTTCTTTGTTTCTACGCATTTTCCGGGCGGAAAACCGCACACACTTTTCCTGAAAATGATCTCTTTATTTCTACGCATTTTCCTGGCGGAAAACCGCACACACTTTTCCTGAAAATGCGCTAGCCATCGGCTCAATACGAAGGTCTGCCCCTCTTAATCGCGAGGAAAGTTGCGCACCTCACTTGCCCGGATCACTATCGGTCCTTCTATCAGATGCGGCTTCAAAGCGGATCGAGGCTCAACCTTCGGGCGGCCTGGTGCCGGATTCTTTGACCAGCGCCAGCCGCGGCGGCGCGGCACATAATCCAAACCGATCGGGTAGATGGTCAGTTTGTCGGGCTCGAAGCACATGCGCAGAAAATTCTTGTAGCCTGTGGTCCGCTGGGCCGAAAAGGTCCAGTCCGAATGGATTTTCGCCAGCAGATGGGTGCCGAACAAATATACCCCAAAGATAAAACCTCCAATGAGTCCTCCAAGCGGAATCATCTCAAGAGGATAAATAAGATCCGGCCATAATTCCTTTGGCAAGAACAAAAGGAAATTGTCCGGGCCGGCCAACTCATAAAAAATATCCTTGAGATAGCTGTGGTTTATATAAATGAGCGAACAGTAGAGAACCCACATCCAAAAGAGGTGTGTCAGGAAGTGCACCGTCCCGAGAACCCGTTTGTTCCACACTCTGCCCGCATCAACCCTCTTCGTATCGGCAATCGCAAAAAACACATACCAGGTACCAAGCAGGAAAACGGAAGCCCCTGGGCTATGTCCCAATCCAATCATCAACAGCTGTATGCCGTACTTCACAAGATTGAGAACTGCCGGGAAAAAGTTCGAGAGCATGCCGCCAGGTGCGTTCAATTCCTCGACGAACACCCTACCCATCACCAGCGTCCAGTTTTGGAAATCTTTCGTACGTTCGATGAAAAATTCGACAGGTTCCGGCTCCTCCGTATCCTCCAACGCATCGAAGGCGAGTGGAAAAGACTTCAGATCAACGCCGCGTGTAATTTCAAAAGTTTCCGGAATCTGTATTCTGATAACCGCATCTGCTGTGTTTAACTCAGAAAACGTCCATGTGAGCATCCAATAAATCAGGCCAATTGCGAAACAGAACATCTTATTTCTAAACGCAAATGCAGTGTTGCCCCATGCTAGGCGGCGGCTGGCTGGCTTGCTCGGATAGCAGGCCGGCTTTTTCGTCTGCCGGGAGGTAGGCTCGCCGTCGGCAGAGGCTTTTCCAGGTTTTAGAAGTTTATTCAGTTTGAAACTGACGCCTTCGCCGACCCATTTGAAATTAATTTCCGGCTTCAACTGATGTGTTCCGTGCGTATAGGCACCGCCACCACCTGAGGTAATGAGGTTGAAATTTCCGAGTTTTTCGCTCTCATTGTAGCGGCTGTAATGGTGCGTATCGCCGGACAAGATGGCACAGAGCTTGGCGCCGCGCTGGAGCGGTATATCGATGAGATTTCTGAGGTTTTCCCTGGCGTATTTTTCCTGTGCGGTACCAAAATAGATCCAGCTCGGCTGCGCTGCACACAGGATGAATTTATCCTGCGGTCCCATCTGCTTGCTGACCGTTCGGAAATATTCCAACTGGCCGTTATCGAGATATTTGTTGAGTTGGATATCGGCGCCCCAGATCCACCAATCATGTGGCAGCTTGATTGCGAAATAGCTGCGGTGCTGCCGCGTTTGAAGGCCGCCAATTCGCTTACTCTGCCGCCCTGATTGGCCGCTGCGCGCACCGCAGAACAAATCATCGAATGATGCAAGGCCGTCATACCAATCGTGGTTGCCCGGAATCGCGAATAAATCACGCTCCGCCTCTGGTGTCTGGCCGGTCGCGGGATCAGCCGGCAGCTCCGGCATTGCGAGTTTGTACGGTGTACAGAGCCGGCTCTCATACTCCTCTCGTGACGGCCACGGGTACACTTGATCACCGCCCATGATCATGATGCGGCCATGTCTCAACTCATTGCCGTCGGGTAAATCTCTAATGCCCTGGATCCGGCCTGTGTCCGGATCTGTAGTGTCGTTCAAATTGCCGGCGGCAAGCATGTAGGCAACGGCATAGGTTGGATCGAACCCATCACCAAGATCCGCTGCGTAATCCACCCAAAACGGGTCTTCGCCAATGGCCTCGCTAGAATAGTCATAGCGCTTGGCAAATTGTTTTTGCTGATCCGGATCCTCTGGGATTGGGTCCGAAAGATGCTGGGTCACTCGCTGGTCGGCATATTGCCCAAAAAGATGTGCAACGATGTCGCGGAATGCAGCCCGCACTAACAATAGCGGAGTGAACCACTTCACCATCTTGGGAAATGTTCTGAGATTGCGGCCGGTCGACATACTCTCCCCCCCGGGCTTCGACGACAGAACGGATCCGGAATTATAATCCGAAAACCGTCGTTTACTGGCTTTTCCTAATTCTAATACTTATGATAGGCCAATCGAGCATGTTTGCATATAAGGACCTCTGAGCCTCCCACCACTTACTGCGGCGGCCTCTATGGAACTGCGCCGGAATATGTCTGATGATTGATTAAGAGTATCGAACAAATCGTACGCGTGCGTGCAGGGAGGAAGTCATGAGGCAGCTGTCGAAATCTATTTCGGAATTGAGACTGAGCTACGACGTTGTTGTCGTGGGGTCCGGATATGGCGGCGGTGTCGCAGCCTCCCGCCTCGCAAGATGCGGAAAGAAGGTTTGCGTGCTCGAGCGCGGCAAGGAATTCACGATCGGCAACTTTCCCGACCGGCCGCTGGAGGCGCAACGGGAATTCCAGATCACGTCCGGCGGAAATCATACCGGCTCCCGGCTCGGACTTTATGATCTAAGAATGGGCGACGACATCAACGTCTTTGTCGGCTGCGGTCTCGGCGGCACATCACTTATCAATGCCAATGTCTCACTAACCCTCGACCCGCGTGTTTGGGAAGACTCCGCCTGGCCGGAACCGCTCGTTGGCGATGCGGCGCTTGCCGTCGGAGAGGAGCGTGCACAACGTATGCTCAGACCCGTGCCCTACCCGAACGAAACGCCACTGCCCAAACTGCTGGCGCTCGAAAAAGCCGCTGAGGCGTTGGGCAAAAAAGCCGAACGGCCTCCGATCAACGTCACATTCTCGACAGGCGCCAATCATGCAGGCGTCGTCCAGCCGGCATGCACGCTCTG
>BFAS01000155.1 GCA_008974985.1 bacterium MnTg02
ATATGAAGATATCCGGCGGAACATTTTGGCCTATCCCCATCACCCTGTCTTGCGATAAGGACACCGCCGGCGGCATCGTCCTTGGTGAGGATGTGGCCTTGGCGGACAGCGAGACGGGCGAGGTGCTCGGCATCATCTGCGTCGAGGACAAATATTCCATCGATAGAACTTTGGAATGCGAGCATGTTTACCGCACGACCGATCAAGCCCATCGGGGTGTCGTGACCGTTATGGGGCAGGGCGACATTAATCTGGCGGGGCCTGTCTCGGTGCTTTCGGAAAGTGTCTATCCAGAGAAATATGGTGAGCTGTATATTTCTACCGCCCGTTCTCGCGCTCTATTCGCGGAAAAAGGCTGGTCGCGCATAGCCGCTTTCCAAACCCGCAATCCGATGCATCGCAGTCACGAGCATTTGGTAAAGATCGCGCTAGAGGTCACCGACGGCGTCTTTATCCATCAGGTTCTGGGTAAGCTCAAACCGGGCGACATTCCCGCCGATGTGCGCACGCGGGCCATTCAGGCGATGATCGATAATTATTTCGTTCCCGGCTCGGTGATTCTTGCAGGCTACCCGATTGAAATGCGGTATGCGGGTCCGCGCGAAGCGCTGTTCCACGCCCTGATCCGCCAGAACTTCGGCTGTTCACATCTCATTGTCGGGCGCGACCATGCCGGTGTCGGCGACACTTATGGGCCATTCGATGCCCAACACATATTTGACGAGCTATGGGACGGCGCTCTTGTCACCAAACCGTTGAAGATCGGCGTCACGTTCTATTGCAAGAAGTGCTATGGCATGGCAACGGCTAAGACGTGTCCCCATGGCGCTGAAGAGCGGATATCGATTTCCGGCACCAAGCAGCGCGAGATGCTCTCGGCCGGTGATGATATCCCACTGGAGTTTAGCCGGCCGGAGGTTGTCGCTATCCTGAAGGACTATTATTCGGGCGTGAAGGCGGCCTAGAGTGCTTCCGATTAAGTTGCACGGTAAAACAAAGAGTAGGGTCTGATTTTGATTCTATCAAAATCGAAAAGACCCTAGAGCTGAAATTCGTCCAACTCCTCGATGAGCGCGGTGCCGATTTCACAACCGTGGACCATAATATGTTTACTGCCATTGACGTCGCGAAAAACCGTGGCCATGACGAGATCGTGCGCTTATTGCCCCAATGGGACGATGTGTCCTAACCGATCCGGTTGGCGAAACGCCGTTCTCCTACAAATGATCCGATTTGCAGAAAATGTTGCTATGTAACTTTGACTCTTCGAGATAAGAATATTATTCAATTGAATGAATTTGAAAGAATGTTCTGATGGCCCGCGATGCGGAATAGCGTTGCGCCGAGCTTAGGGGTCGCCGCAGAACCAGTGAACTGGGCTTTGTAGAACCCGAATCTGGATCTTGCCGGAAGCGGTATTGGTGTCGACAATTCCTTACGGTTCGAATTTCTGAGACCGGATATCGGGACGCCAAGACGCTGCAACACTGTCATCGAGGGGAGCACATGCCGATATTCATACGTACCGATAAATGTGATGGCTGCAAGGGCGGCGGGGCGACCACAGTGTCGTTGGCTCCGGCGATTTCGGAACGGGCTCGTATTGGGAGGTAATCTAATGTTTGCCATCAATCCCTTCGCCGAGCTCTCAGCGTCCATACCACCTGCCATCATGCAGACATTCGTCGTCGTCATGATCCTCCTGGTTGTGGGCGGCACGCTGTTCGACATCGTGCATAAGAAGAGCGCCACGTACTTCTTTAACAATTGGGAGAAGGTAAAAGCTAAAGGGACGCGGCAGGTCAGCGGCGGGGAAATGGTGTCCCTGGCGATCCAGACCGCTGCGGTGGAGGGCCTGACCTCCGGTGAATTCTGCAATCCGCAGCGCAGAATTTCCCACCTCCTGACAATGTACGGTTTTCTGGCTTATGTCATTGCAACCGCCATCATGGTTTTTGCCTACCCGACGCCCGCCCCCCAGGCGCCCGCCATTCTCCCGGCACTGTGGACCATCGGGGCCCTGATGGTTTGCCTCGGCGGCTATTGGTTCTGGTTCTTCATCCGCGCCGACGTCGCCTCGGAGGGCAATTCACCGTTCCGCCTGGTGCGCGCTGACCTGTTCATCGTTTCGCTTCTGGCGAGCGTGACGCTGGGCCTAATATGGGCGTATGTGCAAACGACGGGTAACACCGGCTGGGCCAACGTGCTCCTGGCTCTGTATCTCCTCGCTACGACGGTGTTATTTGGATCAATTCCGTGGTCCAAGTTTTCTCATATGTTCTTCAAGCCCGCAGCGGCCTTCCAGAAACGCGTGGAACAGGCAAACGGTTCGAGGCGCAACCTGCCGGCCCCCGCCGAAACCCCCAAAATTTTTGGCAGCACCCACCAACAGCCCCGAAATTTTTAATTTGCCCATCATCGGTCTTCGATACAGGAGATAACGTAAAATCATGCCGACATTTGTTTATATGACGAGTTGCGACGGCTGCGGACTTTGCGTGGATATCTGCCCCTCCGACATTATGCACATCGATACCACCTACCGCCGGGCCTATAACATAGAGCCCAATTTTTGCTGGGAGTGCTATTCGTGTGTGAAGGCCTGTCCGCAACATGCGATTGATGTGCGCGGCTATGCCGAATTCGCCCCCATGGGCCATAGTGTCCGTGTGCTCAGGGAAGAGGAAAAGGGAACCGTTTCATGGAAAGTCAAGTTCAGGGATGGCCGCGAAAAGAATTTCGTTTCCCCGATCAGGACCACGCCATGGGGATCGATCAAGTCACCGTCTGACTACCCGGTACCCAGCCCAGATGCGCTGAATTCCCAGGAACTCGCGCACGAACCCGAGGCCCTCAACATCGATGCGCTGCCCGCGCTCACTCCGGATCAACTCAAGAAAGGGGTGGTCTAGTGGGCCTGTTTACAAGCAGAAAAACGGTTTTCGTGGATTCGGATATCCTCGTTATCGGCGGCGGTATGGCTGGCTGCGGGGCAACGTATGAATCCAGGTACTGGGGGCGCGAGTTAAAGATTATCTGCGTCGAGAAGGCGAACATCGAGCGCAGCGGCGCTGTCGCGCAAGGCCTGTATGCGATCAACTGCTACATGGGCATGCAGTGGGACGAGAACCAGCCCGAGGACCATGTCCGCTACGCCCGGAACGACCTCATGGGTCTCGTGCGCGAAGATCTGGGCTACGATATCGCACGCCATGTCGACGCGACGGTGCACAAGTTCGAGGAATGGGGCCTGCCGATCATGAAGGACCCGGAAACCGGGCGGTACTTGCGCGAGGGCAAGTGGCAGATCATGATTCACGGCGAAAGCTACAAGCCGATTGTCGCCGAAGCCGCCAGGAAGGCCGCCACGGAAATCTACAACCGGATCATGGTGACCCATCTGCTGATGGACAAGACGAAGCCCAACCGGGTCGCCGGGGCCGTCGGATTCAACGTCCGCACCGGGGATTTTTACGTCTTCCGCGGCAAGGCCGTCATCGTCGCCGCTGGCGGTGCGTCGCACATCTTTAAACCCCGCTCAACCGGCGAAGGCATGGGACGAACATGGTATGCCCCATGGAGCAGCGCTTCTGCTTATGCGTTGCCGATCCAAGTCGGCGCCAAGATGACGCAGATGGAGAACCGGATCGTCCTCACCCGATTCAAGGACGGCTATGGCCCGGTCGGGGCCTACTTCCTGCACCTCAAGACGTACACCGAAAACGCGTATGGCAACGAATACGAATCCAATTGGTACGAGCAGACCAAGGAAATCGTTGGCGATTATATTGATCGCCACCCGGTGCCGACCTGTCTGCGGAACCACGCCATTCTGGAGGAGGTCAAGGCCGGCAGAGGCCCGATCCGCATGGTGACAAAGGAAGCCTTCAAAGATCCGCACCTGGAGACCGTTGGCTGGGAGAACTTCCTCGGCATGACGATTGGGCAAGCGGTCGTCTGGGCCTCTCAGAACATTGATCCCAAGGAAACAAATCCCGAGCTGACCACGTCCGAGCCGTACGTCATGGGCTCCCACGCCACGTGCTCCGGCGCATGGGCGAGCGGACCGGAGGACTACGCACCCGACGAATACCAGTGGGGATACAACCGGATGATGACCGTCGATGGACTGTTCGGCGCCGGCGACACCATCGGCGGCACCGCCCACAAATTCTCTTCCGGATCCTTCGCGGAAGGCCGGATCGCCGCAAAGGCGGCGGTCAGGTACATTACCGATCTGGGCAACGACGAGCCACAGATCGATGAGGAGGAGTACGAAAATCTCAAGAAGGTTGTGTACCAGCCCTTGGAGAACTACAAGGTCGGCCGCAACGAGATCGTCGGCGGAACGGTTTCGCCGAGTTATATGTTGCCGCTTCATGGTCTTCAGCGTCTTGAGAAGATTATGGACGAATATGTCGGCGGTATCAGCGCCCACTACACGACGAACACACCGTTGCTCACGCGTGGGCTTGAATTGTTGCAGATGCTGAAGGAAGACCTCGTCCATCTCGGGGCCGAAGACCTTCACCAGCTTATGAGGGCGTGGGAGCTTGAACACCGGGTCTTGGCCTCGGAAAGCGTGACGCAGCACACGATGTTTCGAGAGGAAACCCGGTGGCCGGGCTATTACTATCGGGCTGATCATCCGAAGCTGGATGACACCGATTGGCATTGCTTCACGCTGTCCCGCTACGACCAGGAGTCCGGAGAGTGGGAAATGGAGAAGGCTCCCGTCTATCACATCATAGATTGATCAGGGCGATTGTGTTCTGTGCCATAACGCCAATGCGCTGGGCCGTAATGATGACTCGAGGTCAGCTCATTTTGCCAGAGTCGCAGCGCCCAGGAACGGCAGGCGCCGCGCGGTCAAAGTCAAATAATCGGCTAAGCCGCGTTGAAACCGTCTCGCCACGATAGCGACTATCCATTATGAATAATACCAAAGGAATTTGGATTGACTCTTAACTTCCTTTGGCAAGCGCGACCGCGTGGCCTGCGCCTGATAGTGCGTGAGCCTGCGTGGCGCTTGAACGCCCATAGCTCATTTCTAATGACCGATGGAATAAAACATTTTGGTGCAGTCATACGGCAAAAAGACATAGTGAAATAAAGACGTCATATGAAATCCATTTTCTGTGCCGCCATCCTCTTGTTCGTTTGGACACCGTCCGTCACGGCTGGTGACCGGGTCGCTCTTATTATTGGCAATTCGAACTATAAGAGCACCGCACGCTTTTCGAAGGCGGCCAATGATGCGCGCGCGATTGCCCGCAAATTCAAAGCCATCGGTTTCGATTATGTCGCGCTCAAACTGGATGCAACTTCGGCTCAGATGCGTATGGCACTGGATGAGTTCCGGTCCAGGGCCAAACAAGCGGCGCAGGCCGTCGTTTATTTTGCCGGATTAGGTATGCAAATCGATGGTGAGAACTATCTTCTCCCAATTGATGCGGAATTGCGCGACGCCGCTTTTGGCGATTCCAAACAGGCGATCGAACTAGATGCGCTTCACCAGGCGGTCGGTGAAGCTCGTGAGCTGAGGCTCATTATTCTCGATGCGTGCCGGGATGGCCCATTGGCGGAATTGCCCATGGTGGGCCTGGCGGTCGACAATACAATCAATAAGAAACGGCGCGGCGTGCCCTGTCTCGCGCCCATCGATGCACCCAATGAAACCATAATTGTCTCGGCGTCCAAACATGGCACGGTGGCGCTTGACGGCGACAAGCCATGGAGCCCTTTCGCGCGGGCTATTCTGGCGCATATTGCTACCCCGGGCCTCGACATTGGTGAAATTTTTGACCGCGTTCACACCACCGTCCGCTTTTGGACAAATCAACGTCAACAGACGGTCGCCTATGGGGATGGCAAGGGATGGCGCGCGCATATCGTGCCCTCTCGGCGCCACTGATCGCATCGGGCGGACGCAAGCGGCAACGCCTATGCGACCGCTGTGCCGTTATTTCGGCGAAGTGCGGATTCCAATATTCTCCAAAAAAAATGTCTAATACCATCGGTCATTTGTAATGACCGATGGGCGTTCAAGCGCCACGCAGGCTCACGCACTATCAGGCGCGGACCACGCAGTCGCGCTTGCCATTGGTCGCTAATCGTTCGTGAGGCAAACTCAAGGACCATTGGTATGAACTGTGCTGGGCTGAGATTTCTACCCGCAGCTACAGCAATCCCGCGTTCCGCGCCCAGCGATATTTGGCGCCGAGCACTTCGACCGGGATTTCCGTCGTATAGGGGTAGGCGACAATGCCGCGCTCGTAGAGATATTCCGAAGCCTCCTCGACTTCCGTATCGCCGACGAGAGAGGCAACAACCGGCTTGTCTATTCCCTTGGCGCGGCAATCCTCGACGACCTCGGCGGTCAGTTTCGCGAACACCATGGGTGGCGTGATGATCGTATGCCAATAGCCAAGGATCAGGGCATGAATGCGCTCATCCTCCAAGCCGTAGCGAATGGTGTTTTGATAGGTGG
>BFAS01000156.1 GCA_008974985.1 bacterium MnTg02
CTAGGCTCATTGCACTGATTGGGCGTTCATTTCGCGAACGCGATCAAGCAACTGCCGGACCTGCACATCTGTCAAATCGTCAAAGTTCTTGATATTGAGATCCTGCGTGATCCGGTCGCCATATTTTTTCGGCTGTTCCTTGCCGGCCTGCCATTTGAGGGCATCGATGGCCACACGGGCAACATCGGATTTGATGTCGCCGTCCAGCATTTGCTTTTTGATTCCCGAGATCTCATCAAACCGGGAATCGGCCCTTTCTTCTCTCGCGCGCGCGTATTCGTCATCAAACTCCCGGTGTTTTCGCCGCCAAACATAAAGCGTGTTCTTGCTGGGCATCGTCGGATCTTTGGCGATTGATTCGAACGTCTCGCCGTTTCTGACGCGCTCGCAGATCAGTTCGCCAAGCTCTATTGTGTAATCCGTCGGCCTGCCCCCTTTATTAGGCTCTGCCTGCTTTGGGTTTTCCGCTTGCTTGGCCTTGGCGCGCTTGGCTGGCCTTTCTTTCGGCGTCACCGCAGCCCGTGCACCCTTGCGGGCTTTGGTTGCCCGGGGTGCGCTTTTGTTTGTGCGCGGTTTTGTGGTGTTACCCGCCATCGTGAGCCCCTTCAGTGCAATAGTTTCGGTCGTTCTTCGGTTGCTTCAGGCTCATCGGGAAACCGCCTTTCAAACTTTCTCATCGTTTGTGCGAGCGATATCGCAAGCTTATGTCGAACATAACTGCCTGCCTCCGATGATCGCTTCACGCCTTTGGCGCGGACAATGACGGCGAGCGCATCGGTTAGAAGATCAAGCCGTCCCCAGAGGCCAAGCCCCTTTGTCGCCTCCAGAATGCGCGACAACCGGTTTTCGTCTTTCATCGATCTCAGGCCCCTATTGATGATCATGGGTCTCGCCTTGCACTGTCTCAGTTTGGCAAAGCCATTCCTTCCCGCTTTTCGCGGTCCTGAGGTCCGGCGGTTGACCCAGACGGCCGATAAATTCGCATTCAATTGTCCCGTTCATGTTCAGTTTCCCTTCTGAATCGTCTCAAGCTCGATCAACGCGCGGCGTTCGGCCTCTTGTCGCGTTAAGCCAGCTTCGAATTCGAGAATTGCGGCGCGCTCTTCGAACTCTGCAAATTTTTCGCTATCGAGATCCGAGGCCGCTAATCCTGCTAATTTGCTAATCCGCAAGTCTGAAATTAGCGATTTAGCAAGATTAGCAGGGTCCGAACTCTCATCGCCGAATTCCGAATTAGCAGGATTAGCAACATTAGCGGCGGTGGAACTCCGATTAAGAAATTTGGAACCGGGATCGAATATGACGAAGGGGAAGGTCATTGCACCCTCCCTACGATATGCCAGGCCTCCTTGCGCAATCGCTCTTTGCCATCCTTATCTTTGATAACAAGGCCATCTGGTTTTTCGATCAGATGCTCGTGTTCAGCCAAGATTTTGATGAACTTACGAGCCACCTTGGCGGAGCGCATCTGGTTGGGGCCAGATTGATATATGTCTACGAGGGAAATCGTGTTTGCATCCCGCCCAGAGGATGACGCGATAAGTGGCCATTTTTCATTAATCCAATCTAATAACCGCTGAGCCTCCATGAGGCCCGCATCCGCCCGCGTCATCTCGTAAATTCGGTAGGTCTCGCCGGCATAATATTGTGCGATCATCATCGCGTCTTTGAAGCGCTGTTCGCCGATCATCTCGGGATTTTCGTTTTCAACAAATTCCACAACTGCCGCTATCCGAGCCGCATGTTCAGGCAATTTGTTGGCAATCCCAGAAATTAGCTCCATCGCTCCGTTGGGGCCGAGCTGGCTTTCAATATGGTCTGCGAGCCTGATCCAAAGCCTATGGGCCTCTCGCGACATTGGTAGAGGCTTTGGCTCAAGTCCGAGAAAATCACTCTCCGACAGCGGCAAAGGCTTGCTAAAGATTTCCTGAATGCGCGCGCAATATCGTACGATCGCCGCCTCGTGCTCCGGGCTTGGGTCTTTCCACTTGCGTGTGCCCATAGCGCTTTCCGGAAAGACTGCGAGGATGCGCGATAGCAGCCCTTGATCCATCAAGATGGGATCTGAGAAAAATTTTGCTGCTACGCCGGGTTGAACTTGGAGGTGCATGCTGAGACGCCGACCGCTGCAAACTTTGGCACCTTCCTTAGAGCGAACGCGCTCCAATGTGCCGTCGTCCCAGAGGCGACTGTAAAAACCAGCCGTTCGAAGCTTGGCATCGTCCGCCATACCGTGCCCCCCAACGAATTGACCTCCCTCGCTCGCAAAAATACCTATCGTCGGATAGTCATTCATCAGGAGCTTCGCCGCTCCTTCAGTTGTCGGCTCGGAAACCGTCAAGATAGGTTTAAGGGGTGGCTTTGGAGCCGGACCTAACGCACGGAGTTGTAGTTTTTGTTCTGAGAGATCCAGTTTTCTGTCGGCCAATATTTTCTTTTCTTGGGCTTCCCAAGCGGATCTATCTATCCTGTAACTCTCTTGCTGATCCTCATATCTCTGCCACAAGCTAGCCCCGTGTAGCCGAACCGGTTTTAGAGCCTTCTTGTCGGTTGCAGTTTTACGTTCCCCCGACGGAGCGATAGATACAAATAATTCACTGACTGGCACCGCCGTCCCCGTCGGGAGTTCAATATCGATGTGAGGCTGCACGGCAAGTGTTGCGACCGATAGAACAGCGTTTGCGCACAAAGGTATCGGCGCTTGAGTGGCCTCGTGGAATGCCATAGTGGCATCACCAAGTAGAGAGCCCAGCGCCTCTACTGGATAGGTTTCGCCTTTAGGATGTTGCCTAATCAGCGGGATCGGCTCAGGTTTGAGTTCCGCATTTTTTGAAACCTGAGAACGCCCGCCGCTAAAGTTGCTAATATTGCTTACTGTAGGCTGCCATCCGCTTTCTTTGGCACGGAGATAAAGCGTGCCAATGCCTATGCCGTCACGCTTGAATGAGCGCCAAACCTTGTCCTGATCGCGGCTGTCGAATTTGTTGGACCGCACCGCCCATTCGTCCCACAGCGGGCGGCCGACATCACCAAAATGCGCTTTAATAGACATGCCGATTTCCAACCAAACGGCGCGGTCATCGGTAGGGATGAAACGAAGCGCTTCACGGACTTCTTCAAAATCGGCACTCTCATTTTGCGGATAAGATCGCGCAGGCGTTTTGGTTCGCTCAACAGGCGGAAACGCCTTCAATATTTCCAGGTGGCTGTATCGGGTGCCTGAGCATGAAGTTAAACGAACGAGAACCGGTTTCCCCTTCCGGTGATAAAATCCAGGAAGCCGAAGTACGCGACACAAACCCTTTGCGTTCTTGTCGTGGCCGTAGCTTGCCACCAGGCGATCCATGACGGTGGCATGCGCTTTGTTCGAAAGCCCATTGGTCAACCAACATCGTTGGTGTTTTCCAGACGATGTTTGCACTTCGATTGATGGCAGGAGCGGAAATCGGCCTTGCCAGCCTTGATCATCATCCTGCCAGACCGCACGCACTCTCGATACGTGTTTATCGGATCTGCCTTTGCCATCACCGGCATTGATCATGACAAAGACGCCCGCGCCTTGAGCGTTAAGCTCAGCTAGCCGCGGCGCCAATTCGTCGAGAGTTTCGTCCAAGCAATTGTTGAGCAGATCGCCGCGGCCGCGCTTCTTTCCGTTGGGAAGCACCACATCATCGAAAGTTGCGAAGGTGAATTGCGCAACATTGGGGTCTAAAGCGGTTAGAAATGCGCGCGTCTCATCGAGATTAGGTTCCCCCAAACCTTCAGTCGGGATCGGCGCTCTAACAGTCGCATCCAACATATTTGCGTTCTCTTTGCCAGGTGGCAGACCGCTTGACGAGAACGCGTGACGTAACTAAATTGCGATTGCCTGATAAATGATTTTGAGATTGAAGAAAATGCCGTTCCCGATGCCATTCGGGGCGGCTTTCTTTTTGGGTCATTTGACACATTAAGTTTCGCCCATCGCTATCTGTTGTAGCTGTTCAAATCGAAGATATATCCTTCCGCCGATCTGGATCTTGGAGAGGCGCTTATCCTGCTCAACAACCTTCCGCATGGTCTTCATTGATACGTCATAAAACTTTGCCGCATCGGTCAATTTCACCAAACCGGCAGGTGTAACGTGTATCGGGACCTCATCTAGGATGTCTTCTGCCTTTTTCATTGCCCTTGCCTATAAAGCTGTTAAAAACGTTCCACAAATGGGAACGAAATAGCCCATAACATAGAGCCATGGTCTTTACAAGCATTCTGTTCCCTGTTATGGAACAAAAAGGAATTACGATGAACAAGACGAAAAGCAAGATAGGGAGGCCCACTCTCGATGCAGAAGGCCCTAGAGGTTCAAAGATTGCCTTTCGACCGAAAAAATCCGTCCGTGAGTATCTGGAAAATCAGGTGACATCCGATAAATCAATAAGCATCGGTACGGCCATAAACGAAGCGATCGACCGAGCCCGCATGACCGAGGAGGAGCATCGCGAACAGCTTTATAGAAACTATGGAGGCAAGCACACAACCTCACTTGCTTGGCTACTTGCTCGCGTTGCCGTCGAAGTAGAGTTCTCGTTGAACGAGCAACGAGAGAACCTCCCTGACAAGCCCGCTAATAAACGAGAACCGAAAAAATGGACGGACGATCCCGAAGCACTGTTCTTAATATTAATGATATTCGGATCAATAGTTCGTCAGTTTTTCCCTAGAGATTGGTTTGCTGAAGACTTGGATATGCTGTCCAACGATGGATCTAAAGGGTATAAGATTTCCAGCATTTACAATGACGCAATGCTGAATTTTGAATCCGCGCTTGAGCGCCCTGATTACGGATTTTGGCCACTAAGCCATGCGGAACCAGCGCTGCCGGGATTCCCTGGCTATTCCTCATCGGACAAATACAGCATTTTTCCAATTAAAGAACTTGTCGAATTCCTTTCGTCGCAGTGCAAGCGGTCAAATAGAGCGCATGGGCTTGACGGGCACCTTTCGCGAATAATTGCCGCTCAGGAAGTATCGAATTTAGTGCCGTTTGTGGACCAAATTGGATTCGAACCGCTCTGTGCAACGCAGAAGGAAGTCGAAGAATCAAATGGCTCATGGGATGATCTCAGCCACAACGATGTTGTCGAGTTGGCTGCTAAGCACGGCGACCAGTTAGCCAAAACGAAAACAAGTAGCTCAGGCACGAAACGAAAGCGATCTACCAAGCAAAAGAAGGGCCATTGAGGAATGGCAAGGCAGGATGGGCCAACAGGATAGTTCACCCATAGCCACAAAAGGGCAGAGGCATTTTTCAGTTAGCCCCAACTGGCCAAGGCAAATGCGTGTCGCAACAGCGGCGGCGTATGTCGACGAACCATCCGTTGAGACTTTCCGTCGTGCGGTAGGCACGCTATACCCAGAGCCTCACAGAATTAGCGGCAAGGGCGATCGATGGCTGCGGGAGGATCTGGACGCAGCGCTAGACCGGCTTCACGGCAAAGAGGCGGCATTCAGAGACGCCGCAGAATTGCTTTGAGGAAACCGCCCGGATGGCCCCGCTATATGATTGCCAAGACTCGCAAAGACGGGGCTACAGCGTATTATTGGAACCCGCCCCAGCGCGATATTGAAGCAGGCTTTCCTTTATCCCGCGAAGCCCTCGGAACTGACTATGCATCGGCATGCATCCGCTGTGACGGACATCCAAATGATCCGGAAGACACGGGGCTTAATGGTTTCCTAGACTCATACCGAGCTGGCAGCGGTGCGGTAAAAGATCTTGACCTCATTCCCGGCTTCGGAACCGTTGATTGGTGGATTGCCCGATATTTGCAATCAACGCCGTACCGCAATCTCAGCACGCGCTCACAATCGGACTACCGTAAATATCTGACACGGATTAGCGACGTTGCGACCAAAGACGGGAGGCGGTTTGGCGATCTGCCTTTAATGAGTATTACGCCTGCCGCTGTTGATCGGCTCTATGAGCGCCTGAGCGTCGGCCCGCGCGGGCCGCGCCTGCGCCAGGCCAATCATGAAATGGACACAGCCCGCCGCGCCTGGACAGTAATTCAACGCCGCTACGCTGCACAGTTTCCTGATAACAACCCATTTGTGGGACTTGAGCGCGTCAGGACCACAGGAACGGTCAAAGAAGCAACCCGCGAACAAGCCTATGCACTTGCCTTTACGTTGTTGCGTGAGATCGGACATGCCCCGCTTGGTGCTGCCGCCCTGATATGCTTCGAATGGTTACAACGCCCTGAAAACGTCCTGGCTGGTTGGATTTCGTGGTCCCACTATCGTCCGTTGGAAAGACCGAACCACGTTCGCATCACCCACCATAAGACTGGCGAAGTCGTCTGGCACCCGCTGGAGCATGAGGGCGAGCAGTTCTACCCGGAAATTGAGGAATACCTTGCAACAGTGCCGCGGCTCGGCGTACCGATTGTCTTGATGTCCGCCAAGCGTGGCGAACCCCGACCCTATGTCGGCGGGCACCCCCGCCGCATGATCCGCGTCGCGCGGGAGATGGCTGGACTGCCCAGCCATGTCACTCTTGCCGCCTGCCGTCATGGCGGGCTCACCGAACTTGGCGATGCCGAGCTAACCGAACAGCAAGGAATGGCTCTATCGGCACACAAAACTGCGTCGGCCTATCGGCTCTATGTGAAGCGCACTGAGCATCAAAGATTGGCCGCCACAAAACGCCGCCGGGCATGGGTGAATCAGAACGCTGGGGGAACGTGAGTCAGAATGGGCAACGGGATATGAGTCAGAATGGAAACGCGGCCGCCGTGTAAGTCATTGAAATAACTGGCTGGGGCGGCAGGGATCGAACCTGCGAATCACGGGATCAAAACCCGTTGCCTTACCACTTGGCTACGCCCCATGAAATGGCGTGCACCCAAACATAAGACAGTTGGGCATTCAAGGCATTTTTACGCGTGCGCACAAAAGTGTACATGAGATGCGCGAGCAGTCCTAGCAAACACTTTTTCCAACGGTAGACGGCAGAAGTATTTTTCTCATTGCCCAGCCAATTCCGGAAATTATTGCGTTCAACTGAAAATATTCTCCAATAACTGCTTAATTTGATTTATCCAAAGTCCCTTATTTGTTAAACTTGGTTGATATCTGCAAAGGGATCCTACTGATGAAGACCTTCATGCTTCTGATGGGTGCTGTCGTGGCGATGGGCATAACAATGGGCAGCAGCCTAGCCTGCAACCATGACATTGAGTGCCCGGCCGCCTGGGTATGGTCCGATGAAGAGGGAACTTGTGTGGAGGCCGAGCCAGGAACGTCGTGAGGACGACCGGCTTGCTCCGTCTAAAATCCGATTAGAATCTGGGAGAATACCCAGCGCAACAACCCGCCATGAGAATTCTATCCGCACTGCTTATTATTAGCCTGTCGAGCTTCTCGGCTCTCGCCAATGAGGAAGAGCAGTTGCGCGCAACAGTTATTTCCATGGCGCAACATTTCGTTCAAGAACATTTCATGCATGGGGACACAGGCCACTATCACATCGAATTCGACGTGGCCTATTTGCATCCGCAACCGAACCCAATGTTCTGGGCCGTTGTCGGCGGCTTTGTCTCTGATCAGAATACTCCGAATACCTATGTCGCTGCGGTTCGCCAAGTTTGTGCGGAGTCCTCCGAGGTTACCTGCTGGCAGCTCGAAAAACTTGCAATCAACAACAAGATTGTCCTCAACGTCAGCGGACCACTTTAACGGCGCCGGCTTGTCTGGTTGCAGCAAGCTTTATGGCCGGCCATCCCTCATTCTTGATTTTATGAGTTATCGTTCAAATGCCGACCCGCTTCATTTGGCCTAATGGATAGCGGTCGCCTAAAACATTGGAAGCCGGCATTGCATCCCCCAGACTATCGAGAGCAGCTTTGTCGATAGGCGCGGAAAGCCCTGCGATATTTTGCTCGAGATGAGATATTTTGGTCGTTCCCGGTATCGGTACGATATCATCGCCACGAGACATCACCCAAGCGAGCGTAACCTGAGCAGGCGTTAATCCCAAT
>BFAS01000157.1 GCA_008974985.1 bacterium MnTg02
CCAGTGAAATCCGGCCTGTTCACAACCGATCTCTTTAACGCGCTGGCGAGCGATTCGCTCAAGGTCTTCATGCGTAATATCATCGGGTCCCCGCACCTCGCCGGCCAGCACGATTAAGTTGGTGGTCACCAAGGTTTCAACAGCGACACGGGAAGCGCTATCGGCTGCCAGATAGTGATCGACTATCGCATCGGAAATCTGATCGCAGATCTTATCCGGATGGCCTTCAGAGACAGATTCGCTTGTAAAGAGATAATTCGCTCGAGACACAGAAACCCCCAACGGAAAAAATACCGGAAGAATAAAAAGAAAGGACGTCGTGGCGCTGCGGTTTTCTGGCAAGCTTTGACCACCGGGTCAAGTCATCCAGCCACCCATTGCTGACATAAAAAACCGAAATGGGGAGTTGGAGTGCCCTAAAATGCCTTTTAGGACTTTTTTTGCTCCTGTCCACTTAGGGACCTGACCAAATCGATGACTCGTCGGCGAATCTTGGGGTCCGCGATCCGGACAAATGACTTATTGAGCTCAAGGCCCTCTCGGCTATTAACGAATTCAACGAGAAAATTTTCGCCGCCATCTTCGGCAAATCCCGGTTGCCCCTGATCTGGGTCAAGTCGTGCAGCTTCTTCGAAGAAAAACTGCACGGGAACATCCAAGATTTTCGCAAGCTGGTAAAGGCGGCTCGCGCCTATGCGATTTGCACCTTTTTCATATTTTTGGATTTGCTGAAATGTCAGGCTCATCTTGTCGCCGAGTTTTTCCTGACTCATACCCACAAGCATTCGACGTAACTTCACCCGACTGCCGACGTGGACATCGATTGGATTCGGCTTTTTGGGAGTCGATCCGCTCTTGTCCTTGTCTGACGTCGTAGTTTGCGAGGTATTATCTGGCAATGTGGCCACGATCTATCTCGTTTCGGATGGTTTCTTGTTGGTATATACACGCAAGTTCAAGGTTGGAACAAGCTTTTTTGCAAAAAACGATCCTCGCTTCCAATATGTTGAATATCATTTTATGCGGGGATGGGCGACATCATAGTTTGCCGGCAAAAAAGCCCCGCCATGGCAATCCAACTCATTCCTATTGGAACGCATCCCCTTCGTCCTTGGACAGAAAAATAAGCATGGCTATAGCGACAAACACCAGAATGAATAGGATCAAACCACGATGTTGACTAAAAATGGTCGCCGCCAGCGGCTTGGGCAAAACGCCATCAATCACGCCCTGCGTATTGAGTGATAATTTATGCAGGACACGCCCATAAGGGTCAACGATCGCCGATATGCCAGTGTTTGCAGCACGGACCAGCGGCAACCCCTCCTCAACAGCCCGGACACGGGCTTGATGGAAATGCTGACGGGGACCGGCGCTTTCTCCAAACCAGGCATCGTTCGTGAGATTAAGCAGCCAAGCCGGACGCACTGTCCCGTTATTTACAGTACCTGAAAAAATAATCTCATAACAAATAAGCGGACTGAAATCGGGCAGTCCGGGCGCTTTTAGAAAACGCGGCCCCGGCCCCGCAGTGAATCCGCCGCGCAAACGTGTCAGCTGTTCGAGCCCGATCGCTTCAAGCATCTGTTGGAACGGCAGATATTCTCCGAATGGAACCAAGTGAATTTTGTCGTAGACGGAAAGAATTTTCGCCTCATGATCCATGACATAAATGCTGTTGAAAATATTACGCTTTTCTTGGCCGGATGCCGTATGCCCAACCGTTTCAACGCGAATGGCTCCCGTTAGAAGGGTCGCGGATGCAGGCAGCAAATCAGCGAGTAATTGCAGCGCGTCTTGGCTATCGGCAAGAAAAAACGGAGATGCGGCTTCAGGCCAAATCAAATGCGTGACACCTTCGAGCCCATCTTCAGCAAGTGCTGCGTTGCGCCGGCTGAGATCAAGATGGCGCTGAAAGATCCAATGTCGATTGTCCGGTTTCCATTTTTCGATTTGAGGAATATTCGGCTGCACAATGCGAAGCCGGACGTTTTCTGTTGCACCGCTTGGGGCCGCCCCTAATCGAATATGTCCGGCGAAAGCCGCCACTATGAGAACCAGCAACATGGCAGCCGGAAAACGCCAACGGATTGCCCCTGCACTTCCTGCATTGGCGTCCATCAGAATGGCGGGGCTGGCGAAGATCAAAATGGAGAAGAACACCAACCCATCGATACCGAACACCGCGGCGGATTGCATAAGGGCGTCGGCGCCTGTCAATCCGTAACCAAGAGAGTTCCACGGAAAGCCGGTGAAAAGATTCCCGCGCAGCCACTCCGCCAACATAAACCCGAGAGCGAGCGCGATGATACGCGCAGGACCGCGCCGCCAAAACAACGCCGATAGCGCCGTGGCCAATCCGTAGAAGAGCGCCAAACCAGCCGGCATAAGAGACACTGCGAATGGCAACAGCCAGGCGAACTTGTCGGCTTCAACCAAGAAGGCTTCGCCGATCCAATAGAGACCAAACAGAAAATAGCCAAAACCGAACATCCAGCCGGTCACCCCGGCGCGCCACATAAGCGCTAGATTGCGGCGCACTAAAATCTTCCCGCCGGTCGCAGGTTCAAGGTTCCGAACGTTGGCGCCATCCAGCAACCAAACAAGCACCGAAAATGTCGCGAAGAGGATAGGCCAGGCAAAAATGGGCGCCATCGCAAGAACAGACAATCCGCCAGCGGCAAAGGCCACGCCCCATCGCCGCCACGAGACAAGCTGGGATATCGATTGAATAGAGTTGCGCATGATTAGCCGTCGCCCTTCGACCAGATGCTCCAATTTGTAGATTGAATTCTGAGTGCCGGAAAGTCATCCCGAATCTCAGCTTGAAGAGCAAGCGATCACCGCAAAAGTTTGAGAATATTTTGCCGTCCGACGCCAATCCCGGTCTTGGACTAGGTCCGAGTTTTGTCTCCGCCAGACTTCACCGAGTCTATTTTGTGAATCCTAAGCGACTTAATGCGCCGCGGATCGGCATCCAAGACCTCGAACTCCAGTCCGCTTGGATGGCGAATGAGTTCGCCGCGAACCGGAACGCGTCCCACCATAGAGAACACCAACCCGCCCAGCGTTTCCGCCTCATCGTCATCACGATCCGGCAATTGCAACGACAGGCTGAGCTCATCCTCAAAGTCCTCGATGGGTGTGCGCGCATCAGCGATTAGGCCGCGGATCGGATCGTCGCGAATAAGCGGCTTGTCGTCGACATCATGCTCGTCCTCTATCTCGCCAACAATCTCCTCGACGAGATCCTCAATGGACACAAGACCATCGGTGCCGCCATATTCATCAACGACAAGCGCTAAATGAACGTGGGTTGTTTGCATCCTCAACAGCAAATCGACGACCGGCATGGACGGCGGAACAAACAACACATCGCGGTGAATTTTAGTCGCGGCCACAGGTTGATTGAGATCGACACACGTCAAGTCGATATTGCTTGCCTTATCTGGCAGAGCCCCATTGCCACCTCGTTTTATTTTGGCTTCGCCATGATCGTCACTGGTTAGAGGCAGTGCCGATTGACTTGTTATCCACTTCATCAGGTCCTTGATGTGAACCATGCCCACCGGATCATCCAGCGTTTCCCGATAGATTGGAATTCGGGAGTGGCAGGCTTTTTCGAAAACCCCAAGCAGTTCGCCAAGCGGTTTTTGCTCATCGAAGGCGATGATATCTGCCCGCGGGACCATAACATCGTCCACCCGCAGCCCGCCAACGTGCAAAATATTGAGGAGCATCGAACGCTCCTCGGGCGAAAATGCCGCTTGCGAACGCTCTTCACTGCTAAGCGCATCTTCAATCGTTTCGCGGATCGAAGAGGGTTCTCTGAAGCCAAGCAACACTTTAAGGCGATCGAACCAGGTCGGCTGGCCGTCATTGTCGGATAAGGTCCTGTGGATTGGGACGTCGGATTTCATAGCGGTTGTGTCGGTCATTACAAATTCATGCGTCGATTGAGTTAATTCGCGTTCATTCGCTCTGCAGCGTAGGGATCGGGTACGCCAAGATTGAGGAGAATATTGCTCTCCGTTGCCTCCATACGCGCGGCCTCGGTCTCGGTCTGGTGATCCAATCCAAATAGATGCAAAATGCCGTGAACGATAAGATGGCTCAAATGATCGCGCGGCGGTATTCCCGCCTCATCCGCTTCTTGTAAAATCGTCTCCAGCGCCAAAATGACCTCACCCAATAGGCAATTCTGTTCCAGGCAGTTTCGGTCTAAATCTGCGATCGGAAATGACAAAACGTTGGTCGGCGTGTCCTTCCGCCTGTAAATCTTGTTAAGGCGGCGCACTTCCGCATCCGAGGAGAGAACGATACCGATCTCCAATGGTTTTGAGACATCATAAGGCAATAGTGTAAACACAGCGTGGACGAGCCGGCGAATCTCATCCTCTATCGCGCCGAGCCGGCGCCAATCCGGATGCGTCATCAAGATATCGACGGTTAAGTCCGATTCCTCCGAGGGATCCAATCCGCACGGCTCGATCCCTTGTCTGGGGTCGAATACAGGTCCTGGGTCAGGGTCATCCATTGGATCTATCAGGCTCGCTCATAGGCCTCGACGATTTTGGCAACCAGCGCCCTGCGCACGACATCTATCTTCGTAAAGGCGATATGTGCGATACCCTCGATACCCTCCAAGAGCTTAATTGCCTCTTTCAGACCGGATTTTTGACCTGCTGGAAGGTCAATCTGTGTCGGATCTCCGGTGACCACCATCTTACTACTATCCCCAAGACGGGTCAGAAACATTTTCATCTGCATCGCCGAGCAATTTTGGGCTTCGTCGAGAATTACGATAGCGCGCGAAAGAGTACGGCCGCGCATGAACGCCAGGGGGGCTATTTCTATTATGCCGCTCTCCAGTCCCCGCTCGACACGCTCCGGCGGTAAAACGTCATAGAGAGCATCATAGAGAGGCCGCAAATAGGGGTCGACTTTATCTCGCATATCGCCTGGCAGGAATCCAAGGCGCTCTCCGGCTTCCACCGCCGGGCGCGATAAAATGAGCCGTTCGGTTTCGCCACGCTCAAGGCATGCCGCCGCATAGGCGACAGCGAGATAGGTTTTGCCCGTACCGGCCGGCCCCGTCGCAAAAATAAGTTCCTTGTCCCTAAGCTCTCTCAAATAGCTGCTTTGCTTTGGCGTTCGCGCGGTAATCAATCGCTGTCGCGTCCTGATTTGCTCAATCGCTGTCGCGCCGTCCTGATCTGCAGATTCGGATTTTTCATCCGCCTTATTCCGCCGTCTCTTCGTTCCGGCCGGCTGCTCCGCGCCGCTGTGGCGCAGGACGCCTTCAACTTCCCCCTGTCCAATCGTTTCGCCAGCAGCTAGGCGCTTATAGAGCGCCTCCAAAACCGTTTTCGCGGCGGCGCAGGACGCATCCGTTCCGCTTAACGTTATCATATTGCCCCTAGCAACGGCTTCCACGCCAAGGCGATCCTCAATAATCGCCAGGTTTGCGTCATATTCGCCCAAAAGGTCGGCGACAAGCCTATTGTCTGCGAAGGAAATAACAAGGCGTCCGTCAGACTCGGAAATGTTGATCGCATCAGGCACATCTGTTGCGGTCGGCCCACGAAAGCTTGTCAAAGATCGCCTCCTTCTCGGAGCGAGGCGGATGATGTGCGATATGTTTCAACCATGGATTATAGAAAACCTTCTAGCAGAGTTCTTTGCAGACAATATGACACCATTTGGACTAATGGTTTACGACACCTTCCAGACTGTTAGGACCCGCCGTCACAATCTCAACCTCGGCAATCGTGCCCAGCAACTCCGGGCCCTCTGGCACATGGACCGCCTGTAGATAGGGTGACCGGCCGACGATCTGCCCAGCATTCCGTCCTAGCCGGTCGAACAGCACCGGCAGCGTCCGGCCCGCAAAGGATTGATTGAATGCAATTTGCTGACGTTTGAGCTGGGCTTGCAAGACCTGCAGCCGCTCGGATTTGACAGCATCCGGAATTTGAGCCTCCAAACGAGCCGCGGGCGTTCCCGGACGCGAGCTATATTTGAATGAATAGGCTTGCGCAAATTTAACCGTGTCGACCAATTTGAGCGTTGCCTCGAAGTCCTTATCCGTCTCACCGGGAAATCCAACAATAATGTCGGTCGAGAGCGCAATATCCGGTCGCACTGCACGCAGACGCTCGATAATTGCCAGATAGTCGGCGACCCGGTGCTTGCGGTTCATCGCCGCCAATATACGGTCCGAACCGGCTTGGAACGGCAAGTGCAAATAGGGCATCAGCTTCGGATGATCCCGATGCGCCACGATTAAGTCTTCATCCATATCGGCCGGATGGCTCGTTGTGTAGCGGAGCCGTTCGATCCCTTCGATCTGGCCGAGCCGCTCCAGCAATGCCGCGAGGCGGCATGTTGCGCCGTCCGGCGCTGCTCCGTGATAGGCATTGACATTTTGACCAAGAAGCGTGATTTCACGCGCGCCGGATGCGACAAGCCGCTCTGCTTCGTCGACAATCTCAGCAACGGGACGCGAAAATTCAACGCCTCGCGTGTAAGGCACGACGCAAAAGGTGCAAAATTTATCGCAGCCTTCTTGAACGGTGAGAAATGCTGACGGCGAGCGGCGCGACCCCAATGGCAGGTGCTTGAATTTATCCTCTTCCGGGAAATCGGTGTCGACAATGTGCCGCTGGCCACCATGAGCGCGCGCAACAAGCTCCGGCAGGCGGTGATAAGTTTGCGGTCCGACAATGATATCTACAGCCGGCGCCCGCTTGACGATCTCCTCGCCCTCGGCCTGGGCGACGCAACCAGCCACTGTGATCAACATATCTTTGCCAGCTTCGCGGCGCGCGTCTTTTATCTGACGAACGCGCCCGAGCTCGGAATAAACTTTCTCGGCAGCCTTTTCGCGAATATGACAAGTGTTGAGAATGACGATGTCCGCATCCTCCATATCGGAGGTCGCGACGTAACCCTCTGTCTCCATAATATCCGCCATGCGGCCAGAATCATAAACATTCATCTGACAGCCGAATGACTTAATGTAGAACCGTTTTTTTTGGTCAGTCATTTCCGTTACGTCCTCAGAGTGCCGCCGGCAGACAAGCCCAATCTCGCACAAAGACTTGCTTGGTTTTAGACGCCGGCACGCGCCCCGTCGACAATTTTGCGACGTTTCTCAATCGATGTGCTTTTTGGCTTCGGCGCATGTCTGTTAGCTTTCTTGCGGCCGCGTAGCGCGCCGGCCGCGCGACGAAATGAGTGAAATAACGTCGTCTCGAACACGGCTTTCCGAATAAAGGGCAAGACTTTTGCGGTCCTGAAATTGCCGAAGATCCACCGGCTCGCTTATTTTCACATGAACGTCCAATGGTCCTCCCTTAAGCAGGGACCAAGCGTGACTTGCCAACTCTTTATCACCAAACCACGCGACACTGGACCTGCCGCGGCGGCCAAGCGGGAGGCCGTGACGATGGGTATAGACCAGGGCAAGTGTCTGCGCATAGATCACGTTACAATATTCAGCGTTCTCATCTGACCCAAACTCAGCGGCGGCAAACAGCGCCGTTTTAAATGGCTTAACGCAATTGCCGTCGCTGCTCGTCCCTTCCGCGAACAGAACAATCGCATCACCGTCTGTGAGACGTTTGGCGATCTCGCCCGCCGTGCGGCGTGTGCCGCTGCGCCGGGTGCGGTCCACAAAGACAGACCGCTGAAGCTTGGCGAGCCAGCTGACGAACGGCCAGCTTGCGACTTCCTTTTTGGCCACGAAAGACACAGGTCCAACAGCGCTCAATACAGGGATATCAAGCCAAGAGACATGATTTGCCACCACCAGGATGGGTTTGTCTCGTGCAAGCTCTCCATAAGTATGGATACGGATGCCTAGCAAGCGGCAAACATTGCGGTGATACCAGTGAGGAAAGGTTCGCGCATGACGTGAGTTTAAGGCCAACAGAGCAAGCTGGACTGGCATAAGCGGAAAGGTAAAGGCGAAGAAACTCGATAGAATGAGAAACGCACGCAAACTTTGCATTTGATTATCGATCAACCCTATCTGGATACCATAGCGTCAAAAAAGCCGCGCATGAGAGCGCCAACATTTTCACACGCTACTCGTCCTTCTTGCCGAAGGGCACACAATAAAGCTCAAGCTTGTGGTCAATAAGCTTGTAACCGAGTTCCCGGGCGACAATTTCCTGCAACTTTTCAATCTGCTCATTGCGGAATTCGATGACATTGCCGCTTTTCAGATCGATCAGATGATCATGATGCTCTCGCGCTGCTTGTTCATAGCGCGCCCGGCCATCGCCGAAATCATGACGCTCTAAAATACCGGCTTCATCGAATAGCCGCACAGTCCGATAGACCGTCGACAGCGAAATGCGATCGTCGAGCGCATTCACCCGGTGATGAAGCTCCTCGACATCGGGATGGTCCTCGGCGTCCGAGAGAACACGCGCGATGATTCGCCGCTGGTCGGTCATCCGCATGCCTTTTTCGGCGCATATGCGCTCAAGGCGGCTCATCTTTGTGACGTCTGTAACCATCTGATCCAATTATCGAACCGTCATCGTACCGATTTTAGGCTGTCTGAACGGAAGCGTCCACCGTCGGGGCATCGCACTTGGAAAGAGACAGCACGATGATTAACGCGTCGCCACCGCCGAACATAGGGGATTTCCGGCAATCGACCTTACGATGCCCCGCTATCGAGAAGCCTAGCGCATCATAAAGACCACGCGCCACCCTGGTTTGGTCTTTAACTTCCAAAACTAAGCGCTCCATGTCATGCGCGCGAAACCCGGAAATTATGGCTTCGCAAAGCGCCTTTCCGGTCCCCTGGCGGCGGCACTGCGACGCAACAGCAATCGTCAGGATCTTCGCTCCTGATCAGGACCCGCTGTCACGATCTTTTAAAAATGTCATCTGAAGGATATCTGCTCATCACCGTCTTGGCAGAACTTTGTCGAACTGGGGTTTGGCGTCGGGATTTCGCAAATAAAGGGGCCTGACCGGCTCTTGTGCAGGGGCAAGATCCTGGGCAAGGCGGGCGAGAACAGCCGCATCCGGCTGCAGCTTCACCGCCACCGCGCGCACTTTCCGGCCCGACTGATCCGCGATTTCGGCAAGACATAACGAGGCACTCCCGGCCGCTAAGATGGCGCACTGAGGGAGCTCATTGACTGCGTCTTCAAGGGTTAGAGCGGCGGGTTCGGTCATCGGGGCAAGGTCAGACGAAAAAAGCTGGAAATAGATTTGCTCCCGGCGGGCGTCGACGGCAATCGCGAGCGGACGGTCCAAATGAGAGCCGTCGGCCAACGCTTCAAGCTGATCCCGGACTGCTGAGGCCATAACGCACAGACTTGTTGCGCCGACTAACGGCAAATTCGCCGCCAAGGCGAGCGCGCGGGCGCAGGCAAGCCCGATTCGCACGCCGGTAAATGTTCCAGGCCCCGTCGTCACGGCGATCCGGTCAAGATCTTGATAAGCCAGACCAGCCTCTTCCATAACCTGCTCGATCATGGGCACAAGGCGCTCCATGTGACCCCGTTCAAGTTCTTCGAATGTATGAAACAATGCGCTCGGGGACGCGCTGCCGGCCAAGACCGCAGCCGAACACGCCTTCATGCTTGTATCGAAGGCCAATATATTCATGACAAAAACCCGGCGCCTTTAGAGTGTTTTCGCTTTTCGTTGAATCGCTCAAACACTCTAATCTTTTGATTTGTCGTGTTTCCGGACGGAAAACCGGTGCCCACTTTTCCTAGAAACACTCTGGTGGCACTACAGGATGCGCGCCATTTCATCGAAAGCAAAGCGCGGCGAGCGCGGGAAAAGACCATCCGCATCGCCATATCCGAGCGCACATAAAAAATTCGATTTTGTCGTCCCTTCGGGGAAGAACTCCCGATCCACGCCAGCATTGTCGAAACCCGACATCGGGCCTGTATCCAATCCCAAAGCCCGGGCGGCGAGAATGAGATAAGCGCCTTGCAAGCCGCCATTGCGAAACGCGGTCGTCGCAATCAGATCATCATTACCCTCAAACCAGCTTTTCGCATCTGTATGGGGAAAGAGCTGTGGCAAATGATTAAAAAAGAGCAGGTCATGCGCGATAATCGCGCAAACCGGTACGGCACTGACTTTTTCCCGATTTCCCTCGGCGACATGCGGCAACAGGCGCGCTTTAGCCTCGGGAGTTTTCACGAACAGGATGCGCGCCGGGCTGCAATTGGCGCTGGTCGGTCCCATTTTCAATAAATCCACCAGCTCGTGCAACACTTCATCCGCCACCGGCTTGTCATGCCATTTGTTGTGGCTTCGTGCCTGCAGAAATAACTGATCGAGCGCCGAACTGGGGAGTTTGCCGGTCATGGTGATGGGCTCCGCTGGGCGAATGGCTTCGCTGGAATGAGCAGAATATTAGCCAAGCGCATGAATGGCGTGGCAGCGCGCTCGGCATCGGCCAATAGGCTAACTAAACCGGCCGGACTTCCTGAACCTCGGGAATGAAATGTTTGAGCAAGTTTTCTATACCGTGGCGCAGTGTGGCCGTGGCGCTCGGACATCCTGCGCAAGCGCCCCGCATCGTCAGATAAACAACGCCGTCACGATACCCATGAAACATGATGTCGCCACCGTCCTGAGCAACCGCCGGGCGCACCCGTGTATCAAGGAGCTCCTTGATCGTGTTGACTGTTTCGGCGTCGGCCGGATCGAAGCTTTCGCCGGACGCGTCTGGCGATTCCAGCCCTGCATCGCTGACGATCACGGCACCGGACATATAATGTTCCATAATCGCGCCGAGAATGGCCGGCTTCAAATGCTGCCAATCACCCTCGTCTTTCGTGACCGAGATGAAATCGGAACCAAAGAAGACGCCAGTCACGCCATCAATTTCAAACAAGCGCTCAGCCAGCGGGCTTTGCCCCGCCGTTTCCTTATCCCTGATATCCAGAGTTCCTGTGGTCAATACCGGCTGGCCGGGAATGAACTTCAAGGTCGCAGGATTTGGGGTCGCTTCTGTCTGAATAAACATAATCGCCTCCGGGGCCGTCTTCGGCACCGACTCGTGTTTCTTAGAATGGTTCTATATAGCAGATTGGGTCGAGAAGCGCAAAAGTCCAGCCCCCATCATCAACGAATATTATTGGACCGGCATTTAAGCAAGGTTTTCGATATCCTCTGGTTTTAAGCCGCCGGGTACAATTGATATGGGTATTGGAAATTCGCCGGCATATTTACCGGCGGCGAGCGAGGACACCAATGGGCCCGGCCCGGCAGGGTCTGTCGATGCTCCCAGTACCAATATCGCAATATCCTCATCCTCTTCGATCAGTGCAACAATTGCCTCCGGTTTGTTCCCTTCGCGTATAATTTCCTGATATTCCGTTTCGTTGAAGCCCATATTCTTAAGTTTGCGGCCATAAAGCCTGAAGACGGCTTGAGCCTTGTTGAGAGCTTCTTCCCGTTGAATTTCCTTGACGCCGATCCAATGCTGGAAATCACCGGGCTCGATCACATAAAGAAGCGCTAGCTTACCACCGGTCCGGCGAACCCGGTTCGCGGCGAAGGTGAGCGCACTTTCACATTCGGGCGTCTCGTCAACGACGACCAAAAATTTTCGAAGGTGTCCTTGTTCGAAGACTCTGCGTTTTCGGTGAGGCATGGTCGCAGGCTGCCATGTGTTTGGTTGTTGCACGAAGCTAAAGTATGGGTTGTAAGAGTGCTTTTCCGCAATGGAAAAAATGCAATGTCAACATAACTGGTGCCTTATCGAACAACAAAACCAACAATCTCTTTGACTTTCCGGTAGATCGGCTCGGCGATTTGATTGGCGCGGTCCGATCCGTCAGCCAACACTTCGTCAATATCACCAGGATTCGCCATGAGTTTATTCATTTCATTTGTGATCGGCGAGATTTTTTCGACGGTGAGTTCGACAAGCGCTTGCTTGAATGCGGAAAATGATCCGCCACCAAAATCGCCGAGCACCTGCTCGGGTGCGATCTCGGCAATTGCGGCATAGATACACACCAAATTTTCGGCCTCGGGACGCCCATCGAGCCCATCAAGCTCGCTCGGCAATGGCTCGGGATCGGTTTTTGCCTTGCGGATTTTTTTCGCAATCGCATCGGCATCGTCGGAAAGGTTGATGCGCGACATCTCGGACGGCTCGGATTTACTCATCTTCTTCGAGCCATCTCTAAGCGACATGACCCGCGTTGCCGGCCCGGTTATCAGCGGCTCCGGCAGCGGAAAAAACCCATCTTCAAATCCCGCCTTGGCGATGGGCTCAGCAAAGTCCGTGTTGAATTTCTGCGCAATATCCCGCGCCAATTCCAAATGTTGTTTTTGGTCGGCCCCGACCGGCACATGAGTAGCGCGGTAGACCAAAATATCCGCGGCCATTAGATTGGGATAGGCATACAGACCAACGGACGCGTTCTCCCGATGCTTGCCTGCTTTTTCCTTGAACTGCGTCATACGATTGAGCCAGCCGAGCCGCGCGACGCAGTTAAAAATCCATGCCAACTCGGCGTGGCCCGGAACTTGGCTTTGATTAAAAATTATTTGCTGTTTCGGATCGATGCCCGCCGCAAGGAACGCCGCGGTTACTTCGCGTGTGCTCCGAGCAAGTTCACCCGGATCCTGCCAAACGGTGATCGCATGGAGATCGACAACGCAAAATAGACAATCATGATGTTCTTGCAGCGCGACAAATTTCTTGATCGCGCCAAGATAGTTTCCAAGATGCAAATTGCCGGTGGGCTGCACCCCCGAAAAGACGCGCTGTTTGAGCTCCATTTCGTCCCTCTCTAGAGCATAATCCGCAAAAGCTGATACTGGTTTTGCGAGAAGACCATGTTCGATCAAAAAAATAGAGCGAATATCCAATGCAATGTGAAGCGATGTCGCACTAGGTCATGGACTCATAAACAGGATCAAAATGGCGTTGAAACCGCAAAAATATGCAAGGAAAAGGTCGCGGGACGGGCTTGTTGCCCGTTCAAGGCCTTTGACGCGGCAGATTGCAGTGGTTTCAACGTCCTCGGGATATGGCCACTTTTCCTGGTTACAGCGTTGCAA
>BFAS01000158.1 GCA_008974985.1 bacterium MnTg02
CAAACTGAAACGACCGTGGCCGTTCTGTTTGCCACGACGGCGGTCGTTATGCTGGCTGGTCTGACGACCGCGCCCTTCGGCTGGCCACCTGTGCAAACCAGTGACATCTGGAGATTCGCGCTCAGCGGCTTACTGCTTGCCGGAGCCCACTATCTAATGATCGAGGCCTTCCGCCAGGGCGAGGCGGTCCTGGTCGCACCATTTAAATATACATCGATGGTCTGGGCTTTGCTGTTCGGCTTTGCCATGTTTGGCGACCTTCCCGACGGCTGGACGCTGCTTGGCGCGGCGGTGGTTATCCTTGCCGGGCTCTATATATTGCGCCGCGAGACCGTGCTTGGCCTCCGGCTCGTTGCCACCGGGGGGCCGCCAGAGCGGATGTGAACTTGTTGGAGTAATCTCCATTGGGGATGACAATGGGCCTCGATTCGGCTAGGAAAACGCCGTGCGGCACTCTATATAATCCCGCGAATGACCGAGCGCGTAAGGATTTGCGCGCTGATTGTCCGTCTTACCTGCGTGGTGTGCAGAGAGTGAGAGGAGAGGACCATGTCGAAGATTACGCTAACTTTTCCTGATGGTAATAAGCGCGACGCCGATGCCGGATTGACCGGCGCAGAGCTTGCGGCATCCATATCCAAATCCCTGGCGAAAAAGGCCGTCGCCTTGGAACTGGATGGTACGTTGACGGATCTTGCCGATCCGATCGCTGCTGACGCGGCCGTCAAAATCATCACCCGCGACGATCCGGAGGCTCTGGAGCTTGTTCGTCATGATTGCGCGCATGTCATGGCCGAGGCGGTGCAGGAGCTTTTTCCCGGCACCCAAGTCACCATTGGACCCGTGATTGAAAACGGCTTCTATTATGATTTCGATCCGCCCGAGCCCTTCCACCTGGAGGATTTGGAAAAGATCGAAGCCAAGATGGCGGAGATCATTCAGCGCAACGCACCGTTCACCAAGGAAGTGTGGTCGCGCGAAGATACCAAGGCCCATTTCAAGGCGAAAGGCGAAGACTATAAGGTCGAACTGGTCGACGCCATTCCCGAAGGTGAAGACCTCAAAATCTACAAGCAAGGTGATTGGTTGGATCTCTGCCGCGGGCCGCATATGAATTCAACGGGCAAAGTCGGCAAGGCCTTCAAGCTTCTAAGCATTGCCGGTGCCTATTGGCGCGGCGATTCTAATAATCCCATGCTACAGCGGATCTACGGTACCGCCTGGGCGAGTGAGAAGGATCTCAAAGCCTATCTCAACATGCTTGAGGAAGCGGAGAAGCGCGATCATCGCCGCTTGGGCCGGGAAATGGATCTCTTTCATTTCCAGGAAGAGGCGCCGGGCGCGGTGTTCTGGCATCCGAAGGGCTGGACGCTGTTTCTGCAGCTCATTGACTATATGCGCCGCCGCCAAGACGCCGCCGGTTATTTTGAGGTGAACTCGCCCGACATGATGGAGCGGTCACTCTGGGAACAATCGGGCCATTGGGAAAAGTTCGGTGAGAATATGTTCACCACGCAGACGCCGGACGACCGCGTGTATTGCTGTAAGCCGATGAATTGCCCGGGTCATGTGCAGATATTCAAGCATGGACTCAAAAGCTATCGTGAGCTGCCGCTAAGAATTGCTGAGTTCGGTAAAGTGCACCGCTACGAGCCCTCAGGCGCGCTACACGGATTGCTGCGCGTGCGCCATTTTACTCAGGATGACGCCCATATTTTCTGCACCGAAGATCAGATCACCGAGGAATGCATCGCGGTGAACGATCTCATCCTGTCGATCTACAAGGATTTCGGCTTTGAAGATGTGGTCATCAAATTCTCCGACCGGCCGGAGCGGCGCGTCGGTTCCGACGCTGTTTGGGATAAGGCGGAGGCGGCGTTGAAGCATGCCGTCGAAGTGGCCGGCCTGGATCATGAGCTGAACCCCGGCGAGGGCGCATTCTACGGACCGAAGCTTGAATATGTGCTGCGTGATGCCATTGGGCGGGATTGGCAATGCGGCACTCTGCAAGTGGATTTCAATCTTCCCGAACGGCTCGGCGCCTTCTATATCGGTTCCGATGGGGAGAAGACCATACCGGTCATGTTGCACCGGGCGATGTTCGGGTCCTTGGAGCGGTTTGTCGGCATTCTGGTCGAGCATCACGCGGGGCGCTTCCCGCTTTGGCTTGCGCCTGTCCAGCTTAACGTCGCGACCATTGTGTCCGAAGCCGACGATTATGCCCGCGAGGTTTTTGCCAAAGCCGAGGCCGCAGGGCTCCGCGCTGAAATTGATCTCCGCAACGAGAAGATCAATTACAAGGTGCGCGAGCATTCCGTCGCCAAGGTGCCGGTCATGTATGTTTGCGGCCGCCGCGAAGCCGAGGAGGGCACTGTGTCCGTCCGCCGGCTCGGCTCTAAGGAGCAAGTGGTTATGAAGGTCGACGACGCGATCGCGGCGCTTGCGGCAGAAACCATTCCGCCGGATCTGTTGGATATGAATCCCTCTGAAAAAACCAATAAGTCCAAAACGAGGAAGAGTGAAAAGGCGGCTTAGCGGCAACTTGGCGGCTTTGCTAGAACCCATTCGATGAACCGGGGTTCATCGAATGGGTTCTATCTCTTTGTTTTTAAGCATTTTCCGGGCGGAAAACCGCCCACACTTTTGCTGAAAATGCTTTAGCGTATCACTTGAATTTGACGCGATTCGCCTTCGAAAAGCACCCGAAACGGCGTAAGTACAGGTCATGAAACATTGGGGTAAAGACGTTCTGATTTCCCGTCGCGGTCTTATAGGCGTCGGCGCGGGATTGCTGGTGGCCCAAGCGGCGCGGGCGGATTTGCTCATAACGCCGGAGCAGACAACGGGGCCGTTTTATCCGCATGAAAAACCAAGCGACTCCGACATGGACCTGACCATCATTAACGGCCGGTCAGGGACAGCGCAGGGCCGGGTCATCGAACTTGCTGGCCGTGTTCTTGCGGTCAAGGGATATCCCTTGAAGGGCGCCATCGTCGAGATTTGGCAGGCCGACAGCCGAGGCATTTACAATCATCCGTTCGAACGGCATCGCCGCTTGCGCGACAATAATTTTCAAGGCTTCGGCGCAGTCAAAGTTGGCGCTGATGGCTTTTACCGCTTTCGCACCATCAAGCCGCGCTTTTATGACACCGGTGCGGGGCTGCGCACGCCTCATATCCATTACCGGGTTGTGACGGCGGATCGACGCGAGCTCGTAACGCAAATGTATTTTCCGGGTGAGCCGATGAATCGCCAGGACGGTATCTATTTGGGTTTGCGGAGCAAAGCGGTGCAGGCGGCAGCAACTGCTCGGCTTATCGGAGTGAAAGGCGGCTTCAACCAATATCGCTACGACTTGGTTATCGCTTGATGTCGACAATCGTCGCCCCCCCATGATTGCCAGAAAAGCATAAGTACTGTTCTCAAATGGCAATGTCCGGATACGAAAAGCGTGTATTTTCCAGATTGATTTTTGCTGAACGAAGCTGGGGGCTTTCGTTCATATTGGCAATGTTAACGTTCCTCGTTTTCTTATTCTGCGCGTCAACTAAAAGGTGAAATCTCGAAATGCAGAAAGCAGTTCAAGTCGCTGGCGTTAGCGCATTGGCCATGGCCATGTTTTTTAGTTCTGTAGGTGACAGCCTCGCGAGGCAATGCCGAATCAAAGGCAAGGAAGCGTCGGATCTGGTGTTGATGTCCATTGGAACTGATCTCCGATTTTCCGGTAATTGCGGCATTGGCAGGTCTAAAATTGTCGGCACGGTGACGATTAAGAATGTCGGCGAAAAGAAAGTTCCTATTGTCAATGCACCGCTCATCAGTGTTTGGGACGTCGACCAGCCTAAGTTCAAAGATGAAGACCGAACCTTGCAGGTCTTGGACCCTGGAGAGTCATTGACGAAGCAAATCAGAGCCGGCCGTTTTATGAGCGGCAGGAAGCTTGATGGCGTCCATTGGTTTCAAATCAAAGTCGATCGGCGGGGCAAGGTAAAAGAGTGCAACAAACTCAATAATACCTGGCCGCGTCTTGTTCGCATCCGAATCAATTGCCCTTAATATCACCATCAAGAGAGGGGCTTCGGCCCCTCACAATCATATTATACCATCGTCAATTCCATGAGCGATGGGCGTTCAAGCGCCATGCAGGCTTACGCACGATAGGGTGCGGGCCACGCAGTCGCGCTTGCCAAACGTAATTATGAGTCAATCATAATTTGGTTCGGCATTAGGCATTTGCATTCGGTGATGTCCCGGCGCACGGCGCATGCTATTGCACGACAACCTCAATTTGCTTGTTGTCGCCAGGCGTTACATTGAACTCTTGCTTAAAGTTCCGGCCTTCATATCGTGCGAGGAGCAAATAGGTTCCGGCCGCGAGAATATGGGTTGGCAGGGCGCCGGTGCTCTCCTTCACGATTTCCCCTTGCGGCGTCAGCACGCTCCACTTGGTGTTGGCGAGGGCCTCGCCGCCCGGTTGAAGCACCAGTTTGAAACTAACCTTGGCCGCGGAGTGATTGACGGTCGCCTCCGAAAGTTTGCCAGGCTCGACCGTCACATCCGAGGAGACGATTGCGTTTGCATCACCATATTTGCTGACGACGTGGTAGATGCCGGCATTAAGACGGATAATGAGTCCCGGTTTCGCGTCGCTCATCACCTTTGTCCGCTTGCCGAACTGATCGCGTTCATCGGAATAAATGGAGTAGGTGACACTCTTTTTTGAGACCGGTTGTTGATTGGCCAATATCGAGCTCAAACGCAGACCGCCGCAATTCAACACAAATACTTCCTCAACAGGCTGATTGGCTTTGACGGTGATTTTTTTTGTGAGATGAGCCTTCCCGTAAGCGGCATTCACTAAATAGCTGCCGGGCGCTAGAGCCGCCGTTGGTGTGGGGTCGCGATGGGAACTTATCAGTTTAAATTTTCCGTTTTCTGCCTTGCGCGCTTCGAAGATTCGCCAAACCAATCCGGAATTAATTTGTCTGCCGCCATCCATGATAAGAGCTTTAAACTTGGCGGGCACCATCGTTGCTGGAAGCTGGGCAGTTTTGCCGCCAGCCTCCGGCTTAGCTGCAATCTTCGTCGGCGTATCTGTTTTCTTGGGCTTCGAGCCGGCGGCTGGTGCATTGGATTCGCTGACCGCGACAACTTCTTGCCGCCAGCCTGAGTCGGGCTCAATCTGCGCCGGCACTTGAGTCGCCGACAACGCGACGGCCGGCAACGCTGCCGTTGGCACCAACATCGTGTCGAGGGCGTTGGTCATCGCTGTTGTCAAGTCCGCTTGATTGACGGCTGATGAGAACAGGCCGCCCGTCGTGTCGGCCATGCAACTTAACGCCTTTAGCTTAGTCTGTCCCTGGCGTGCAAAGGCAATGACATGGATCTTAAGTGCTACTGATTTCTTTTTAAGTTCCGCCGCGGTTGCACAAGGGTCGCCCCGGCAATTGTCGAGCCCGTCGCTGATCAGGATAATTTGTGCGGATTGGCGGTCGGCTTTGACAAGTTTCGCGGCATGTTTGAGTGCGGCGGCAATCGGTGTCGAGCCTTTAGGGCGGATGCTTTTCAGGGCCTCGATATATTGGTCTGCTTCCAATGGCCCAAGGCGGTGCAGCGTTTGAATATCGTTGCAGCCGACCGACTTCGTATGCCCATAGGCGACGAGACCGAGATTGAGCCGCCCATCATAACGCTTGAAAACATCTTCGAGGACTTTTTGCGCTATGACGGTTTTATTCACACCGTCAATCTGTCCCCACATGCTGCGAGATGCATCCAGAATAACCACAACATTCGCACGTGGGGCGGCGAGAGCGGTTTCAGGACAAGCAATAAGTAGAGCAATGGCCGGGAGCAGCCATGAGCGGCATCGGACCTGCCAGAAATTGCCGACCAGTTTTGCGATCATTCGTTGACTCCGCCTAGTGGCGTTTTGCCTGTT
>BFAS01000159.1 GCA_008974985.1 bacterium MnTg02
AGAATCGAAGCGGGTTGGCGACGACCTTGAAAGAGCGGAAGAGGAGCTCAGGCACCGGAAAGATCAAGGAGCGCGTGAAGTGCCCACACTCACAGAAGATCCGGAGACAGGCGTTTATCGCCCGACTCCGGACGATGGCAATCGCTCGCGCTGATCACCTTCATGCTTCGCCTTGACCGGCTTGAAGCCCAGCATTAGGGTCCGCGGCGTTGACCTTATAAATAATTGCTCATCCGGCCGAATGCGGTCATCCGGTCAGGGATTCCATGGAACAGATGAAGACTTCGGTCAAGAAGCAGCGGAATGATGCGCTTCGGCCCGGCAAGTCCTTCCAGGACTTGATCCTGACCCTGCAGCATTATTGGGGTAGCTATGGCTGCGTCATCCTGCAGCCCTATGATATGGAGGTCGGAGCGGGAACGTTTCACCCCGCCACGACGTTGCGCTCGCTCGGTCCAAAACCATGGAACGCAGCCTACGTTCAGCCTTCCCGGCGCCCGAGCGATGGGCGTTATGGCGAAAATCCCAACCGGCTGCAGCACTATTACCAGTTTCAGGTCATTCTGAAGCCTTCGCCCGCAGACATCCAAGACCTTTATCTGGAGAGCCTATATTGCATCGGCATCGATCCGAAAAACCACGATATCCGCTTTGTCGAGGATGATTGGGAAAGCCCGACGCTCGGCGCGTGGGGTCTCGGCTGGGAGGTATGGTGCGACGGCATGGAAGTGTCTCAATTTACCTATTTCCAGCAAGTGGGCGGATTTGATTGCGATCCGGTGTCGGGCGAACTGACATATGGTCTCGAACGCCTCGCTATGTATGTCCAGGACGTCGACAATGTTTACGATCTCAACTTCAATGGGGGGCAAGGACCCAGCCGCGTCAGCTACGGTGACGTTTTTCTACAGGCTGAGCGGGAATTTTCCCGGTACAATTTCGAGTATGCCAACACGGAAAATCTGCTTCGCCATTTCCGCGACGCGGAGCAGGAATGCAAGGCGCTATTGGATGCCGGGGAGCGCGGAGAGCACGCGCCGCATGAATGCGTATTGCCCGCCTATGACCAGTGCATCAAAGCCAGTCATATTTTCAATTTGCTCGATGCGCGCGGTGTCATTTCCGTAACCGAGCGGCAAGCCTATATTCTGCGTGTCCGTGATTTGTCCAAAGCCTGCTGCACGGCGTGGCTGCGGACGGAAGCGGGCGGAACCACGCATGCCTGAACTCCTGCTCGAACTTTTTTCCGAAGAAATCCCCGCGCGAATGCAGGCTCGCGCGGCGGAGGATTTGAAGCGGCTCATGAGCGCTGGTTTGAAGGACGCCGGCCTTGCTTTCGATGACGCCTCTGCATTTGCCACGCCGAGGCGGTTGACGCTGGTTGTCGACGGACTTCCCAAAAAATCGCCGGACGTGAACGAGGAGCGAAAAGGCCCCCGGGTCGGTGCGCCGGACAAAGCCATTGAGGGATTTCTCCGGGCGGCCGGTCTCGAAAGCCTTGACGCGTGCGAGACTCGTGAAGACAAAAAGGGCGAATTTTATGTGGCCGTCATTGAGCGGCCGGGCCGGTCCGCGAGCGATGTCATTGCCGGTATCGTGCCCGATGTTATTCAAAAATTTCCCTGGCCAAAAAGTATGCGTTGGGGGACGGGCAGGCTGCGCTGGGTGCGGCCGCTCCATTCCATTGTCTGTCTCTTGGACGGCAAGGTTGTCCCCTTTGAAATTTCCGGAATTTCGAGCGGCAACGAGACGCGCGGCCATCGTCTGATGGCGCCGAAATTGATTAAGGTGAAGGGGTTCGAAGACTATCGGGACAAGCTACGCGACGCCAAAGTCATTCTCGATTCCGCGGAACGCGCCGAGATTATTCTGAAAGAGGCGCGCAAGCTCGCGAGCGCGAAAAACCTGAAACTCGTTGAAGATCAAGCACTTTTGCAAGAAACCGCGGGGCTGGTGGAGTGGCCCGTTGTGCTTATGGGCGAATTCGACAAGCCGTTCTTGGACGTGCCGCCGGAAGTTCTGACAAGTTCCATGAAGGCCCATCAGAAATGTTTTTCGGTTAAGGGCAAAGGGGACAAGCTGGAAAACCGCTTTCTACTCGTCTCCAACCTTGTGGCCGAGGACGGCGGCGTGGCCATCACGGAAGGCAATGAGCGGGTCATCCGGGCGCGGCTGTCGGACGCCAAGTTTTTCTGGGATCAGGACCGGAAGAAGACGCTTGATGAACGGTTGCCGCAACTCAATGATATCATTTTTCACGAAAAGCTTAGAACTCAGGGGAAGCGGGTCGAACGGTTGAAAAAACTTGCGCGTGAACTTGCGCCCATTGTCGGGGCCGATCCAGACAAGGCGGAGCGGGCGGCGGAACTCTGCAAGGCGGATCTGGTAACGGAAATGGTTGGCGAGTTTCCCGAATTGCAAGGGCTGATGGGCCGCTATTACGCGCTGGAACAGCAAGAGCCCGAGTCTTCCGAAGTCGCGCAGGCCATTGAGGAACACTACAAGCCGCAGGGACCGAACGATGCTGTGCCGAACGAGCCGGTCTCTATTGCCGTCGCTCTGGCGGACAAGCTGGATACGCTAGTTGGCTTCTGGGCGTTTGATGAAAAGCCGACTGGGTCGAAGGATCCCTATGCGCTGCGGCGGGCGGCGCTTGGGGTGATCCGGATCGTACTGGAAAATGAACTGCGCCTTCAGTTGAACGACGTGGTCAGGCCGATTTTCGGCAATTGGCGTGGAAAGATGCCGTTAAAAAAGAGTTCGGTACCAATTCCGGGGACAGCTACTCTTGGTGCACCTGATACAACGGGTGCTCGGCAGGATCTCCTCTCCTTCTTCGCCGATCGCCTGAAAGTCCACCTCCGCGATCAGGGCGCCCGTCACGATTTAATCGATGCAGTATTCTCCCTCGGCGGCCAAGATGACCTCCTCATGATCGTCAAGCGTGTCGATGCGCTGGGCAATTTCCTCGGCTCCGACGACGGCGCAAACCTACTCATTGGCGTCAAACGCGCAGCCAATATTCTGCGCATCGAGGAGAAAAAGGATAAAAAATCCTATGACGGTGCAGCCGATGCGGACGTCCTAAAAGAAAAGGAGGAGAAGGCGCTCCACAAGGCTATAGGGCAGGTCACGGGAGCGGCGGATAAGGCGATAGAAGAAGAAGATTTCGAAGGCGCGATGGCGGCGCTGGCGAAACTGCGGGCGCCGGTTGACGCGTTCTTTGACCATGTCACCGTGAATACGGAAGACAAAGACAAAGGCAAGAGTCTCCGGGAAAACCGTTTGCGGCTCCTGTCTCAAATTCGCACGGCGACGCAACAGGTGGCAGATTTTTCGAAGATCGAGGGTTAAGCAAGCGCGGAAGCGATGACATCGGAGCATCTTTTTGTCTATGGAACGCTTCTCGCCGACGTGGAACATCCTGTGGGAGCCTTGCTGCGCGTCCATGCCGAGCTGATCGGAGCTGGCACGATTCAAGCCCGTCTTTATGATCTTGGGGCCTACCCTGGAGCCATATTGTCCGAGTCTCCGGAGGAGTTTGTGCACGGGGAAGTTTATCAGGTTCGTCAATGGGAGACCGTCATTCGTCGCATTGACGTGTATGAAGGTTGTTCCGATAAAGATGCCGAACGCCAACAATTTCAGCGGCGTGAGGTTTTGGTGAATCGTCTGGACGGAGCCGGCATGATGGCTTGGACCTACCTCTATATTGGTGAATATCCAGCTGGTGGCTACATTCAGGGCGGCGATTACGGAGCCTATTTGCGTAAGCTGCCGATCACTGGAGGATTTGCCAAGCTCCGCTAGAGCCCATTCGCTGAACCCCGGTTCATCGATTGGGCTCTATCTCTTTGTTTGTAAGCATTTTCCGGGCGGAAAACTGCCCACATCCCCGCCTTCGCGGGGACATGCTTTTCCTGAAAATGCTCTGGGGAGCCAATAAGCAATCACTTCAATTTCCATATATTGTATGACTGTCTGCACGATGTTGCGGGGGTGGAATCTCTAGAAGGGCGAGGCAAATGAACGAGGCTCGGACAGCCGTTCATAGTGAGACGAAATGGGTCTATCGCTTCGGTGGCGCGTCCGCCGATGGCGCGGCGGACATGAAGCAACTTTTGGGTGGCAAGGGCGCGAACTTGGCGGAAATGGCCAATTTGGGGCTCGCCGTTCCGCCAGGCTTCACGATTACAACCGACGTCTGCGCGGCTTATTATAAGAATGATCGCGAACTTCCAGAACGCCTGAATGCCGAAATCGGAGAGGCGTTAGCAGAGGTTGGGCGTCTCGCCGGCGCGATTTTTGGCGATCGCGATAATCCGCTGCTGGTTTCCGTTCGCTCAGGCGCGCGCGCCTCGATGCCGGGGATGATGGATACTGTCCTTAATCTCGGCCTCAACGACGAAACGGTGGAAGGCGTTGCGGCGCGGGCAGGGGATCGTCGATTTGCCTATGATTCCTATCGCCGCTTCATTCAGATGTATGCAGATGTCGTGCTCGGCGTCGATCATTCGTTCTTCGAGGATTTGCTTCAGACTTTTAAGAACGACAATGGTTTTATCAGCGATACGGCCCTGTCGGCGGATCATTGGCTTGATGTGATCGAGCAATATAAGAACTGCGTTTCCCAGGAGATGGGGCATCCTTTCCCGCAAGATATTCATGAACAGCTTTGGCGCGCCATCTCCGCCGTTTTCGGGTCCTGGCAAACCGCGCGCGCGAAAACCTATCGACGGCTGCACGATATCCCTGATGAATGGGGAACAGCGGTCAATGTTCAGGCCATGGTGTTTGGGAATATGGGGGACAACAGCGCGACCGGCGTTGCCTTTACCCGCAACCCATCGACGGGCGAGAATAAGCTCTATGGTGAGTTTTTGGTGAATGCTCAAGGCGAGGACGTGGTTTCCGGTATCCGCACGCCGCAAAGTCTGACCGAAGAGGCGCGCCGGGCATCCGATGACGAAAAGCCTTCGCTCGAATCCCTGATGCCTGGAGCGTTCCAGAGTCTTTTGGAGATTTGCCGCAAGCTTGAATCCCGCTATCGCGATATGCAGGATATTGAGTTCACGATCCAGGAGGACAAACTCTGGATCTTACAAACACGCAGCGGCAAACGCACAACCGAAGCAGCACTGAGAATTGCCGTCGAGCTGGCCGAAGAAGGCGTAATCACACAGCAAGAAGCGGTCCAGAAGATTGACCCGGCGGAGCTGGACCGGTTGCTCCATCCCACCCTTGATCCAAGTGCCGAGCGGACCGTATTGGCGAAGGG
>BFAS01000160.1 GCA_008974985.1 bacterium MnTg02
AATTCTTCCAATCATAGCCGAGCGCTTCGGCGGCTACGCGCGCCGTTGCGCCATAGGAATAAGTGCCGAGATTACCAACGCCTGAATGAATATAGAGCTTGCCGTCGGGCATGATGCGCACGAGACCGTCAAAGCCCCGGAAACCTGCCGAATGGTAGGCGCTGGCGACACCGATCCCCGTCACCTTGTTGCCGTTGCGCTTGCCTGAGCGTTTCTTGCGCTCCTCCCAATTGAATGCCGCGTGGCCGCGCTCCAGGGCGTCTTTCAAATAGGCGCTGGTGACGGGCGCCCGTTTGGCGCCATATTTTCCATCATTGTCGGGAGCATTGAGCTTGCGGATCTCGACCCGATCGAGGCCCAATTGGCGGGCCCCTTTGTCGATCAGCGGCTCGATGGCCATGGCGATCTGGTTCTCGCCGGGCCCGCGCTGCGGGCCGCGCGGCGGCGTGTTTGTCAGGACCGAAATGCCGCGCCAGCGCATGGCTTCCGGCTGGAAGACAATCGAAGTGGCGCTGCCGGCATTGCGGAAGTCCCAAAAGCCGATATTCGGACCATTGTCATGCACCACATAGAGGTCGACAGCGGTGATCCGTCCGTTCGTAGCAAAACCGATCCTGACGTGCCCCTGAAAAGCCGGGCGGCCGGAGCCAATCGAATATTCCTCATCGCGCGTAATGCGCAGCATGACCGGCTTGCCGGTTTTCTTAGCCAGATATGCTGGAACGGCCATGATCGGATAGGCCCGGCCTTTTGAGCCAAAACCACCGCCACAATATTCGGCGATATAGACGACGTCGCGGGGCTTCACCCCGAGATAGGTGGCAAGGCCCGGTATGACGAAGGATTGGCTTTGGGTCGAGCCATGAACGAAGCAGCGGCCGTTCTGCCAATAGGCCATACAGGAGCGCGGTTCCATGCAATGGTGGGATGTCCCGGCGGTAACGAAACTTTCTTCGACGATCACTTTGGCTTTGGCGAAACCGGCCTCAAGGTCGCCGTAACTCCATTCCTCCGCCGGCTTGCCCATGGGCAGACGGCCCGGACCGGCATCGGCGAAAACGCTGGCCTCCCACTTCACGGTTTGCAGGGGCAGGCGGACATTGGCGACATTGCCATTGGCCCGCGCGTTCGGTCCGCCCGGGTAAAGGCTATCGAGAGGGTCGACAGTAAACTCCAGCTCCTCATAGTCGATTTTTATTTTTTCGATGGCATCCGCCGCCAATGTTTCGCTGGCCGCCGCCAGGGCCAGGATGGGTTCACCCACATAGAGCGGCTCATTGGTGAGAATGGGATTTTGCGGCGGCGCGAAGGAAGGCACGTCGGCTGCGGTAAGAATTGCCGCTACGCCTTCCATTTTCAGCGCCTCGCTGACGTCTATATTCTTCACCCGGGCATGGGGCTTTGGACTGCGCAAGAGCTTGCAAAAGAGCATGCCTTCGGCGCGGAAGTCTTCGGCATATTTTGCTTCGCCGGTCACTTTGGCGACGACATCCGGCGGCGTAAAATCTTTTCCGATGAGTTTATAAGCCATATCACGCCCCCCTTGCGGCGCGCATCACACCGCGCAGATAATGATCATAAGCTCCGCAGCGGCAGAGATTTCCTGAGAGTGCTTGCCGTGCTTCATCAGCTGTAGGTTTCGGGTTTGCCTTGAGAAGGGCCACCGCGGAGATCACCTGGCCGGGAGTGCAGAAACCGCATTGCGGTCCGAGTTCCTCGACAAAGGCCTTCTGGACAGGGTGCAGGCCGCCATCCTCCCCCTTGATGCCTTCGATAGTGGTAATGGCGCGGCCGCGAACGCTATGGGTCAGTGTCGAACAAGAATAGTGCGGCACGTCGTCAATCATGACCGTGCAGGCGCCGCATTCGGCCCGGTCACAGCCGAGCTTGGTTCCCGTGAGCCCCAGTTTGTAGCGCAGCGTCATCGCCAACGTTTCTTGCGGCAAGACATCGACCCGGCGCGTCTGGCCATTGACTTTGAGGCTCACCAGCCGTTCCACCGCACCGGCGGCCGTTTTTGCTTGCGCGAAATCGGGCCCGCGGAACAAATAACTCGCTGCTGCGACAGTTGCACCAGAGGCGATCACGCCTTTGATAAATTCACGGCGGGAGGTGCGTGTGCGGGCGATGCCCGACGCGAATCTTTGCGGAAATTCAGCTTCCCTATCGTCCGGTTTATCTGCGCTCGCGTGCGTCTGCTTGTTTTTAGAATCTCTCAGGGACATCAATGCCTCCATAGCTTCCGATTGCCGCCAGAGTTTCGAAGCAACGACATCCTAACGGATCTTCGTTTCAGCTGAGCCATCGAATTTGTACTGTCGAGATGGGCACAAGAGTAAGTACAAATGATGACGCGGATCAAAGAGGAAGGCGGCCGATAACCAAAATGTGACAGGAATCCTGATCACCACTCACTAGAGCATTTTCAGAAAAATTGTGTTTGGACCGCCACGATACTAGCGCCGAGATTGGCTGTACCAGTCCGCGATCAAGTTGCTGGCTTCGGCGATTTCAAGCGTCGTCAAACTGTTGGCCGCTTCGTCCCGGCAATAGAGTGCCGCGGCAAAGCCATTTGTCAGGGCGATATCGCACCAATAATAGGCACGTTTGGAATCCTTCTCGACGCCGCGTCCGAAAAGATATTGGGTGCCGAGAAAAAATTGAGCGGTCGGCTGGTTTTTGTCCGCCGCGCGGGCAAACCAGTGTGCGGCCGCTCTATCGTCATGGGAGACTCCCAAACCTTTGAAATAGAGAAAACCGAGAGAGGCTTGCGCCTTACCATGCCCACGCATCGAAAGCGGCCACCAATGATGAAACGCCGAAACGTAATCAGCTGAATTATAAGCGGCAAGGCCTGTATCAAAGTCCTGGGCTGAAGCTGGGGACGGCAACGCCAATACAATCATGACCGACATGGCCGAAAGGATTTCAAGCTTTTTCACGTCCGTCTTCCTCGTCGCCCGCCTGCACGCATGACATTTGTTTGCCATTTGCAACGCGGCATATCAAGTCCTGCCCTCCGTTCTCTATTCTAGACGCATTCCCGTGTCCAATACCGCGTTTGGCCGGAATGGGTTTGGGGCAAACGCGATGCAATCAAACATGTGCTGAGAGGGATTGCGACAAACATGTTCATTATAATAAAAGTTGGGACGACCACCGCCGGCGCGAGCGCCATCGGGAATAGTGGCAGGCACACAAAGTGGATC
>BFAS01000161.1 GCA_008974985.1 bacterium MnTg02
ATATGGCGTGCACTTCATTGGCGGCATATGGTCAGCTGGTCTCTGAGAGACTAGGCAAGCTGCAAGTTGGCGGCTTGCTTACCGCGACCTTTCGGGTCGTCTTCGATTTCAAAGGCGACTTTGTCACCTTCGTCCAAACCTGGGATGCCAGAACGCTCGAGCGCTGAGGCATGAACAAAAATGTCCTTGCCGCCGTCGTCGGGCGCAATAAATCCGAAGCCTTTTGAACGATTGAAGAATTTTACGGTGCCATTTTGGCTCATGGAGAAATCCTTTACCCTTGTCAAAATAAGAATGCCGGTCTCATCAAGCTGTAGTCGAAAGCGCAGCAACTCAGATTTTTGGGAAAGGCAGTCAGGCCAGTTATGGCAAGGCGTCTTGTCCGCAAGTCTAAGAAATACCCCAACTCCTGGCTTACCAGCCCTTCTATATGAGTTCATACGGGTCAAGATTCAAGAAAAATGTATCGGGTCGTTAATTCGCCTGGCGCGGGAAATGCCTAAACCGACATTCCCCGAATGACTCATCAATCCGGTTCCGATGATAGCCGAAAATGCCGGATCAAGGAACGGCGGATCGAGCCAATGGTGGTTTGGCACAGGTTGGGGCGGTCTACAGCACCTTCGTTCAGGCTGGTTGCAACAAGGAGAAAAGGCAGCGTCAGCGTCGTTTGAAGAATACCGGTTTCTGCGACGTTCGGGTCCAAAAAAAACACGGCTACGATCGGAGCAGCCGCTAGCGCGATTTGCTCCGCAGATTGGGCGAACAGATTGGACCACACCAACCGATTGAAGTTTGAACTAAGGCGGGCACCGCTTCCTGACGCTACGCGCACGTTCCTTTCGTGACTGCACCGAAGGTTATGCCGTACTGTTTGCAACGTCGTCAGGCGGCCCGTTTCTTGCTTTCAAACTCATGCCGTCGTTCCTGGTGACCGAACACGTGCTCGACCCGGGCGCGTAACGGATTCAACGGGACACGGATTTCGCTCTAGCCGAGAACAGAATTAGAGACCTCTAAAATTGAATTTTGGAGGTCTCTAAATTTTTGTACATTCCGGAAAGGCTATTCCGGTTTTTTGTCCGGAGTCTGATTTGGTTCCCGGCCCCGGAATGCGTTGCCAATAATCGCCGCAGCGCCTGCCAGCCCGTTGCTTGTCCCGCCAACCACGGTATGTGGAACGAGACGGCTGACAAGCTTAACCAGCTCTGGCTTGCTCTCAAGGGTCGCCAGAATTTTCTCAAGCCCTTGGAGAAGCGCCACGCGGTCTTTTCCCAAGACTTTGGCTTGCGCAAGCTGACCGAGGGCGAGTTCCTCAAGGAATTTCCGTTCGGCCCGTCCGAGAGCCGCGCGTTCGGCTTCCCGCTGCTTGGCCACTGCGACGGCGATCTGCGCACGCACAAGGCGGGGTTGCTGGTCCGCCGTCGAGCGGGCTTTCTCCCGTTCGGTCCGCTTGATCTGTGCGGACGTTTCACGTTCATAGGCGCGGGATAATTGCTGAGCCAATTGCTCCCGCTTGCGCGCGAACAGAAGCTCCGGCGGCAAAGACGGCTCGCCTAGGCGAATTTCCATAATCTCGACACCGGCCTTGCGGCCTTCAATCTTAATCAGCTCTTCGATAGTGCGTTCAAGAGCATCTCGATTGTCAATCAGGTCGAGGACGCGGGTCGGCCGGGTCCGGTATTCGACCGGGCTTTTCAACGTCCCATCCGCATTTCTCACTGGGACGCTAATCTGACTGCCTGCGACATTGCGGACAATCGAGCGAATTGCAGGGGTCAATATCCGATTTTCGATATCTGCGATCGTCCCGACGCTGCCGACGACAATCGGCGCATTTTCTGGTTGAATTTGCACGAGCGCGCGCAGCTCCAGCGGGATATCCCAGCCCTCCATTTTCACGAAGACAGCCTTGTCGGCGGCACTTTTTGGGGTCACCTGAAGCTCGGTTCGCTCGCGTTGTTTGATGTTGCCCTGATCGTCGATGGTGAGTTCAAGAATTCGCTTCGTGTAACCGCCCTGATAGACCCAGGTTTTCACACGCGTGTCGACCAGAGTGACTTGATAGGCCTGACGGTTCAGATAGTAGGCGCCCGGGAAAAGCGGCTCTTTCCAGATGCCAACGCAACCCCTGGGCACCAGCGGTACCGTTAGGGCGCCTTCGATTCGCCCGCCCTCTCCGGCGGCGGAGACTTTCTCCTCGATACATCTGGCGCCGGGCCTTTTGACATTGGATTTCACAACGCCGACATGGCCCGCGGGGATAATCGTCGCTTTCCTGTTTTGAACTTTGATGTCAAACAGGTAGCGGTTCAAGCGGTAGCTTCCGGGCTTTAGAACTGTTTCCTGAGGTCCGCGATAGCCGCCATTTTTGATATAAAATTCGGCGTCGAGCATTTTCGGCAATAGCTCATCCGTGATTGCCGGAGCGATGAACATCCCCTCCGGCATGGCGGCGCCATCGCGCGACGTGATCTGGCCATAAAACCCTTCTGGAACGCTAATAACCGGCATTTCCTCGACGTCGTAAAGAACCCGGATCAGTGGAACGAAATGAAAGCCGGGTCCCAATATGCGGGCTTGCGGGCCTTTTTGACCCGCGAGGGCGATGATCCGGCCTTTGGGCAATTCCTCGAATGCATAGATACGTTTCAGATGGCCGATGCTGTTGGCGTCAATGAAGACAAAAGATGAGGAGGCCAGAAAAAACAAGCCGAATACCATCAGTGCGGCACCACCGGCCCTGCTCAGAAACATGCTGAAAAGCCTGAAGAGGCGGTTCTGTCCCGAGCTCGGGGCCGGTCCGCCGGACGGACGGAGAAAGACAAAAATACCTATGACAAACGCGGCAATTCCTAGAATGACACCAAACATACCCAACTCCCATCAGACCGGCATACGCAACATATATGGTTAAATGTCGCAAGCAGCCGTAAACAAACAATAAATGAAAACAATATAGTTTTATATTTATTCGAATAATTCAGGATTTATTTGAACTCTATGCTAGCATAAATTGGTTTTTCGGAAATTATTATTAATACACATTAATAGAAATGAATGAAAAAATATCAAGAGCCAAACGAAATATTACACGCGTATTGTTTGGCGGGCTGCATAACCTGATTTTGACGGCGCCCAGTATAACCGACATTCCCCGGATGGCACTGCATCCGCGATCAAGATTGGCAATTTCCGTCCCTCGAAGCAAGCCTCGTGATGATCAGAGGGTTGTTGGCCGCCGCGACCGCTGGCTCGGATGATTTCCGGCAACCTCGGGGCACATTTTCCATCCGTCAAGACGCACTTCTCCTGTTGTTTGCCCCTTTCGGCGTCGCCGGCACCTCAAGCCGGCGCTGGCGGCGCTCGGAGTTCCGCGATTAGCCGCAGGATTTCATGGAACAACTCCCTCGGCACCGCTACTTCGGCCATCCGGAAATTGACGTACCGGCCATGCGGTAGACAGCTCCCAACACCGGCATCGCGAACTTCCGGAAATGGCACCAAGCGGCGGTAGCCCGTGGTCAGCGTTGACGGAGAGTCTTGAGGGACAAGCGGACTAGTTGTGCTCTCGCTGAGACTTACCGAGTTTGATGCAGTGGACGGCTCCTCCGCCGGCATCGCGATGTGCCACATTGCGGTGTTTTAGCAACCGCCAAGGAGGAGCCATCCATGAACGAAGTTATCACGATAGGTGTTGATCTTGCGAAAAACATTTTTCAGGTCCACGGCGTTGACGCGGAGGGTGTCGTAGTCGTCTGCCGACAATTGAGGCGAGGTCAGGTGCTGCCCTTTTTCAAGAAGCATCGGCCCTGCTTGGTTGGTATGGAGGCGTGCGCCACCTCTCATCACTGGGCGCGGCAGTTGACCGAGCTTGGCCATGAGGTCAAGCTGATGCCGCCGCACTATGTGAAGCCCTACGTGAAGCGCAGCAAGAACGATGCAGCGGATGCAGAAGCCATCTGTGAGGCGGTCACTCGACCGACGATGCGCTTTGTGTCTGTGAAGAGCACGGAGCAGCAAAGTGTCTTGATGTTGCACCGGACGCGGGAACTGCTGGTTCGCCAGCGGACCATGCTAATCAACGCCATCCGCGCCCACATGGCTGAGTTTGGCATTGTCGCGCCGATTGGCGTGCCGCGGGTCAAGGAGCTGCTATCGATAATCGCAGATCGGGACGATCTACGGTTGCCGTCTTTGGCGCGTACATGCTTGGAAAGGTTGGCCCGGCAGTTCTTCTCGCTCAATGATGAGGTCCATGATGCCGAGAAGCGCATTAATGCTTGCCACCGCTCGAACGAGGTCAGCCGGCGCCTGGAAACCATTCCCGGCATTGGGCCGATCACGGCCAGCGCCCTGGCGGCTTCCATCACCGATGCCGAAATGTTCAAATCAGGCCGCGAACTAGCCGCCTGGATCGGTCTTGTGCCTCGGCAAAACTCAACCGGCGGGAAGCAACGGTTGGGCAAAATCTCTAAACAGGGCGATCAATATCTTCGTTGGCTTCTGGTTGCCGGGGCCATGTCGGTCGTCCTGCATGCGAAACGGCGGGGCACGACAAATCTGCCGTGGCTTGCTGAAATTATAGCCCGCAAGCCAACCAAGGTCGCTGCGGTGGCGCTCGCCAATAAAACCGCCCGTATTGCCTGGGCACTGCTCAGGCATGGCGGAACATATCAAAAGCCCGTAACCGTTCCGGCAGCTTGAGGCACCCATACGGGCTAAAGAGTTAATGAGTTTGGCAGAGTGAAAGTGATGTAATGCAAAATCGGTCGAACCGAGGATTGGGCGGACATTGAGTTAACGCAGGCCCGCGTCGTCGTCTCCTCGATAAAACGGACATTACAGGTCGTCATTCCATTTTCATTTCCACCCATGTCAGTCAGTCACTAACTTGCGTTTTGGGAGCTGTCCTGCAACTTTTGTGGGGCATACATTCGTCTGATCGGAATCCGAATTGGAACATCAATTTCAGCTTTTGGAACTCACAGTCGTGTTCCTTTCCGCACTGGTTTGTGGGCTGATATTTCAGAGGCTCAGACAGCCGCCGTTGGTCGGTTACATCATAGCCGGAATTCTTCTTGGTCCTTCTGCTTTTGAACTCGTATCGAATATGGACGCCATCCGCTTTTTGGCGGAACTCGGCGCCATGCTGCTGATGTTTGTCGTGGGTATGGAACTCTCTCTTCGCGGTTTTCGCCGCGTATACAAACTCACCTTGAGCATTGTGGCGCTGCAGATCGCCTTCGGTCTTGTGATTACTTTTGGTCTGGGCTGGTTTTTCGACTGGTCCACAGCTCGCAGCATTGTACTCGGTTTCGCATTTGCGATCAGTAGCACTGCGGTTGGCGTGAACATGCTTGAGGAAGTCGGGGAGTTGCGCGGATCTGTAGGCCGCCTCGCCGTAGGCATACTGATTGCCCAGGACCTGGCGGTCATCCCGATGCTTGTTATCATCGGCGGTCTAGGTAAACAGGAGGGCGCGGACCCCTGGGTCGTTTTTCGTGTTCTCGCGGCAGTCGGGTTCCTTGTTTGGTTCGTTTATGCCATGAGCCGGCGCAAGCGGATCAGTCTGCCCTTCGAGGCGGTTCTTGAGGAGGGCAAGGGGGTTACGGCCCTTGCGGCCCTGACCCTTTGTTTTTTGTTCGCCACCGTCTCCGGACTTCTTGGAGTCACCGTTGCCTTCGGCGCGTTCATTGCCGGTCTTCTTATCGGCAACTCCCAGCAGCGGCACAAGTTCATCGTCGCTACCCTGCCGGTGAGAGATATCCTGCTGATGATTTTCTTTCTCTCGATTGGCTTGTTGATTGATGTGCGCTTCCTGCTTGCAAATGCCCTAGTACTTATACCACTGGTGTTGCTTGTTCTAACGCTCAAAACAGTGGGCAATCTGCTCATTATGCACGGTCTGGGACAGCCCTGGATACGTTCGATCCGCGTTGCTACTGTTCTGCCTCAGATTGGTGAGTTTTCGTTCATTCTGGGCGCTACGGGCCTCACGACGGGCGCCATTGGTCTTGAAGGTTATCGGCTGCTTGTTACGGTAATCGCCCTTTCTCTTATTGCCAGTCCTCTGTGGCTTGAATCGGCGCGGCATCTGTCCAATGCGCGCTGGCTGATCGTTCTCGCCGAACTCATTCTGCGGACACCGGGGCGTCTCCTGACGTGGGGACGCAATGAGATTGAGGCCCGGACTAGAAAGGTGGATAAGGAGCCACAGGCTGCCGGAGGCGTTGCCGTGGACCCGGATCAGGCTGACATACCGCAGACTGAGATCGAACTCACAAGCCAAGATATTGCCGCTGAAACTGGTGATGGGAAGGACGAAGAGACTAATCCGATAGAATATCGTCCGTCCGACGGGTCCGATACATCAGGAGGTGGATCGAGAGAATAGGTGCTGAGAATCTGGCGCGACAGGTCTGCTTGTGGCACGAAAGGGACTAAACGCAAGTCTCAGCGCAACGTCTGCAAGGTGGGGCTAAGCAGAAGTTTTGCCCGAAGGCAGAAGTCAGCATGGGTCCCTTCTGCACTATGGCCCACGTGACCTCAATCGGCATATTTGCAACCGTTGGCCACGCGGACCATGGAGGTTTCATCACTTGACCGCGTGCGACTATGATGTGGATTGGCTCGGCCAGCGGATATTGGGAAGAAACTGCGGCGCGGGTTGATTTTTCTGAGTATTCATTTGACCGGCGCGCAGATTTTTTAGGGTACATATTTCCGAGTGATACTAGCTTCAGACGGGCACTTTTTTCGAGTGGGGTGTCCTTTAGACAAGCAGTGTTTAAAGGAGATGCAAATTTCGAAGAAGTCAAATTTGGTGAATCGTCAGATTTCTCAAGAGTTACTTTTGCAGCTAGAAGCAATTTTCAGGGGGGCTATTTTTCTGCCATCACGTCTTCGGGTTGCAAGGGGTCCCTTTAGCGACGCAGTATTCAAATATACCTGGTGGGCGTTTACAATCTGTCCACTTGCGAATGGCATTATCCCAATTTGCCCATCCCGATCCATAGCGGACGCTCGTCTCGAGGCTCCAGTCGCGTATGGCTGCACGGCACGCTGACCGGCAGGAGATTTTATTCTCACTCTTTACCGTCACCGAACGTTTACAATCTGCCTCTGCGGTGGTTGCCGCAAGCGGAACCGTTATGCGAACAGCTGTTTGATCGCGACGGTTCGGCGCCACCTCGTCCCGCTCTGCGTTTTCCCTACGCTTATCGTCCGTTGGAATGAATCGTTTCGTTGCCTTCTGGCCCAAGACGGGCTCAGCTCCCATAACTTGCTTACTGCCACTCTCCTTGCCTGGCAATTGCGCAGGTTCAACGCTCCGGCTCTTGAATTCGATCAGCTCCTCACGTGCCATCCGTTGGATGCGGATAGCGCGCTGAATGAGGCGTTGGCGCGCTGTCCCACGGCGCCTGGCCGAGGTGGTGGAGTTTCTGGCCTCCTGCAAGAAGTTCACGGCCACAGGATGCAGTGCACCGCCCTGCAACACGTGGATCGTATCGTTGGTTTCCTCCAAGGCGAGTCTCAGCTTGTCATTCCCGGCCCCGGGATTAGGGATGAGTGCTTGTTCGAGGAGGGCGATCGTTTCCGTGATGTTCTCCAGCGCATTGATGACCCGCAGAAAGGCCGCGACAGCCACCACCTGTGTCGCGTCCAAATTGATGCCACTCCCGGTGGCGTCGGCGAGTACCTGCCCGGCGGGCGAATTATTGAACGAGTCGCCATTATAGAAGCTCACCGACCCCTCAATCGTCTGAATGGAGTTATTGTGAAAGAATGGTCCGGAATCAGCGGCCTCGACCAGCGACGGCGTGTTGAACGTCTCGTCGCCGGGGCTCCCAAGACCGTCGTCCCGCGGGACCCGCTCACCCGTCAGGCGAGCCGGTTGATCCGGCAGACCTTCAACGCCCGTATTGAAGTTGAGATTGCCGGCGTTGGGCCCGAATATGGCCGGATCCGCGTTTGCGCCTGCATTGAAATGGCAGATATTACACTTGCCGAGTGTGTTGTCGCGGAAGATTTCCTGGCCTCTTCGCGCGACCGTTCCCTTGAGCTCCAACGGCAGCGCCAGATCCCGCTGGCGGCCGAGCGAGAGCATGAAGGCTTCCAGGGCATCGAGCTCCGCGTCGTCCGGCAACCGGAAATCCACGCCCGCGATCCGCTTCAGCGTCTTCGGGAAATGTTGCGTCACGGCACCCGTTGCAAATGATCTAAGCGAGCGATCGCCTGGGGCACCATCGCCAGACCAGCCGGTGCGCGGCCCGTCCCGACTTGCCACGGAAGTCCTGAGGGCGAGAACATGCGGTACGCCGCGCATCACGAACCGCTTCTGCAGGTCGTCGAAGCCATCAAGATTTTCCAGGATCAGACCGAATTCCCGCATCAGCTTGGGATTCTCGAAGTTCCGGCGCAAGGCGGGATTGGTCTCGGCGACGAACAACGGATCGTGCGGTGGCAGGGTGGCAATGAAACCGGGCGTGATGGTGAAATTGTCCTCCTCGCGATGGCAGGTGCCGCAAGTGCGGCCGTTGCCGCCAAACGTCTCGTTGAAGAAGATCTCTCGACCTTTGGCAACCAGTCGCTCGTCGATGCCGGCCGTCCTGAAGGAGACTTGGCCGAGCGCGAAAGGCGCGAACAAGGTTACGCTGAGAAGAATTGCCAGCCAAAGTGCTCGCTGCATCTGGGACCCCTGCGATTTTTTCTGTTTTGCATGTCCATAGGAGTGACATTGCCATGGCACGGTTGAACCGAACCGGAAGAAACCATTCATTAATTATTCATCTATTTCACCGGGGATCGGCCTCGGCCGTTGCCGGGTAAATCCACCATTTCGGGATTGCGATTGAGGATGTTCACCGTCAAATCATCCGCACAGTTGGCACACCCTAAAACCTGCAGATGGAATAATTGGTGAATAGATTTCTACCGACTTGGCGGATTCATGAGTTTTCACGCAACCAAGACCTCTTCCGGACATTCGCTGAAAACAAAAGCGGCCCCGAAGGACCGCTCTATCCTTGAACGCTGAAAAATTGATCAGGTCCACAGCTTCCGCAGCCATCCGTCTCTTACGCCGCCACCGGCATCGCGATGTGCCAGGGTTTAGTTGCCACTCAGGAGTGGCGAACTTCCGCCTATGGCACTTCTCTGCCGATCTGAAAGGTCATTCAGATGTTCCGCTCTTGAGGGATAAGCTGTCGCTGAATCGGCCTTGCAATTAGGCTCACTGTTGACCCGATTGAGACATACGCACAAATGTGATTTGCTTCCCTGTTGGGAACAATTGATCAACTTACTAAGGAAAAAGGAATGGCAAAAGCAAAAGCACTCAAAACTTACCTGGTTACCTATCACTCCCCCGCCTCCGCGATGAAGAAAATGCAAAAGGCTACCAAGGAGGAAATGGCGGCAGGCATGAACGAGTGGATGAAGTGGGCCAAAAAATGTGGCGA
>BFAS01000162.1 GCA_008974985.1 bacterium MnTg02
TGGCCACTTTTTCTGGTTACAGCGTTGCAAGACTTTGAAAACCAAAAGGTTTCCTGCAGTCTTGCGCCTCGTATCCAGAAAAATTGACTCATACCATTTTGACCCTGTTTATGAGTTCATGACCTAGGACAGATGGAGGATTATGATGGACGGTTGGCACGGGACGCTGCAGCAGGCTATGGACCAACTCACCGATCCGGAGGGCAAGCGATCCGCCACCGTATTCATGCATGGCACTCTCAAAGTGCTCTTATATGCTCCGCTTGGATCTGATCCTCAAATCCCCCATGACCGGGACGAAATCTACGTCATTGCGAAGGGATCGGGCAGATTCAAACTGGGTGAGCGCAGCTTTGACATCAATGAAGGTGACGTCATATTCGTGCCGGCTCGAACCGAGCACAGATTCGAGAACTTCACCGAAGACTTAGCCGCCTGGGTGCTGTTCTATGGCCCCAAAGGGGGTGAAGAACAATAATGATTTGCAGAGTGTTTCCGGAAAAAAAGGGAACCGGTTTTCCGATTAAGTTGCACGATGACATAAAGAGTTAGGGTCTGATTTTGAGTCTATCAAAATCGAAAAGACCCTAGCATCACCTGCCTCTATGCCTCCAACAGCGCGCGATCTGATATTAGGCACATAACGGACATTTTGTCGTCTGGTTATGCCCACATAACACATGACCGGAACCGTATTGGACGGGTCGACAAAAAACCCTGACGGAAATTAATGGCGTGGCCGCGAATCTATAGAAGGTCGCGCCTTTTCAATTTCGATCTCGCGAGGCCTCCAATGCATATAAGCCTTTGCAATGTGATTTTATCCCGCAAGCCGGCGTGGCCAAGTTTCATTGCCGTTGCAATTCTATTTTTCGCGATAACAAGCGCGGCAACAACCGCGCCAGCCGGACAGCTGCTCGACTTTAAGACTATGCAGGGAAAGTGGACTGGCTTTGGCTGGTTCGTGTTTGGCGCAGCCGAGCGCCAACGGGCCAGATGCGAGGCGATCATTCAGCCAAACGGTCGTCCTGATCGGGGAAGTTTAGCTCTCAAGTGCACGAGCAGCGGACTCGAGATTGATGGCAAAGCGTTCGACATCACCCTTCGCGGCGGAGAAGCGTCCGGCAAATGGGAATTGCGGAGCCACGAGATTACCGGCACTTTGCTTGGCAATATTACTGAGAACAGCTTCTCGATGTTTCTCAAACCTAAAAAGGACGGTGACAGCAAATACGGCGCTGAATTTTCAACGAAATTTCAGGACAAATGCCATGCGTCGATACAAATTTCCGTTCGCTCACCAATCGATTTGAAGAAAATAGATCTTTCGATCCGCCGGTGCTGACGCGCTTGTTCGCATCGCCCGGCCAAGCCGGGCGATGACGATCATGATCATGATTGACGAATAGGCCTAACTATCCAGGAAACTTCTCAGCTTCCGCGACCTTGACGGATGTTTCAGCTTGCGGAGTGCTTTGGCTTCAATCTGCCGGATGCGCTCGCGGGTGACGGAGAATTGCTGGCCGACCTCCTCAAGGGTGTGGTCCGTGTTCATGCCGATGCCGAAGCGCATACGAAGCACGCGTTCCTCGCGCGGCGTGAGTGACGCCAGCACCCGGGTGGTCGTCTCGCGCAAATTGGACTGGATTGCGGCGTCGATCGGCAGCACCGCGTTCTTGTCCTCGATGAAATCGCCGAGATGAGAATCTTCCTCATCGCCAATAGGCGTTTCCAGCGAAATCGGCTCCTTGGCGATCTTCAAAACCTTGCGCACTTTTTCGAGCGGCATGGCGAGCTTTTCCGCCAACTCTTCAGGCGTCGGCTCGCGCCCAATCTCATGGAGCATTTGCCGCGATGTGCGGACGATTTTATTGATGGTCTCGATCATGTGCACCGGAATGCGGATGGTGCGCGCCTGGTCCGCGATCGAGCGGGTGATCGCCTGGCGGATCCACCAGGTGGCGTAGGTCGAGAATTTGTAGCCGCGGCGATATTCGAACTTATCGACCGCCTTCATCAAACCGATATTGCCTTCCTGAATGAGATCCAGGAATTGCAAACCGCGATTTGTGTATTTCTTCGCAATCGAGATAACGAGGCGGAGATTGGCTTCCACCATTTCCTTCTTGGCGATGCCAGCTTCGCGTTCACCCTTCTGAACGATGCGGACGATGCGCCGGAATTCTAAAATTTCGAGGCCTGTCTCGGAGGCTAAATTATGGATTTCGCCGCGAATATCCTTAACGGTCTTGCGCTCGATCTTGACAAAATCCTTCCAGCCCTTGCCGGTCAGTTTGCCAACGCGGCGCAACCAGTTCGGATCAAGCTCATTGGTCTGATATTCCTTCAGAAAATCAATGCGTGACACACCGAAACTGTCCGCAAGACGCATCATCCGGCCTTCAAAGCCGATCAGCCGCTTGTTGATCGTATAGAGCTGTTCAACGAGCGACTCGATGCGGTTATTGTTCAGCGATAAGCTTTTGACCTCGGTGACGATTTCCTCTTGCAGCTTCTTGTAGCGGCGTTGTTGCGCCGTAGAGAGCATATCGTTTTGCAGTCTCCGCTCGACATGCTGATCTTGCAAACGCCTCAGCTTTTTATAGTCCGAAGCGACCTTATCGAAGGTCTCCAAAACCTTTGGCTTGAGTTCCGCTTCCATCGCCGCGAGCGAGAGCGAATTCTCGAGATCATCGTCGTCGTCCTCTTCCTCGTCGCTCTCTTCCCCTTCGGCGTTCTTAGTTTCTTCACCGTCGCCGGATTCGTCGCCAGATTTGTCGTCTGATTTGTCGCCGGTTTCGTCGCCAGATTTGTCGCCGGATTTGTCGTCGCTTTTCTGGCCGTCAGGTTGCGGCGTGTTGTCCTGCTGCGCGCCCGGCAGCTCGGGCTCGGGAGGCCGGGCATCGGGGCCCGCATAGGTCGCTTCGAGATCGATAATATCGCGCAACAAAATCTTGCCGTCGTTCAGCTCGTCGCGCCAAATGATGATGGCCTGAAACGTCAGAGGGCTCTCGCATAAGCCGGCGATCATCGCCTCGCGGCCAGCTTCGATGCGCTTGGCAATCGCGATTTCGCCTTCGCGGGAAAGAAGTTCAACGGTGCCCATCTCGCGCAAATACATGCGCACCGGATCGTCAGTCCGATCCGTCGGCACAGTTGTTTTTGTGGTCTTTGCAGGGACTGGACTGACAACGGCCGGCGCGGTCTCTCCGCTCTCTTCGCCTTCTTCCGACTCCTCTGCTTCTTCGGCCTCGACGACATTAATACCCATGTCGGAGAACATCGCCATGATGTCCTCGATCTTTTCCGAAGAAACTTCCCCGGACGGCAGAACCTCATTGAGCTCGTCATACGTGACATAGCCCCGTTGTTTGGCTTTCTTGATGAGGCGTTTTACGGCCTGATCCGACATATCCAGCAGCGGGGCATCTTGGGTACTGGCGGATGGTTTTCGCTTTTTGGCTCTTACCGTGGTTGTTGCCATGTTCTACTCCGAAATCGTCCTCTCGACGTCCTTAGCAGCTTCGTTTGCGCCGGGCGGCCCAATTTCTGCTCGTTCAGGACAATAAGCCTCGCGAACTCATCGCGTCAGATACACTGATGTTCTGTTAGATGCACGTTATAATAGCAAATCCGGGCCAAATACCGCGCGCCCGGCGGCGACTCACTCTGCCAATACCTTCCCTAACGCTTCAGTCTTAAATCGATGTTAACCAACATCTATTTTCGTTGCCCCCTCATGCCGCCAGCGATCGTCTGCTGCGCCGCTTGAATTGTCTCCTCAAATTTCTTGTCACTACTGACCGGGCTTTCACTGGTCCGGCCAACGCCCCCTAGTGCATTAATTTCACTATGAAGTTGATTAATATAAGACAGGTTTTCCTCGCTTTGATCACGATGAAAGGCAAAAATCGCCGCTTCGAATTCCTTCTTTAGCGCAACAAATCTGCTCTGCAACGCCAAAAGCGACCGCCATCCGGTCTTCACATCGTCTTCCAATGCGCCGGGCTCGGCATATCTCACACTTTTATGCGTAATCGCCTGTTCCTGCCGGGCCAATTCACGACCAAGCCCTTTTTCCTTCAATTGAGTACGAAGTTCCCTTGTGTCAAGAGGGTTTTGCTCGGCATGGAGCTCTAATAACGCATCACGTAACATTTTGGCCGCATTGCTTTCCAGACGCAATCCGGCGACTTCTTCCAGATAATCCTCCAATAGCCAAGAATGATTAAAGAGGGTCTGAAGCAAGAGAGACTCGCGTTCGGACATTTGGACAAGTTCATCGCCAACAAGCTTGTTTTGCATAAGCTCGCTACTGGCGGATTGAAATTGCCATGGCTCATTGGCACCTTGCCAACGTTTGCCGCGCCAATTTTCACGGTTTCCTCGAGTCGCACCGAGCCCGCCATTCATCACAACAGATGGTTTTTGAGGCCCTTGCCGGTTGTACCCCCACCCCCCATAGGATCCCGATCCTTGTCCGAAAGCCTCACGAAGACGGGACTTGAGGTCCGCGGTATAATGTTCCCTGACGGTTGGATCGCTTATTTGACTGGCGAGATGCATCAACCGGCTTTGTAAAGCGGCGCGCCGTTCCGGCGTTGACGAGTCACTGCTATTTTTCTCCCGAAGCCAGACAACATCAGCGAGAGGCTTGGCCTTGTCGAGAAGCCGGCGCATTGCCGCCGCTCCGGCATCGCGAATAACATCGTCGGGATCTTCTCCATCGGGCAAAAACACAAATCGCAAACTCTTGCCTGGCTGCAGCAACGGAAATGCCAGGTCAATCGCCCTGTAAGCCGCTTTTCTTCCCGCTTCGTCACCATCGAAACAAAGTATCGGTTCGCTCGCCATACGCCAGATCAGCCTGAGCTGGTTTTCCGTGAGCGCAGTTCCAAGCGGCGCGACAACATTGGCGATACCCGCGCCGGCGAGCGCAATCACATCCATATAGCCTTCCGCGACAATAATGTTGCCCGTCTCAAAGACGGCTTGCCGCGCCACGGCCGCGTTGAACAAAATGGCGCCCTTATGAAAGAGTGGCGTCTCCGGCGAATTTAGATATTTCGCCGGCTGGTCCGCATCGAGAGCACGGCCACCAAACGCGATGACGCGGTTTTTTAAGTCCGTAATTGGAAAAATTATACGATGCCGGAAACGGTCGTATGAAACCGGAATATCCTCGCCTGCGATCAGCAGTCCGGACTGAACCATCTCATCATGGGTGTAGCCGGCTTGGGCCAACTCAGTCTTCAGCGCCGACCGGCTGTCGAGCGCATAGCCTAAGCGGAACGCCGCGCGCTGCTCATCGCTAACCTCTCGCCCTGTCAAATAGTCTCTTGCATTGGCTCCATGACGCGCTTTTAGCTGGCGCTCAAAATAGTCCGCGGCTGTCTCCATCACTTCGTAGAGGCGCGCCCGCTTCTGCTCATGCTGCATGTCCTGTGGCGAAGCCTTCGGCAGCGGAACACCAGCTTCCTGCGCCAATAGCTCAACAGCCTCGGGAAAGGCAAGCCCTTCCGTTTTCATCATAAAAGTGAAAATGTCGCCATGCTCGCCGGAAGCAAAGCAATGATAGAATCCCTTCTGATCATTGACCGTAAAGGACGGCGTTTTCTCGGTCTTGAATGGACTGAGACCAATAAATTCGCGGCCCTGGCGCTTAAGCTTTACGCGCCGCATGACAATTTGCGACACAGGCAGCCGGGCGCGGATTTCGTCGAGCAAATCTGGTGTGAAGCGCATGAGTGATTCGGTTATTGTTGCGTTGTTTATTATACGCCCTTGCAGGCGGCGAATCGAATCGTGACTTTATTTTTTTCGGGCATCAGTAGAAACTTGTGCCTAAAATATTTGCGGCCATATATACGAAGGTCATATGTACGCGACTGCATTTTATGATATTCTCAAACATTAATATGCACTTTTATATATACATACATGTTTAAATTGGGCTAATATCTGCAAAAACAGGATAAAACACCTCGTTCTTTGAATTGTTTATTTGATTCTTATGGAATAATCCGTCTGTTCCGGCCAAAATGGATTTGCAATATCGTTTTGGTGCCAATGTGAGCTGCTGTCGGATGTTCTAGTTCGTGTTAACCACGCAAAAACTCGTGCCGGACGCCGAAATGTCGCGCTGCATCTTAGGAGTAGAACTGAGCGAAGGGAGCTTTGCTCACAAAAAAACGAAGGAAACAATTGTAGGATAATCGGAAACCATGACACAAACACGCAACTATCAATATGCGATGTCAGACTCTGAGTCTGACAAAACGCTCCAATCACCACCTCATGATCCGGATAAGCCAACGGCCCCGAAAGCCGAGTCCGCTTTTCCAGGTGACATCGATTGGTCGAATGCCGAATCTTTAACTCTGCCAAAGAAAACATTGATCAGCATACGGCTCGACGATGACATCATCTCTTTCTTTAAGCAGGCTGGCACGGGCTATCAAACGCGGATTAATGCCGTTCTCAGGCACTTTATGGAATATCAACGCAGCAAGCGGTCCAACGATTAATCGCGCCGCTAAGCTTATTTCAGGAGCTCCTTAACGATCGCCCCGGCTTTGGCAAAATCCATCTGACCGGCATAACGCTCTTTCAACGTTCCCATCGTGCGCCCCATATCCTTCAGACCAACGGCGCCGATTTCTCCCACCACCTCTCGACATGCTTTCTCGATCTCTTCAGCGCCGAGCTGCTTGGGCAGAAACGATGCAATAATATC
>BFAS01000163.1 GCA_008974985.1 bacterium MnTg02
CCTGGAGAGCCAAATTCAAAAAAATCTTCACGTAAAAAAAAACATCGCAAAAGATTATAGCGGTCTGACATCGGACGCGGACGCGGGCGAGACGTTTTCCCTTTCGCCGCCATTAATGGTAGAACCGGTGTCTCCCCGCGCGCGTGGGCGAGACGTCTGGTCGCCTATCGGGACAAATGGTAATATGGGTGTCTCCCCGCGCGCGTGGGCGAGACGCTGGGGCGTTCGAACGGCATGAGGACCTCTGAGGTGTCTCCCCGCGCGCGTGGGCGAGACGTTTTTCCTTTCGCCGCCATTAATGGTAGAACCGGTGTCTCCCCGCGCGCGTGGGCGAGACGCTGTCGCCTTGTTAGGGACGCCCTTTGGTCGGGATGTCTCCCCGCGCGCGTGGGCGAGACGTTTTCCGTTTCGCCGCCATTAATGGTAGAACCGGTGTCTCCCCGCGCGCGTGGGCGAGACGCGGGCACTATGGCCCCAACAGCCCTTATGGGCCGGTGTCTCCCCGCGCGCGTGGGCGAGACGTTTTCGACCGATATCGTCACCATGCAAGAGGCGGTATCTCCCCGCCCTAAAGTCCGCCAGCGTTCCGCAGCCCCGTTTTGCGGAACGCTGGAAGCCAGATTTTCACGTTAACTCTTTGTTAATGTTGGTTAACTGGACAGGGCAAAAGCCGCAGATTTTTGTGACTGAATAATGAGGGGCTCGGAGATGATTGCCGCGAAGAGCGTAAATCAAACTCCAAGCCCCTCTCCCACCCGGCGTTTTGATAACGCCCGGTTTACCCCATCTGGCGATCAGAAACCGCCAATCCTCTGCTCGCCACCGGCCTCTGCCGGCAACCAAACCGCTAAATGTTTGCGATGAACCCAGCCCTCCATTGACCTATAGCCAACGGGGCACCAATCACGCACACAGCCGCCAAGAGCTTCGACCGTAATTTCAAAAGGTGGAATCGCACCGATCTTTTCGGCTACAGAACTTGGCTTATCTCTAATGGTTAAAATGTCATATTTGGATAAGCCGACGACGCTATATGTCGCACCATCATACCCGTTGTCGGTCGCAATGTAGCGTCTGCTAACCCAGCCAATGACCTCGTCCCCATAGCTCACAAGACACCACTCGGGCGTGCACCGACCGAGCCCAAAAATGTCTCTCGCGTTGAATGAAAGCTCACCTATCTTTCGCGCTGTCTCCTGTGGTCCGGCGCGCACATTGAGCATATCGAGCCCCCGCACATTGACGACTCGATAAATCTCATACTGCGCTTCGCGCGCACCGTCGAATTCGTCACTTTGTGCGGTGGGGGATAGCGCCACGATAATGACCAGCGCACCCAGCAGCACATGCGTCATAGGTCCTAACATGGGACCGCCTCCCTTTTATCGAAGCCATAAAAAGATGGTCTCCGTATCCACAATGTTGACAAAATCACGTCACGAATGAACGCAAGATGAACAGTGTCGGGGAGACGGCGGAGAATGAGGCACTACAGCATATTTAATGAATTCCAGTTCACCAAATCTGCTCTAGCTCTTTGTTTCTACGCATTTGCCGCGTGGAAAAGCGCACACATTCCCGCCTTCGCGGAGACATGCTTTTCCGCAAAATGTTCTATGATCGCGAACGCGCAGTGCAAGCGTTGTATCGGAGCCGGTACTAGCGAATTTTGCCCTTGAGGATCTCCTGCCAATCAAGCATCTCGATAGCCCGCCTGGCCGTTCGCGTGATCGAGCAATGCATACCCATATCCTGCGCCGACGGCGTGTCGCCGAACACGCTATAGGGAAGGCGGCATTCGGAATGTTGATATTTCGTCCAAAACGACTGAGCATCACGGAACCGCTTTGCCCTGCCTTTTTCCTTGAGAGCTGCATGCAATATCGCAAACTCATCATTGACGATGCGATCCCAGAATACGAATTCCCGTTCGAGACATTCCATCTGATCATGCGGATTGTTGTTTTCCGGCTTTTCCTGACAGGACTTGAAAAACCGGCCGACACAAGCGGTGCCATCCCGTCCGCCCTTGCGCTCCGCGGCAACGCAGTCGCGTATAACGGCCACGCTTGTCACTGTTCCGGCCGTGCCCGTGCCGCCAATCAAATAGGCATAGGCAAAAGTTATAAGAAGCGGCAAAAAAAGTGAAAAACCACGGCAAGAAAAAGTGAGATATTTTGGCATAGCAGAACCAAGGCTGATTTTACAGACGACTGACTATATTTCACATCCGGCCGATCACGCACAATTCACGCTTTTTGGAGGTCGAGGGACGTTCGGCCTACCGATAGAGCGGATTGGGATGATCGAAGCGGCAGCCTGCGTCCCATTCGGATCGTTGATTGCCATGTGCTGCGATGCCGCCGGCATCTTTGATCATGCGCGCCAAATGCATGAGGTTCCATGTCATGAAGGTTGTATTGCGCTGCGTGAAATCGTTTTCCGGACCACCGGGACCGAGATAGGACGGACCTGGACCGGCCTCGCCGAGCCAGCCCGCGTCGGCTTGTGGCGGAATGACATAGCCAAGATGCTGGAGTGAGTAGAGAATATTCATTGCTAAATGTTGGCGCCGTCCTCATTGCCGGTAATCAGATAACCGCCAACACGTCCGCAATAGGCATATTGTCCAGCGTCGTTGAGATCGCCTGAGCTCGAACAAAGCCGCTCGATCACTTTCGTGCAGATGGAAAATTTTTCTCCAAGCCAAATTGGTGAAGTGATCACGAGGATATGGGCGGCATTCACCTTCTCATAGATCTGCGGCCAATCATCTTTGTCCCAACCTTGCGTTGTCATATCCGCATAGACGCCATAGGCGATATCATGATCGACAGGGCGCAGGACATCGACTGTGATCTTGTTCTTTTCCATAATGGCTTTGGCGACATCGATGAGACCCTCGGTGTGCAACATTTCCGGTGACCGCTTTAACGTGCAATTCAAAAACAGCGCCTTGAGGTCCGAAAAGTCCCACTTGTTTTGCTGGCATAGCTCTTCTTGTTTCGTGTTTAGGGCGCTAGCGACCTCCCTATTCATTATAAAACTTCGTCAATCACGGCACATGCAATCAACATAAGAATTATTGCGCCAATCAAAATTTCAATCGCATTCACTCCGTCCCGCTTATCTGAGCAGTTGATTATTTTGGACCATGTGAAACGAAAAGCCTGTGAATGGACCAAATCAGACATCAAAAACTGGATTTTCACAATGTCTTAGCGGCCTCCGCGCCTTGACGCATCTGCATTTCCGCCCCAATTTGATGGTTGGTGTACGGATCCTCGAAACGCATGCGGCGGTCCCGGTGCGGTGGCGAATAATCGCTCGGGGGAGGGGAGATTAAGAAGTGCGGGTCGGCCGGACGGGGATCTTGGTCGGGAGACAAATTTAATGGCTTTTTCACGGGTTGGCTTTCTAACAGCTGCCGCATTCTGCGCCGGCTGGATGGTTTTGACTGCGAATTTGCCGAGTGCACTAGCTGATACGCGCTCCGGGCGAGAACAAGCCCAGAAGGCGGGAAAAGCCGCTCCACCGGTTCGAAAAAAAGACACGGAATACGAGGTCCGCGCCAACAAGGAAAGGGAACGAGCGAGCCGGCTTATGCGGGCAATCGCCTCGATCCTTGAGGATGCCTCCGTACAGCGTTACGACGCCCGCAAACTTCCAAGCAAGGACGATTATCTGGTCGCGGTTCCACCCTGGACCGAAACCCGGGAGGACCGCCAGGAAGCCATTCGTGAATTGCTCGACTCCGCGCTCGCGGTCGTCACCGACGCCCCTATCGTCGATCTTCAGAAGGTAGTTTCCTCGCGCTACGACACTATCCGGGACCTTGAGCACCGGATAACCCGTCTCCGTGAGCGGCGGCTGGATGCGCCTAAGGACGGCATGCTGCCTGGCATATTGACCGAAACGGTCGATACGATTAATTCCAACATCAAAGATCTCGAAGCCCGGATCGTGGAAAATCGCAAGGAAATCGAGGTCAGCAAGGGAAAAATTCACAAAGCCCTGAATGACGCCGGCGTGGAGATATCCAAGGAACAGCTTGATTTGCTGCTCGGCAGCGTTCTCGGGGGCGATCTGGTTCGATTGGTTGCAAGCTTTGAAGCGGCCCGGCACATCGATAATCGCTTGGGGCAGCTGATGGGTGAAAATAACGAAAGCCTTGACGCCGCGCGCCGTTATTTTGGCATGCATGCCGCCCTGTTCGCGATGTTGCTGCATGCGCAAAATGAACTCGTCAGAAAAATCGACCGGGTCTATATGAAGCGGCTCAAGACAATCATCAAAGACATCCGGACGGCGCGCGGTGAAACAACGCGCATGTTGCGCGAGCGGAACCGCGACGATCAGCGGCGTACCCTCATGGCCAACAGGAAGGCGCAAAAATTTTCCGAGCAGGTGGCCATATTTTACAGGAACTATCTCAAAACCCAGCGCCAGCAAATCATCGATGCACGTAAGCGTACGGTTCGTGACCTGAGAATTGCCGACAATACCTATGAAACTGTCGAGGCGAGTTTTCAGTTGCGCGCCCTCATCGAGGATGCCCGCGCCTCCTTCGAGGCGATCCAAAAGCTTGAGGCGCCCGGCTTCGACCAAGTGTTCAAGAACAAGCAACTCCGTAAGGAGTTCGAGAATCTGACGCGGAAATTGGGCCCGACCTCTTAAGGCTGGCAATCCACGGATTTCATGCTGACTTCATGGGTGAAGCTTGGTGTTGGACGTCTTCCGCGTGCTTGCAGCATCTTGGTGCATGGGGCGACTGCATCAATGTCGATGCCCTGCACCGGATTAGCGGGATGTCGGGGGCTCATAATTCATGAATACAGATAGCCGAAGACCAGCATGCCAATTGTGAGGAGCACAAGCGCTAAACCTAATCCGAGAAAGATACGCATTTAGCCCATCCCGTCCAAGGCGCCAGCCCCTAAACCAGCCAAAGCGCGGCAAGGCCCAAAAATGCGAAAAATCCGACCACATCCGTGACTGTCGTGACGAAGACGGTCGAGGCCACAGCCGGATCTATCTTCAACCAATCGAGCGCCAGCGGAATTAGAATTCCCGCAAGGCCGGCGATCATCATATTGAACACCATGGCCGCCGCTATCACGGCGCCAAGCTGATTATTCCCGAACCACACAATGGTGACCGCCGCCAATATGGCTGCGAACACAAAACCGTTGAACAGTCCGACAACGGCCTCGCGGATGACCAAGCGCCGGGCGTTGACCGCGCCAAGGTCGCGCGTCGCCAAGGCGCGCACGGCCACCGTCATCGTCTGCGTGCCGGCATTGCCGCCCATAGAGGCGACGATCGGCATGAGAATGGCAAGCGCCACCATTTGCTCAATCGTGGCATCGAACCAGCTGATCACGATGGATGCGAGAACCGCCGTCATCATATTGACCAGCAACCAGGTGAGCCTGTTCTTTGTCGTCCTGAGAATGGAATCGGCAAGAGATTCATCGCCAACACCACCGAGCCGGTGGATGTCTTCCTCAGCCTCCTCCTGGACCACTTCGACAATATCGTCGGCTGTCACCACACCGACAAGCCGCTTATTTTCGTCAATGACCGGAGCCGATATCAAACTATAGCGCTCGAAATCCCGCGCCACATCTTCCTGGTCCTGCGTGACATCAACAACATAGAGGTCGGTATCGGTAATCGATTCAATTTTGACCGGTCTCTTTGACCGCATGATCCGGCTCAATGGCACCGACCCAAGTGGGTGGAACGCCGGATCAACGACGTAGAGCTCGGAAAAGATATCGGGCAGATCATCTGTTTCACGCATATAGTCGATGGTTTGCCCGACGGACCAAAAAGGTGGAACCGCGATAACGTCCGCCTGCATCAGACGGCCGGCTGAATCTTCCGGATATTCGAGACTCCGCTCCAGCGCCGCCCGCGCAACGTGCGGTATCTTCGCCAGAATGTCTGATTGCTCGCTTTCCTCAAGATCCTCAAGAATATAGACGGCTTCATCGGATTCCAGCTCGCGAACGGCCTCCGCGACCTGCTCGTTCGGCATCTCTTCGATAAGCTGATCACGAACGGGCTCATCCAACTCCGGCAAAACATTGATATCGAAATCTGTTCCGAGAGTTTCGATCAGTTGCATGCGCTGATCGGGCCGAAGGAGTTCCATCAAATCAGCGAGATCGCCTTCATGCAGATCTTGAACGAGCCCGTGCAGCTCTGCTTTATCCCGGCTGTCAATCGAAGATTGGACCGATCGGACAAATTCGGGCTGGAATGAACCATCCTCGCGTCGCAACTGTATCTGCTCGGTCATTTCCTGCATGTCACCGTGACCTATTTGCCAAGGATAAAAACTTTCTGATTCGCGGTAACGGAATCCGGCTTTTCGCCGCCCCAGTGCCGGGATACGATAGTGTCATTATCAAGAAATTAGGCGCTTGGGCTGTATAAACGAATGTGTGCGGCGAATTTCTAGTCCCAATCGTGCGTGGCCGCAACATATTGACCACAATGGTGGATGCTATGCGTTTTGATCGGACCGCAATTCTCGCGGCCACAACAGCCCTCCTTACCATGACAAATGCTGCCTACGCAGCACCTGAGTGCGATGCAAGCAAAGTCTTGGGCGTATCCCGGACAGTCGAGATCGATTCCGCCACCGGACCGCGTTACGGAAGGCACCAATATAAGCAAACGATTGACTTAAAGCCCGGAGAGGTTGTTCTCACTTTCGACGATGGGCCGCATCCAGACTATACCAAAAAAATTCTCTCAGCATTGGAACAACATTGTACCAAGGCAACCTTTTTTTCCGTTGGCACAATGGCGCTCGCCTATCCGGAAACAATCAAGCTTGTGGCAAAGTCCGGCCATACGATCGGCACGCATACTTATCATCACACCAATCTGCAACGCGTCGGTTTCAAGAGGGGCAAATTATCCATTGAAAAAGGGTTTGCCGCACTCTTGAAAGCGAGCGGACAGCCGATCGCACCCTTCTTCCGTTTTCCTTATTTGCGCCGGACCTCCAAGTTGCAGAGCTATCTGGCATCACGCGGCATCGCCACATTGTCGGTGGATGTGATTTCGGGTGATACGAGACATTCGAGCAGCAAAACGATACTTCGGCGGACCATGCGTCTTCTCAAACAGAGGGGGAAAGGCATGATCCTTATGCACGACTTGAAGAAGAATACAGCTCGTATGCTTCCGGAACTGCTCAACACACTTAAGGCCAAGGGTTATAAGATCGTACACATCGTGCCGAAATCAAAGGTGGCGAAGCCTGCGGCGATCGCGCTTGATTTTTTTGATCGGATCGATACCGACAAAGGCCCTGCCCGA
>BFAS01000164.1 GCA_008974985.1 bacterium MnTg02
GGTTTGTGCGCGGCCTTTGGGGGTATCCCAATACCCAATTGCGGCGAAATGATCTCAACGCCCCGGCTGGCGCGGGTCGGCGACGTCGTCGATCATCAGCTCGATTTTTTCTTTTCCCCGCCAATGATTGCGGTTGAGACGGCCTGCTATATGAAGCGGTTCGCCGGTGGATCTCAGCAACAGTTCGCCCAATTCCGTGTCTACCGCTCGAAAAGCGATTGCGTCCAAACGGCTGCCATCGCCCGCAGTGATACTGCAACGGATATGGGCATCGCCGACAATTTTGGCAAATCCAATCCGATGGGCCGGAAAAGCAAAACGCGGCGTCGGGTTGCCGGAGCCAAAAGGTCCCGCCTTTTCCAAAAGATCCATGAATTCGACGGTAGCGCTTCCAGGCGTAATCGATCCGTCGAGATCGAGACCGGCATCCGCCCGGGCGTTTCGAACATCTTCCGTCAACCGGCTTTCCAGAAAAGCCGACAGATCGCCGAGTTTGGCGCGCTCAACCGTTAGCCCCGCGGCCATCGCGTGACCGCCGCCTTTAACAACCAGCCCCTCTTGGACGGCTGCTCTGACGGCGGATCCAAGATCGACGCCGCTTATTGACCGGCCGGACCCCGTGCCGCGCCCGTCCTTACCCCAAGCAATGACAAAGGATGGCCGCCGGAAACGGTCGGTCAAGCGGCTCGACACCAGCCCGACAAGGCCCTGATGCCAGTCTTCTGATCCGGCAAAGAGGATCGGCAAATCGTCATTTTCTTCGAGGGCGCGCTCGACTTGCGCGACGGCCTCTTCCAAGGTCACGACTTCCATATCCTTGCGCTCTTTATTGAGCTGATCGAGCAATTTCGCGATCCGTTCATTTTCGAGCTCATCGGATGAGGACAGCAGCTTGGCGCCTAATCCCGCGTCGCCAATGCGGCCGCCCGCATTGATGCGTGGCCCCAATAGAAAACCCAAATGATAGGGCGTTGGCGGCGCGTTCAATCCGGCGATATCGGCAAGTGCTCTGAGACCGGGATTGCGGCGGTGGCGCATAACCTGCAACCCTTTGGCGACATAGGCCCGGTTCAGTCCCGTCAGCGGCACCACATCGCAAACGGTCGCCAAGGCAACAAGATCCAACCATTCCAGGAGATCGGGCTCGTCCTGGCCGCTGCCATAACAGCCCTTTGTTCGAAGACAGCGAAGCAAAGCCACTAGAACCAAAAAGACAACGCCGGCGGCAGCAAGCTGACCCTGGCCGCTGACATCATCCTGTCTGTTGGGATTGATGATGGCGTGTGCGGGCGGCAAAGCTTCGTCGGCCTGATGATGGTCGATAACCACGACATCAACGCCCTGCTCCATCGCGGCTTCGAGCGCATCATGACTGGTCGTCCCGCAATCAACGGTAATAATAAGCTCCGCCCCGTCCTTAATCAGACTCTCAATGGCAGCGCGGTTTGGCCCATATCCTTCGAATATGCGATCCGGAATATAAATCCGGGAATCGAGACCATGAGCTGCGAAAAATCGACTGAGAAGTGCCGATGACGACGCGCCATCGACATCGTAATCGCCGAAGATCGCGATGCTTTGCCGTTGGACGACCGCCTCGGCGATGCGCGCCGCGCCGCGCTCCATATCCTGAAGGGCATGGGGATCCGGCATGAGCGCCTTGAGGGAGGGATTAAGGCTCACCTCGACATCTTCCAGTGTCACGCCACGGGCCGCCAGAACGCGCCCGAGGATATCGGGCAAGCCATGTCTTTGGCTGATGGCCGTCGCCAGCGGCGCGGCCTCTGCCTGCAACCGTTCGCGCCAGATGAGCCCCTTTGCCGACCGGCTTATGCCAAGGAACGGCAAGCTCTGCTCCGCATCGCGACGATTGGTCTGCTTCACATCACTTGGATGGGTGGCCGCAAGCGCCATTTTGGACTCTTTTGCCTAAAAATAGTTCCTGGCGCTTGATAGGATGATTCGGTGGGGGAAAGTGAGGCCTAACGAAACTTGTCCAGAGTTCTATGTTCCGTTCGCACCCAGCGGACGGTTTTCGTAGCGGCACGCATCACGACCGTCTCTGTCACAATGGCGTTTTTCTTGAATTTTACGCCGTCCAGCATTGAGCCATCGGTCACCCCTGTTGCGGCGAAAATGACGTCGCCGCTCGCCAATTCCTCCATCTCATATTTCCGCCTGATATCGGCGATGCCCATGGCTTCCGCGCGTTCGCTGTCCTCAGGTTTCAGAGGATGCAACCGGCATTGCATTTGCCCGCCAATGCACCTTAGTGCGGCAGCGGCAAGAACGCCCTCCGGTGCGCCGCCAATTCCCATATAAATATCGATGCCTGTTTCGTCCGGCTCCGTTGTATGGATCACGCCTGCAATATCGCCATCACCGATGAGCCGGATACCGGCGCCGATTTGGCGCACGGCTTCTATCATTTTCGCATGCCGCGGACGGTCAAGAATACAGGCGGTGATTTCCGCTATCGGAACATCCTTGGCGCGCGCTAGGGCGCTAATATTCTCTTCAGGCGAAGCGTCAAGATCGACGATCCCTTTCTCATAGCCTGGTCCAATGGCGATCTTGTCCATGTAAATGTCGGGTGAATTTAACAGACTGTCTTGCTGGGCAAAGGCTAAGACAGCGAGAGAATTGGGCAGGTCCTTGGCGCATATTGTGGTGCCTTCAAGAGGGTCGACGGCAATGTCGACCCGGATGCCTTCGCCGGTCCCCACGTCCTCGCCGATATAGAGCATTGGAGCTTCATCACGCTCGCCCTCGCCAATAACGATCGTACCGTGAACCGCTAACCGGTTGAGTTCGCGCCGCATGGCGTCGACAGCCGCTTGATCGGCTGCCATTTCATCGCCCCGGCCCCTGAGGCGCGCCGCCGCGATTGCTGCAGCTTCCGTGACCCGCGCAATCTCCAACGTGAGCATACGGTGGAGAGTCGCACTTCCATTGTCCTTAGGCATCGCCTCTTCTCCCGTTAGCTTGTTCTCTAAGAGGGTCTTAGCGCCTTCTCAGAGTTTTTCAATCCGGATCATTTGCGGTTTCGAAGTAATTTGTCCATCGGATTCGATCGCCGTGAGAGCTTTTCGGATCGCGGCTTCCAATGTCTCATGGGTAATCATGACAACCGGCAACGTATCACCCGGAGATCGCGATGCATCAATCCCCGGAAGCGCCGTGCGCGGCCGCTTTTGCATAATGCTTTCAAGAGAGATTTCCTGCTCCGCCATCCGCTGGGCGATCGCGGCGAAGGCGCCGTGACGGTCCAAGACCGACAGCCGAATATAGTAGCCCCCCTCGTGAGAGCGCATGCGGGCCGGTTTATAGGGGCTGAGATGCGCCGACGGCACGATGAGCGGCGGCAATATGGTGCCCCGGGCAATATCGATAATGTCGCTCATGACCGAAGACGCCGTCGGATCCGCGCCGGCTCCCGGCCCGATGAGCATGACATCACCGGCGGCGTCCGCCTGAACTGCCACGCAATTCGTGACGCCATCCACTTCGGCCATCGCCGAATGTTTGGGCACCATGGTGGGGTGCACACGTTGCTCAATGCCACTATCGGTCTTCTGTGCAACGCCCAGGAGCTTAATGCGATAGCCTAAATCGTCGGCGGCTTCGATATCCTCCGGCGTGATCGTCGAAATGCCCTCGACATAAATCGAGTCAAATGAGATCTCGGTCCCGAAGGCCAAGCTGGTCAATATCGCAAGTTTATGAGCCGTGTCATGTCCGTCAACGTCGAACGCCGGATCGGCTTCGGCGTAACCAGCGTCCTGAGCTTCCTTGAGAACCTCGTCATATCCCCTGCCCTCCTGCTCCATCTTCGTCAGAATGTAATTGCAGGTGCCGTTCAAGATACCAAAAACGCGGCGCACCTCGTTTCCGAGAAAGCTTTCGCGCAAGGATTTAATAATCGGAATGCTACCAGCCACACTGGCTTCGAAATTAAGCGCCACGCCCCGCTCTTCAGCGCGTGCGGCAAGCTCTGTCCCGTGATGAGCGAGAAGCGCCTTATTGGCCGTAACCACATGTTTGCCGGCGCTCAGAGCCGTTTCAACACTGTCTTTCGCGATGCCGCCTTCGCCGCCAATGAGTTCGACAAAGGCATCAATATCTTCGCTTTTTGCCAGCTCTAGCGGGTCATCAAACCAAACATAGCGTGAGATATCGATGCCGCGATCCTTATCGCGTGTTCGCGCGGAAACGGCGACAATCTCGATTCCCCGGCCAAGCCGGCTGGCGAGCTGGTTCGATTGGCGGTCTATCAGCTTGACGAGACCCGTGCCGACTGTTCCGAGACCGGCGATGCCGAGGCGTAGTGGATGGTTCATAGTCAGGTGAATCGGGGTTTGCGCTTATCGTTTTGCCATCGGCAGAACGTTATGCATGGTTTCCGCGGCTTGGGTGAAAAATTTCCGGATGTTTCGAGCAGCTTGGCGAATGCGCTGTTCGTTTTCAACGAGAGCGATGCGCACATAGCCCTCCCCATATTCGCCGAAACCAATACCCGGCGATACGGCGACATCGGCCTTTTCAAGCAACATCTTCGAAAATTCAAGCGAGCCAACATTTTGGAACATCTCTGGGACCGGCGCCCATGCAAACATCGTTGCCGGCGGGGCCGGAATTGGCCAGCCCGCGCGCGTTAGGGCCTCTACGAGACAATCGCGGCGGGCTTCGTAGATCTGCCTGATTTCATCAACGCAATCCTGGGGGCCGTTAAGCGCGGCGGCGGCGGCAACCTGAATCGGCGTGAATGCGCCATAATCGAGATAGGACTTAACCCGGGCCAGGGCACCGATCAGCTTCTCATTGCCAACGGCAAATCCCATGCGCCATCCAGGCATCGCATAGGTCTTACTCAGCGAAGAAAACTCCACGGCGATATCAATGGCGCCTTCAACTTGAAGGATCGAGGGCGGCGGATTGCCGTCGAAATAGATTTCCGCGTAAGCGATGTCGGAAAGAACGATAAGGTCGTTCCGCCGTGCATAAGCGACAATCTCTTTATAAAAATCGAGAGACGCGACAAGCGCCGTCGGATTGGACGGAAAATTGAGGACCAGGGCGATTGGTTTGGGAACGCTGTGACGCATGGCCCTATCGAGGCTGCCCATGAAATCGCCCGTATCAAGCCCGTGCGATGAATTCACAGGCAAATGCCGGATCACACCACCAGACATGATGAATCCAAATTGGTGGATCGGATAGGTCGGGTCTGGAACCAGGATCACGTCACCGGGCGCCGTAATGGCTTGAGCCATATTGGCAAATCCCTCTTTCGAGCCGAGTGTCGCGACAATTTGCGTGTCCGGGTCGAGCTTAACGCCAAAGCGCTCCTGATAATATTTCGCTTGAGCGCGCCTAAGTCCGGGAATGCCCTTCGATGCCGAGTATCTGTTGGTGCGTGGCTTTCTGACAGTCTCGATCAACTTATCGACGATATGGTCCGGCGTCGGCATATCCGGATTGCCCATGCCGAAATCGATAATATCCGCGCCACGATTCCTGGCTTCGGCTTTGAGGCGGTTAACCTCCTCAAAGACATAGGGCGGTAGCCGTTTTATTCTATGAAACTCGTCCTGCACCTGAGCTCCGTTTCCTCGAAGGTCACCCCAGTGATCGAGAAAAATTGCCGACTACGAGTCGACCAGTGACCCCTGTCAACATTCGCCGGGTTTGGTCATGCGATGAAATTTGATCCGAAATCAATTGTAGCGAACTGAATGCGCTGACAGCTAGCTCTTTTTGTCCACTTCTTTGACAAAAGACTTCTGATGCTGCTGCTGTTCGGCAGTCATTTCTTCGATGGCCTTGTTCTGTTGCTCGGGTGTCAAAGCCTCGCCATCGAGTTTTTGGATATTTCTAATAGTTGGGTAGGGCAATGAATCGTAAACCACACAACCCGCCAATCCTGCCAAAAGCAGTCCGGCTAATGCAACTCTCACAATTTTAGCAATCGTCGGCAGCATGGCATCCCACCTGGAACATCTCTATTGCTACGAGATGAAGGCTCCACGGCCTTAAGTTGTTGATAACATAGATTCGTTCTAAGTAGAATGTGACGGTATTATCAATCGGTCACCTTCTGTTAACCATTATGATGGTCAGTGCGGCTTGATTGTGGCCGGCTCGATTCGTCATTGAAACAATTGGACGCAACGAACAGATGAGTGACCAGAAGTCTGATAAGGCACAATCGTCCGAGCGAACTTACCGGATTCAAGATCCCGAACAGCTCACCAGCAACCTGCTCAAACTTTTCCAAGAGGGCGGGCGGGCTTTGACCAATTATCTTGAAAAATCTGGCGAACAATCAGGACCCTTTAGTGCCAAAAGCGAAGCTAGCCAGGCAACAAAGGCGCTCGGCAACGTCGTGCGGTCGTGGGTGAGTGAACCTACCAAGTTCGCAGAGTCCCAAAGCGATCTGTTGCGCGATTATGTCGAGCTTTGGGGACGATCTGTGCAAAAGGTTCTCGGCAATGATGTCGAACCTGTCGCCGCACCCGCTCCCGGAGACAATCGATTTAAAGATTCAGAATGGTCGGAGAACGCTTTTTTCGATTTCTGGAAGCAGGCGTACTTGCTGACATCGCGGTGGGCCGAGGACGTTGTCGAAGAGACTCCTGGGCTTGATGAGCATACCAAAAAGCAAGCGGAGTTTTATCTCCAGCAGATCGCAAGCGCACTGTCTCCGTCGAATTTTATTCTGACAAATCCGGAGATAATGCGCGAGACATTGGCCAGCAATGGCGAAAACCTCGTCAGGGGGATGGCGCATCTGGCCGATGATCTGCAAAACACCGGCGAGCTATTTAAGATTGCACAGACTGACGTTGATGCTTTCGAAGTGGGCAAAAACCTCGCCGTAACACCTGGCAAGATTGTTTTTCAGAACGACCTCATCCAACTCATCCAATATGAACCGTCAACACCGACGGTTTATACGATGCCACTTCTGATGATACCCCCTTGGATTAACAAATTTTACATCCTGGATCTCGTACCGGAAAAATCCTTCATCGCTTGGGCCGTTTCCCAGGGCTTTACGGTTTTCACGATCTCTTGGGTCAATCCCGACGAAACATTCGCCGATAAAAGCTTCGAAGACTATATGACCGAGGGCCTGCTGGAGGCCGTAGGCGCCGTCATCAACACGACAGGCCAAAAGCAAATCAACGCGCTTGGATATTGCGTCGGAGGCACTCTTCTCTCCGCAACACTCGCCTACATGGCCGCGACCAACGATAATCGGATTAAATCGGCAACATTCTTGACGACGCAAACAGATTTTAAGAGCGCCGGCGACCTTTTGGTTTTCATTGACGACAGCCAGCTCAATGCATTGGAAGAAATGATGGCGGAGCACGGCTTTCTCGATGGGTCGCGGATGGCGGCCGTGTTCAATGCCCTGCGCCCGAAGGATTTAATCTGGCCTTATATCGTCAACAATTACCTATTGGGCAAAAAGCCGGTTCCCTTCGACTTGCTCTATTGGAACCAAGATTCCACACGCTTGCCCGCCGCGAACCATCTGTTCTATCTGCGCGAATTCTATCAAAAAAATAATCTTGCGACGGGCAACATGAAACTGTGCGGGCAAACCCTCGACCTTTCCAAGGTGAAGATGCCGATTTACGAACTGGCGACGAAGGACGACCATATTGCCCCGGCGCAATCCGTTTTCACGGGCGCCGCCCTCTTTGGCGGGCCGGTGAAATTTGTCTTATCGGGTTCCGGCCATATCGCCGGCGTCGTCAATCCTCCGCAGAAAAAGAAATATCAATATTGGACGAGCCGGAAACACGAAGAGGCCTTCGACGACTGGCTCGAATCGGCGACCATGCATGAGGGGTCGTGGTGGCCGGATTGGGCGACCTGGCTCGAAAAACGCTCCGGCGAACAGACAGAGCCACGCGATCCATCAAAGGGCAAATCAAAGCCCATAGAAGATGCGCCCGGTTCTTATGTTCTCCAACGGTCCTAGACTCTAGCCGAACATTCACGGAAAGAGCGGCGGCTGAGTAAGCCCAACCTGTTCGTCAAATCCAAACATCAGATTGAAATTCTGCAAGGCCTGCCCGGCCGATCCCTTGACCAGATTATCGAGGGTGGAAATGACGATGGCCCGGCCGGGAATGCGGTCTTCGAAAACGCCAATCAGACAATAGTTCGACCCCCGGACATGCTGCGTCGCCGGAACCACGCCGTCGGGAACAATGTTCACGAACATCTTGTCTTTGTAGGCGTTTCTAAGCTGCTCTCTCAGATCGGCCGGCGAAATGCTGTTGGCCAGCCGGACATAACAAGTCACCAGCTCGCCCCGGCTCATCGGGATAAGATGCGGCGTGAAATTGACAACAATGTCCTGCCCTGCCGCTAACGAAAGTTCCTGCTCGATTTCCGGTGCGTGGCGGTGGGTGCCAATCGCATAGGGTGACAAGCCCTCTCCGGCTTCGGAAAAAAGCGTGTTTTGTTTGAGCCCGCGGCCCGCCCCGGAGACACCGGATTTGGCGTCGATAATAATATCATCCGCCGCGATCATATTGCCTTTGACCAGCGGAATAAGCCCTAACAGCGCCGCCGTTGGGTAGCAGCCGGGACAAGCCGTCAAACGCGCTTTTGAAATCTCTTCTGTGTAATGCTCTGTCAGACCGTAGATTGCGGTTTTCAAAAGAGCCGTGGCATCATGGTCTCTTCCGTACCAGCTTTTATAGACGTCCGGATCCCGCAACCGGAAATCCGCCGACATGTCGATTATTTTCACTTTGTCCGGAAGGCCCGCGATGATGTCTTGGGCCGTGCCATGGGGCAGGCCGCAAAAGGCGGCGTCAATCTCTCCCCAAGCCACATCGTCACTTTTGACGAGATCAGGAAGACCAAGCGTCTGCAGATGCGGAAAGACACGCCCCATCTCCTCGCCGGCATGGGTATTGGCCGCAAGGGCGGAAATTTCTATATGCGGATGACCAGCGGCAAGCCGGATCAAATCCGCACCCGTATAGCCGGAGGCGCCAATGACCGCGATCCGAATCTTATCTTGTCCTGTCATGAACGTGTCTTACCTTCAAATCTCTAGGGATCGCATGTATCGGAATTCCTCCTCTCTGTAAAACATCTGATACCAATGGTCCTTGAGTTTGCCTCACGAACGATTGGCGACCATTGGCAAGCGCGACCGCGCGTCGCGCCTAATAGCGCGTGAGCCTGCGTGGCGCTTGAACGCCCCTCGGTCATTCCCAATGACCGAGGGTATGATGCGTTAAGGACTCGGTTAAACCTTACAGTCAGCGCACCTTCGGCAAGAAAGAAAACGAGTTGATATGGCAAAGCGCATCCTTCTAGCGACAACCGGCACAAGGGGGGACATTCAACCCTTCACCGCCCTCGCCCTTGGGCTAAAAGACGCCGGCTATGACGTCTGTTTGGCCGCGCCGGAAAATTTCCTAAGCGAGATCCGGCGGCAAGGTCTTGAAGCCACCAGATGCGGCGGCGACTTTCAAGCCTTTATGAATGATCCTGATATACAAGATTTTATCAACGGAAATACGCTGACCAGAATGCGCCAGACCCGGTCTTTGACGCGCAAATGGCTGGGCGAGGCCATCCCTGACATGGTCAATGCGTCCAAGGGCGCCGACGCCATCCTCTTTCACCCAAAGCTCGAATTTGCCACCGATATTTCCGAAGCCACCGGGATAAAAGCTATTCTGTGCGCCTTTCAGCCGTTCACGGCGACAGCCGAATTTCCGGTGCTCACACTGCCGTGGCGCACCCTTGGCGGCTTTCTCAATCGCGCCACCTATAAGTTGCTGCGCCTCAGCAGATCCTTTGTATCCAAGGAGTTTAATCAATGGCGCGCGGACCTTTTAGGACTTCCGCCATTGGGACGGTTTGGCTACCCGTTTGCTGTCAAGGGGGCCCCGGTGCCGGTGCTCTATGGGATCAGTCCAGCCATTATTTCACGGCCGAAAGACTGGCCGCGGAACGTGTATCTTACCGGCTATTGGTTTCTTGATAATGAGCCAAGCTACACACTCCCAAAGGCGTTGTCTGCCTTTGTCCATGCCGGATCGCCACCCATTTATATCGGCTTTGGCAGCATGCCTTTGCAAGATCCCGAGGCAATGTCGCGCACTCTTATCGACGCGCTGGAGCGGGCTGGTCTCAGAGCAATCATTGCGAAAGGCTGGGGCGATTTCGACCCGGCGAAATCCACCCACCTTCCGGAGTCGTTACACGTTCTCGACTCCGTTCCCCATGAGCATCTTTTTCCCCTTGTGTCCGCTGTTGTCCATCATGGCGGCGCCGGAACAACCGCTGCCGGGCTTCGCACGGGACGGCCGACATTAATTTGTCCGTTCCTGATTGATCAGCCGTTCTGGGGTCGAAGAATTGCCTATCTGGGCGCCGGACCGCCTCCCCTTGCGCCAAAGCGCTGGACCGTTGAACGCTTGGCGGCAGCGCTCAAGGACCTCACAATTCGATCCTCATACCGGGACGCGGCAGGTGCCCTTCAGCAAGAAATCAATCAGGAAGACGGCGTGCAAACCGCTGTTGCTTGTGTGCGTGCGGAAATCGGCGATCCCTAGCGCATTTTCAGGAAAAGCATGGCCCTGCGAAGGCCGGGATGTGCGCGGTTTTCCGCCCAGAAAATGCGTAGAAAAAAAGAACCAGACCATATTTTGTGAACTGAAGTTCTTCAAATATGGTCTAGTTTATGAAGCATGATATAAGCCCGGCTTGGCCAGCCGGAGTTCCCTCAAAAGATCTTGCCATGTCCAGAGACTACGATGAGACGATCGCGGACCATTACCGCAAGGTTGCCGAACAGGAGGGGCTTTCGCCTACAAGCACCATGGCCGACGAAATCGTCCGCGCCATGGAGACCGATGCGATAACGCGCTTCCTCGACGCCGCACACGCGGCGAAGACCGGAGCGTCGTCCGGGACATTCAGAATTGCCGATATAGGCTGCGGCAACGGCTACACGTTGGGCGTCCTCGCTCAGCGTAATCCCGAAAGAGAGTTTACAGGCATAGAGTTTTCAAACGAGCTCCGCGCGCTGGCCGAAACGCGCGTCCGCGAGGACAAGCTTGCCAATGTCGCCATCCGGCCCGGCGACGTGCGCGATCCAAATTTTGCAGACAATGAGCACTTTGACGCCGCCTATTGCCAGCGCGTTCTCATCAACCTCATGGATGCCGCAGACCAAAGACACGCCCTCGATAACATGATCGCAAAGGTCAAGCCGGGAGGCGCCCTTCTGTTCATCGAGGCGTTCTCGTCCGCCCTGAACAATCTCAACGAAGCCCGCGAGGAATTCGATCTCGAACCAATCCCCGCCGCCCACCACAATCTTTATCTTGAGGATGATTTTTTTACCCACCCCCTGCTCGCACCATTCGAGAGCGCAGCCTGGAGCGTACCGCCAAACCTCCTCTCGACGCACTATTATGTGTCCCGTGTCCTGGCCCCGGTGCTCAGGCGCCCGAAACCATTTAAACGAAATTCCCATCTCGCGAAATTCTTATCAGAAGCCCTGCCGCCAGCAATCGGCGACTATTCGCAACTCAGAATTTTCGCTTTCCGGAAGTCTGATGAGGGCTAGCTGGTTAGAGAACGCACTGAACGTCCGGTCGAAAAATGGCGATGATTTATTTGCAAACCTATTGCCCCAAGGTGCCCGCTTCTGTCCAAAGCAGACCTTGGGGGAGCAGCCCACGTGCCCACCATTAGAATCCAGACGTCGCGTCCTCTGAATCATGATTTAGAGACGTTTTCTTATTAAAAAACAAGACTTTGTCTCAACTCACGGAAAAATAGTACATCAACCGAATCGTTGCAGCATAGTCACTATCAATTCCATAATGCGCGGCTTATGTCCAAAAACTATTTGTAGGCTAGATCTGGCTGGTCCATAATTTTGAGGCATTAGTGAGGCATTAGTGAGGCGTTAGTAGGGCATTAGTGGGGCAACAGATGGAGTGGAATGAACGTTGGAATAGTTCAATTGATTTATCGATAAGAAGTCCCGTTCGCTCACCCGTTTATTGCTACGAGTTGTGTCCTGACTAAACAAGGGAGCTGGTTATGTCGCGCGTAAGTGTATCTGTAATTTGCTTTTGTATTTTGGTTTTGACAGCTATTCCTAGTTCTGCTGCTCCGATAGGTCCAGTATTTCCGGCGCCAGGCGGCACTGATTTCTTATTCGGTGGCACAGCAGACAATCCCACTCTCCAGCTTGATACCTTTAATTTTAGCGCATTTGATCAGCTCTGGTGGGGTCCTATAGTCGAAAGTGGCATGGACGGTAGCGCAAGCGTTATGTCGTTTTCAGTTATTTCAACTGATATTAATACGAACGATACTGCGACTTGGACAGGAACCACCAATATCACAGGCTCTACGGATACAATCTTTACCAGACTTACCGCTACAATTCAGTCTGGATCAAGCGTTGGCTGGGACACTGCAGCAAATATTGGCATTCCTCCGGGGCCAAGAGAAGCATTGGCCGAAATTACTGGAGATCCGTTCCTCGTAGCTTTTGCTTGGGAAGCGTCTGGTGACGGCACTAACTGGTCGGGATTCAATGCATATTTCGATACCCTGGAAACTTGTGAAACTTGTGGCGGGGATGCACAGACCAATCTGTTTGGTGGGCTGTTCTATACGCCGTCTCCCGTCCCCGTCCCTGCCGCCCTCCCCCTCTTCGGCACCGGGCTCGCCATAATGGGTTTCATAGGCTGGCGGCGTAAGAGACGGATGGCTGCGCAAGCTGCGGCTTAATATCAATTCGAGAAGTGGTCAAAGATAGAGCGGTCCTTCGGGGCCGCCTATTTGCCTGCGCAAAAATCTGCAAAGGTGGCAAGATCGATGTTGGTCGTGTCGATATGACCTTGCGCTCGACGAGAACTGAAAAGCAGATGCCGCCCCTCGTAAAAACTCTGGTCGATCTTGGGCCGCTTTCAGGGTCTACGGCATCCCGCTCTTGACCCTTGTGTTTTTCCTCTCCCGGACGACCCCCCTTATAAAGCGCCATTGGAGAGAAGACGACGCGGCCGAAGCTGATCGCTTATCAAGTTAAGGCAGGGTTTGAATATCTGCTCGGGTTCAAAAGTGAGCCTAATCGCAAGGCGACCCAGCGACAGCTTATTCCATCGGTCATAGAGAATGACTGATGGGCGTTCAAGCGCCACGCAGGCTCACGCACTATCAGGCGCAGACCGCGCGGTCGCGCTTGCCAATGGTCGCCAATCGTTCGTGAGTCAAACTCATGAACCATTGGTATTATTCCTCAAGAACGGACCATCTGAAAGATCATTCAGATCGGCAGAGAAGCGCCGATCGCACTCGTTCTGTCTTTTCAACCAGACTCTGATTATACACGCCGCTGGAAAGGAGGTGCGCCGTGCCAAAGTCTTGTTTCCAGCTGTTGTTTGTATGATACAGGCAACCCTTAAAGACGCTGTATAAAAACTGACGAAAGATTACAAGCTAGACTACACTGGTCCATAATCTTAAGGTATTAAGAGGGATGGGTGAGTGTTCGGATGTTTTCAATTGATTTTTCGATAAGAAAAACCTGGGTTTAACATCGAATTCATCCACATTTTAGACTGCGCCAAATTTTGGCCCTAATCGGGAATCGAGCGGCGGTTGGGATCACAACAATAAGCAACCTTTAAACGGGAGTGGGGTCTTGAAATTGTTGGAATTTACGAAGGTGACGATCGTCGCTGGATGTGTGTCTGGCGCAGCCTTGTTCGGCGCGACCGAAGCGATGGCAATGCCGATTAACGGAATCACTGTTAATCAGGCTGGCGGCATCGGTACCGTTCCGGCCGGCCTCCCGCCAATAGGAATTTCGCCTCTCGGACTCAGCAATCCGATTACGTATTTTATTCCGCTAAGCAGCGCTCCAGCGACCTGCACTTACGGTGATGGCTGCGGAACGAGCCCGGACACTGGGAGCGGCGGGACTGCCATGTCGATGTTCCTGGAGTTTGGTCCGGTGACCCCCTTACTGGGCGGAGTGCTCACGATCCAATTCGATGATCTTGATCTCAAGAACGCGAATGACCCCTACGGGTTCTTTGAGTCCATTCGAATCTTTGATAGTAACTCAGCAGCGCTCACCCCTTTGATCAGCGACATTCTCCTGTCAGCTCTGATTACCGCGCCTGCTCCGGCCGCCGATAACATAACAACTCTGACGCTTCCTATCGATGCAAGTTTGGTTGTCTCGAACCCCTTCTATGTAGAGCTCGTATTTCGCGCGCAGTACGACTACTACGGCAAAAACACGGCAGAATATATGACCGCGACCTTTTGGCAGGAGAGCGGGCCAGTCAGTGAAGTCCCCGTGCCAGCCGCTCTGCCACTCTTCGGCACCGGCCTCGGCATTATGGGTTTCATAGGCTGGCGGCGAAAGAGACGGATGGCTGCGGAAGCCAGACCTGATTAGTCTTTCAGCGTTCCAAGGATAGGGTGATCCTTGAGGGCCGCTAAAGTGTAGAGAAGAGTTTCTCGCGATGCGGTGAAGATTGATGGTAGGTAATGTCGATAAGAGTCTGCGTTCGACCGGGGCCGCAAAGCAGATGCCGCCCCTCGTAAAAATTTTGATCGATCTTGGGCCGCTCATTCTATTTTTTGTAGCGGATCAATTGACGGATATTTTCGTGGCAACCGGCGTCTTAATCGTTGCGGTTGCCGCCGCCTTTATCATCTCCTGGATGATGACACGGAAAATCCCAATTCTGCCGAGCGTAACCCTCTGCTTTGTCCTTATTTTCGGCGGCTTGACTCTCCTGCTGGGAGATGAGGAATTCATCAAGATAGAAGTCACACTGACCAACGCCTTGTGCGGTGCATTCTTGCTTGGCGGATTGGTCATGGGCAAATCGCTGCTCAAAATTGCTTTCGGCGAAATGACCGACATCGATGATGAGGGATGGCGTAAGCTTTCATTGCGGATGGGGGTGTTTCTGATCGCCATCGCCGCCATCAATGAGGTGGTCCGGCAGGTGGTCTCGACCGATGCCTGGGTTGTTTTCAGAGTCTACGGCATCCTGCTCTTGACCGTCGTGTTTTTTCTCTCCCAGACGCCCCTGATAAAGCGCCATTGGATAGAAGACGACGCAGCCGAATCAGATCGCTGATCGCTGATCAAATGAATGCAGGGTTTGAATGACCGAGTGCGGTCAGTTACGGCCTATATGCTCTCTTGGCCCGTAAGGCCCGGACTTGGCTCAAATAGCAAGACAGCTGGGGCGGTTGGTTTTATCAACGAGACAATCGCCAAAAAAATAGCCCGCCGAGGAGCGGGCTATGTTGCAAAAGTCTGATCCGATTTTTACCGTTTCGAGAACTGGAAGCTCCGGCGCGCCTTGCGCTTGCCGTATTTTTTCCGCTCGACGACACGGGAGTCGCGGGTCAGGAACCCACCCTTCTTCAAAACGCCACGCAGATCCGGCTCGAAATAAGTAAGCGCCTTCGATATACCATGACGGACCGCTCCGGCCTGACCTGATAGACCGCCACCTTTCACGGTGCATCTGACGTCATATTGATCATTACGGTCGGCTGCGGTGAGCGGCTGCTTCAAAATCATCCGCAGGACCGGGCGGGCGAAATAAACAACATGGTCCTTGCCATTGACCTCGATCTTGCCAGCTCCCGGCTTTATCCAGACCCGCGCTATGGCGTCTTTACGTTTTCCGGTCGCGTAAGCGCGCCCTTGCGCATCAAGCTTTTGCACATAAACCGGCGCGGCGGGCGTTGAATCTTCGCCTTTGAGTTCACTCAAGTCCTCAAACGTTTTGGTGTCTTGGTCCGCCATCGATTAAGCGCTCCGTACGTTTTTTGAATTGATTATCGCAATGTCGACAAGTTCCGGCTTCTGAGCCTCATGAGGATGATCTGGCCCGGAATAAACCTTCAAATTGGTGAGCAGCTTCCGCGACAGCGGTCCACCCGGCATCATCCGGCGAACCGCGCTCTGCAACACACGCTCGGGATATTTGCCATCGAGAATGGTATGGGCTTTGCGTTCCTTGATACCGCCTGGATAGCCGGTATGGCGGTAATAGGTCTTGTCGTCCCTTTTATTACCGGTGAACACGACCTTTTCGGCATTCACCACAACGATATTGTCGCCGCAGTCGACATTCGGCGTGAAGATGGGCCTATGCTTGCCCCGCAGCCGCGTCGCGATAAGCGCCGCAAGCCGGCCGACGACGAGGCCTTCGGCATCGATAAGAATCCATTTTTTATCGATATCGGCAGCTGTTGCAGAATAAGTTTTCATGTCCAAGCCTTGGCTCAGCGGAAAGTGCGCTTTTGACGATTTCGTATTTTGAAAGAATTCGCTGCAAGGACGTTAACGGCCTGCAGTGTTGCAGATTTTTAATGCCAACCGACCCCGCTGTCAATTCAATTATCACAAAATAATTCAAACATAACAGAATGTTAGCAATGTGGTATCATACTACCTCAGTTGTTTCCGGCGGAATCGAATAAGTCGCCGTAGCTTGCGCCACCATGGCCTCTTCTCCATCGGAATAAAGAGCCGCCTCCGCAACGGCGAGACGTTTGCCGAGCTTTAGGATACGAACCCGCGCAAGCATGTCGTTGGCCGCCGGCTTGCGGAGAAAATTAATGTTGAGACTTGTTGTTACCGCCAACGGAATGGGACCGATCGCCCCTAACAGCGCCGCATAGACGCCGACATCGGCGAGCATGAACATGGAGGGGCCGGAGATCGTACCGCCGGGTCTCAGAAGTCTTTCGTGATAAATCATCCGGATCCGAGCGCCTAGGGGAACGATCTCTTCAATGACAATCACGCGCCCGCCCATATCCACTTGCGGAAATATTTTTTCCAAGAACACCGTGACCTCGTCAGCCGTCATACGAATATTATTTTTGTGCTCCGTCATCCGATTGTTTGTGTCTCCATCGTCTCATGACCCGTTCTCCGCTGAAAGATTATCAAGCGGCAAATGTTTTCAGAAGCGCCCAACCGCGGAAATATTGCATCCAGAAATCCAAACTGTTCGGCAGCCGGTCATTTTGAGCGTTGCGCCAATCTAGAGAAAAAGCAACACTGCGCCTTATCATGTTGAAGCAAAATAACGACCCCCGGAAGAACCATGCGACCTCCCCTCTCCTAAGCGAGCGCCGGGGTGCAATCTTAATTTTGACCATGAACAGGCCCGCGGCCCGGAACAGTCTTTCCGAGGAGCTTTTGGGGGCCTTGCTTTCCGAGTTTGAGACAATTTCCGGGGATCAAGACATCCGCGCCGTCATTTTGACGGGCAACGGGCCTGTCTTTTCCGCCGGCCACGACATGAAGGAATTGATGGCGCATCGCCCGGATTCCGATGACGGGCGCGCCTATTTCGAAAAAATCTTCGCCCTAAGCTCGGAACTCATGCAGGCGATTACCGGCTCGCCTAAGCCTGTGATTGCCGCCGCTCAAGGAACGGCCACGGCCGCCGGCTGCCAACTCGTCGCCAGTTGCGACTTGGCGGTCGCCAGCGAAGAGGCAAAATTTTGCACGCCCGGCGTGAATATCGGGCTCTTTTGTTCGACACCGTCCGTGGCGCTCTCGCGCAACGTTCCGCGCAAGCGCGCTATGGAAATGTTGCTCCTGGGCGAAATGATATCCGCCCATGACGCGCAAACCTATGGGTTGGTCAACCGTGTCGTCGGACGCGATGCGGTTTTAGACGCGGCTCTTGCCATGGCGGAACTTATCGCCTCAAAGCCTCCTGAAACCATCGCTCTCGGCAAGCAGGCTTTTTATCAGCATTTGGATTTGTCTTTGGACAAGGCCTACGACCACGCAGCAGAAGCAATGGTTCGAAACATGCTGATTGACGAGGCCAAAGAGGGCATATCCGCTTTTCTGGAGAAGCGGAAACCGAAATGGTAAGGCATCTTAACCGCCCCACTCACTCCGTTATGAACCACGACGCTTATAGCGACCGATATATTTTAGATATTCTCAACACGCACAAAATCATCGCCATGGTCGGCGCCAGCGCCAACAAGGTCCGGCCGAGCTATTTCGCTATGAAATATCTCATGGCGAAGGGATATCGTATCATTCCGGTCAATCCGGGCTTGGCCGGCCAGAACATACTTGGTCAGACGGTTTACAGCCGTGTGACAGAAATCGGCGAACCTGTCGGCATCGTCGATATTTTCCGCAATTCCGAGGCCGCTCTCGCCATTACCAAGGATGCCATTACGATTGGCGCGAAAGTTGTTTGGATGCAGCTCGGCGTGCGCAATGACGAAGCAGCGGCACTCGCCGAGCAGGCCGGACTCAAAGTCGTGATGAACCGCTGTCCTAAAATCGAATATGGCCGGCACTCCGGCGAGATCAGCTGGGCGGGCGTAAATTCGAGGACGATATCGAGTGTCCGCCCGAAGCTCGCCCCTAGAGGCTATCAGCACAGGCTCATTCGCTCATCCGATTAGGATCTATCTTTTTGTTTTTAAGCATTTTCCGGGCGGAAAACCGCGCACACTTTTCCTGAAAATGCTCTAGCCGAGTTGATCCGCGACAATAGTGGCCCTTGGTTCGCCACGGCAATCACGCTAAAGATCCGGCCAATCGTTTGGGTAGTTAAGAATTTGGGAGCCACACATGGTTATGGAAAAAGCGCCAGCCTTCAGCACACTCGCAATTCACGCCGGCGCGCAGCCAGATCCGGCAACCGGCGCCAGGGCAACGCCAATTTATCAAACGACCTCTTATGTGTTTGACGATGTCGATCACGCCGCGGCGCTCTTTAATCTTGAGACCTTCGGCAACATCTACACCCGCATTATGAATCCAACCCAAGCCGTCTTGGAGGAGCGGGTCGCGGCGCTAGAAGGTGGAACGGCGGCATTGGCCGTGGCCTCCGGGCACGCGGCGCAGTGCGTCATCTTTCATACGCTCCTCTCGCCGGGCGACGAATTTGTCGCGGCGCGGCAACTCTATGGAGGATCGATCAATCAATTCAATCATGCCTTCAAAAAGTTCGGCTGGACGGTTGCATGGGCGGATGCGGATGATATTTCGAGCTTCGAGCAAGCCCTCTCACCGAATACCAAAGCCATCTTTATTGAATCCATCGCCAATCCAGGAGGCATCGTTACGGATATCGAGGCGATCGCCAAGATCGCGAAGACCGCAGGCGTGCCCCTCATTGTCGATAACACACTTGCAACACCCTATCTCTGCCAGGCTAAGGCCCACGGCGCAGACATCATTGTTCATTCACTGACCAAATTTCTCGGCGGTCATGGCAATTCGGTCGGCGGCGTCATCGTCGATTGCGGAACGTTTGATTGGATCGGCAGCGGCAAATATCCAACGCTTTCCGAACCGTGCGAAAGCTATAACGGCATCATATTCGCGGAGACGTTTGGCGATTTTGCATTCGCCATTGCCTGCCGGGTCCTTGCCTTAAGAGATTTGGGCCCATGCATTTCGCCGTTCAATGCCTTCCTGATCCTGACCGGCATCGAAACATTGCCGCTTCGCCTGCAAGCCCATTCCGACAACGCGGCCGCGGTCGCCGCATGGCTGCAAACTCATGACAAAGTGGTTTGGGTCAATTACGCCGGGCTCGATGGAAATCGCTACCAATCATTGGCTAAAAAATATTGTCCCAAGGGCGCAGGCGCTGTCTTCACGTTCGGCTTGCAGGGGGGCTATGAGGCCGGTGTCAATCTGGTGGGTAAGGTCAATCTCTTTAGCCATCTCGCTAATATTGGCGACACGCGCAGCTTGATCATTCACCCCGCATCAACGACCCATAGCCAACTCACGCCAGACCAGCGCCGCTCAGCAGGTGCCGGCGACGATGTCGTTCGCCTATCGGTCGGGCTTGAGGATAAGGATGATATTATCGCCGATCTCGACCAAGCACTCGCACAGATTTAAGGCCTACATGCCGTATTCATACCATCGGTCATTTCCAATGACCGATGGGCGTTCAGACGCCACGCAGGCTTACGCACCATAAGGTGCGACGCGCAGTCGCGCTTGCCAAAGGAAATTATGAGTCAATCATAATGTCCTTTGGTATCACTGTGCCATTGCGGGCTGCGCTGACCGAGGACTGTTTTGCGGTGTCAGTAGACCGTGCAATTGGTAGAGCGCCAGTGCGAATACGATCACGGCGCCACCTTGGTGCGCAAGTCCGAGCGAAATCGGGACCTGCATCAGCAACGTCCATATGCCCAGCGCTGCTTGGATAAAGATCGCAAGAAGAAGGATCGCTGAGCGAACCAATGCACTCCCTTCCCCGTACCTGTTTCCGGTCTGCACCGTATGGATGACCGCCCAAATCAAACCGGCATAGGCGACCACGCGATGGTTGAACTGTACTGTCGCGACATTCTCGAACAGGTTCAGATACCAGGGCGTCATCTCGAAGAGGCCACCCGGCACCAAGGCGCCATCCATCAGGGGCCACGTATTGTGGGACAATCCCGCGTCGAGCCCGGCGACAAGTGCGCCCAGATTAATTTGAAGAAAGAGGAGCGCAACCAGCCCCCCGGCGGATAACACCAACCGGCGATCCTTTATCGACTGCGTCGCCAGCCCTTTTGTGCCGCCGGTGCTGAGCGCCAGCCAAAAAATATAGCCGAATAGGATGATCGCGAGACCGAGATGGGCCGCAAGCCTATATTGGCTGACATCGACCCGGTCGACGAGACCGCTCATCACCATGTACCAGCCAAGCAAACCCTGAAGCCCTCCCAATACGAACATTCCGACGATCCATGGAATGAGCCACCGTTCAATTTGCCCCGTCAGCCAAAAAAACAGAAACGGAAGTGCAACCGCGAAACCGATAAACCGGCCCAAAAACCGGTGAGCCCATTCCCACCAGAATATCTTCTTGAAGGCACCGAGGGTCATTCCCTTATTGATGCGCTGATATTCCGGAATTTGCTGATATTTCTCAAAGGCGTCCTGCCAATCCCCTGCGCTCAATGGCGGTACCATGCCGACGATCGGTTTCCACTCCGTGATCGACAAACCGGAGTCCGTGAGCCGTGTCGCCCCGCCAACAATAATCATGAGAAAGATCAAACCACAAAGAACGAAGAGCCAAGCCCGTATCCAGGGCATCGTCGTGGCGGCTTTGCCTATGCGATCAGCTCTGCTCTCCGTTACGCTCGCCATCAAACTGTTCCGCTATCGCTCATATTGCTGGCCTGAATTTGGCATGTGCCATCGCTATTGTCAGCTTACAAAGTCACGATCGCCTCGCAAGGTCATTGTCGGCTTATCTCCTGCGGCCAAACACCGCTCATCGTTGGAATTCATGCGGTCCCGGCGCGCACATTTGCGAGAGTGTCCGACACGCGCCACTGCTCAGGACCCTTTTCCAACACGGCTGAAAGATTAGACAGAGGCGAGAGGTCAAAGAGACACAATCACACCGGCAATGACCGCACCCTCAAATCAGCTCTCAGGCAAAGACGGGTTGACTCTGCGAATGAGTTTCTTCCGCGATAGCGATTTCACGAGCGTTCCGACATCATCTTCAAAGCGCACCCTCTCGACGCCGGGGAAAGCTGCGCTAAGTATGTCTTTGACATCTGTTTTGGTCGTGGGCTCAGCGAACAAACTCCATATATTGGAAGCCGTTGGATTGAGGTGGTGGATTGATTTCCCCTCTGGATCAGCAAGAAACTGTTCCGAGTCAACCGCCTGGACCGACACACCCGGACTTTGCTGGTAAAAATCGGAACTCTTATCGGCTTGATAATAGACAATCTCAGAGCCGTCCGGCGGCGGCGCGATCTCGGTTTCTTTTCTTTCCCGGGCATAGACGTCCCAGTCTGAAAAAATGTCCTTGAGCAGTGCGACCGCATCCTCGGCGCGATCATAGCTCAGCCGAAAACAAGGCGAGCTTGCAATGAGGTTCCCTAAAATCTTAAGGACGTCGCCAGAATGCTTTCGCCTGCCAAAATTTTACCGGACGGCATGATGCAGAATTTCACTATCATCAAGCGGAGTGATTTTGACCTCGGCACCCTCTTCACGCTCAAGCAACACAAATCCGCCGATCGGCGCCGTTGAACCGCGCTCTGCAAGCTCAGTTTCGCTCAGGTCGGGATAAAGGTAGCGCTCGCTTTCTGGCCCCCGCCGGTCTTTGAGAAAATTCAGTGTCTCGTCGGCGAGGTTTTCGGGCAACGGCAATCTAAGGCGGGGTGAGACCCCTGTCGCCAGAAAACTCGGACAGGAAAGCGCGTCATTTCGATATAGGCGCCGGGTGGCTAAGTGGATTTTGACCGAGCCAAAAAATACCCATAGCCCAAGCCATTGAAGCATAACCGAATATGCTGCCAGTCAGCTGTAGACCGCCAATGAAATGTCGACATTGCATCTGCGCACAGCGACCTTTGCCACTCTGATCCGTGAGCACGCCAGCAATCATTTTATTTTTTGCGAAAGATCGAAATTTGAGATGTCGAGCGGTTCGCGCAGCGGCGAAAACGAATGATCCCCGATGGACCGCAATCCCGGGCCGTCCCAACAATTTCTTGGACGTTTTCGTCTATCTTTCTGTTTCTAGAAGCATAATCCCGAATAGCATGCCCTCGGCATATTCCGAGGGTGAGAAGCCGTTTTCGGATAACATCATGCCTAAACAAAGAGATAGAGCGTGGTTCTGATCCCGTCAGAACTGATAATGCTCTAGAAGCAATATTTGGTCGGAGCGGGGAGATTTGAACTCCCGACCCCCGGTCCCCCAGACCGGTGCGCTAACCGGACTGCGCCACGCTCCGATGCCAGTTGGGTGGTTGTGCCTGTTCTTATTCAGCTGGTCAATAAGAAAGCTCCGGACGGCCAATGCCCGAGATGCCACCAAATCTTTGGTTGCGTACCGGGAACCGCCACCCAGTAATAGTCGCTCACGCCAAATGGCCCTCGCAAATAACGAGCGACGCCACACCTGAAAAGCGTTGCAATATGCCGCCTAGTCCTGCGTCTGCGTCAATCGCTTGCGGCACTTCTCAAGTTCATCGACCGCATTATGGAGAAGATCATGATGGGCTGGATCTAGTGATCGCGTCTCAGTAGGCAAACCTTTGCCAGAGATAGCCCTTTCTCCATTCCGCATAACGCCACTGCTGCCGAAAGCCTCTTGCGCCGCTTCCTTGGCGAGATCTGGGATCTCGGCATTTTCTTGCACGTCGTCAATGAGTGAATCATGCCTGCCGCGATTTTTGACATGTTCTACGCCGTCGCGCCGCAATATCTGCTGTACGCCACGAATTGTATAGCCATCATCATAAAGCAGCTGGCGTATGCCCCGAAGCAAATCAATGTCTTCGGGCCGGTAATAGCGCCGCCCGCCACCACGCTTCATTGGCCTTAATTGTGAAAATTTCGCTTCCCAAAAACGCAGAACGTGCTTTGGTACGTTTAGCTCAGTAGCAACTTCGCTAATCGTACGAAATGCATCCGCCGATTTTTCCAAGACCGCCCCCGAAGGTCAGAATGATCGAAATATGCTATTCAGCCGCCTTCCTGCTCGTCAAAGCGCTATTTATGCGCTCCTTCATAATTGCGCTGGCCCGGAATACGAGAACCCGGCGGGGTGTAATTGGAACCTCTTTACCCGTTTTGGGGTTCCGCCCCATCCTTTGCGCTTTCTCCCGAATCCCGAAGGACCCGAAGGATGACAGCTTAACTGATTCTCCACGTTCAAGGCTTGCAGCAATTTCTTTTAGAACTAATTCGACAATTTCAGCAGATTCGTTCCGCGGCAACCCAACTCTTTGCACCACGGCATCCGCAAGATCGGCTCTTGTTAAAGTATTCCCATACATCTGACCCGGCCTCCCTCCGCTGGGGCGAGTTCCCTGATGCTAATAGACAGGACGTTGATGGGTCAACGAATAAAGTCACCAATTCCTGATTTTGCAACATTATTTCAAAGAGTTGGACCATTCTGAACGGAATTATGTACCGTTTTTCCTCAAACCCTTCATTGAACAAACCGGAGTGCGGTATTTAATCAGAATTAACACTATTTCAGCATCATGGTCATTCCATCGAAATCCGATCGAATGAGCATTTGCGGTGCCCCTAACATTCAAGACTCAGTTTCAGCGGAAATTTGGCTGGCTGACACGCATCAAGCTAAATTTTGTATTTCTTGGCGTTGCAATTTTCAGCGTACTCGTGGCTGAGACCGTTTGGGTCGTTCCGGCCTTCTTGACCAAAGAAAATAATCTCTACGAACGCGTGGAAGAACGTGCCCGTATCGCCGTTATTGCTGCGATCGAGGATGCAAATTTTGAAGATGTTGCATTCACCGAGAAAATTGGAGAGCGGCTGATCCGTATCGGCGATATTCTGGGGGGGGCAATTTACGACAGCGAGGGCTCTCACATTGGCCGTTTCGGCGAATATCCAAGCCTTTCATGGATAAGCGCCCGCAAAGAAGGTTATGTCAGATATCGCGATCCCACAGCGTGCTGTCTCGACGTACTTCTAGCACCGGAGCAAACCGGTATCGAAAACGATTTGATTCTGCGTCTCGATATTACAAAGCTGAATCGCGAGGTGCAAAGCCATCTGTCGAACTTGGCAATTATGGCGCTTATCAGTGCCCTAGTTTGCTGCTTCAGCATCGTTGGCCTTCTATATTATTTGGTCTCCAGGCCTGTTGCGAAGCTGGCGCGCGCGGCGGCGATGGCCGCTAAAGAACCGCAAAATGCTTCGCAATATGTCTTGAATTGGAAACGCAACGACGAACTCGGAGACCTAGCAGAAGCCATAAATATTCTCGCCGAAAAAACCGCAAGCGTATATCGAAACGAACTTTACGTCGCCAAGCAGGTTATGTATCGAACGCGCCTCGCTATCATCCATTTCAACCCCAAAGGCCGTGTCATCGCCGCGAACCGTGCGGCATTGCGCCTCTTTGACACCAATGATTTACGCGCAATGCGGCAAGCCAATCCAAAGATGATGCGTTTTGAAAACAAGCTCGAAGGCGACCCTGTCGATGTCATCGAAAGTTTGAGCGAGGGGAGCTATGTCGAGGCGGGCTATGCGCTTACAAAACAAGGTGAAATTCCTTGTATTATTTCCGCTTCCCTGATGGTCAAGGCGAATGGCGATCCGCTGCGTTACGCGGCGACCTTCGTTCCAGCTCTCGATTATGCAAATGAAATCAAAAAACTCGAGGGCCAGCTGGCGGATCGCGAAACAGAGGCTGAGGAGCAAAAACGCCAATGGGCCGCGATGCGATTGGTTTCGGAAATCTATGACGACATCTTAGAATCAAGAAACAAAGCACAGCCGGATCAGCCAAAATTCGAGGATATCTCCATCCAGTCGAGCACGGATCAGTGGCTTGATCACGTCCGGGAACTCGGTTTGATCGTCGAACTTGAATGGGAAAACAAAGCACCCAAAGTTAGAGCAGACAAGATTGTCCTCAATGACGCGTATCGGCGAATCTTGTCTTTCATTTTCCTGCGGAGCGAATTTGAAAATCCTATGTTGACGATAAAAGTGCAACAGACCAGCCAAAACACCGTGGAATTGACGGTCACCGATATTTCCTTGCGTGAGGGCCGCAACTATCTGCCGATAGAATACGAGCAATCTCATTGGAAACATGTCCTACCAATGGTCGCCAGCACGCTCCGAACCGAAGGCGGTGAGTTGCTGGACGCAAATGTTCGCCAAGGTTCGCCGAACGAAATAAGTTTCCGCTGGCCGCTAAACGCAACCCAAGCGAATGCCGCAAACAAAGGCCGAAACGTCGGTTCGGCTGCGGCTTAGCGCCCTTTTAAGGAATTCAGTCGTCGATGGCCAAAGCAATGAGCAATGAGAGGATATTTTCAAACCTATCGCTTTTCATCACCAGCGCACGAGAACAGCGCCCCAGGTAAAGCCACCGCCCATTGCCTCCATCAAAACAAGATCGCCATCTTGAACACGGCCATCTTCAACTGCCGTGTTCAAAGCCAGCGGTATGGATGCGGCGGACGTATTGCCGTGCTTATCGACGGTAATAACGATTTTGTCGGAATCGATACCAATTTTCCTCGCTGTACCGTCTAGGATCCTCTTATTTGCTTGATGTGGTACGAACCAATCGACGGCATCGACGGAAAGTCCCGCCAGCTCAAGAGTTTCCTCAATGATACTCGATATATTGGTCACGGCGTGACGGAAGACTTCGCGCCCGTCCATACGCAACCGCCCGACAGTCTGGGTGGAAGATGGACCGCCATCGACATAAAGCTTTTTCCGGTACCGGCCGTCGGATCGAAGACGCGATGCAATTATTCCGCGATCAGTGGCGACACCATTAAGCTTTTGCGCCTCAAGAACGACCGCGCCGGCGCCGTCCCCAAAAAGCACACAGGTCGAACGATCCTCCCAATCAAGTATCCGGGAGAACGTTTCCGCACCGATGACAAGAGCCCGCTTATGCTGGCCGCATTTCAGGAAATTGTCTGCAGTCGCAAGCCCATATATGAACCCGGAGCAAACGGCCTGCATATCGAACGCTGCGCCCAACCTTATACCAAGCTCGGCTTGTATTGTTGTGGCAGTGGCGGGAAATGTTTGGTCGGGCGTCGAGGTCGCTAGGATTATCAGATCAATATCCTGCGCATCCATCTCTGCCCTTTCAAGGGCTTGCCGGGCAGCGGCCAAGCCAAGGTCAGACGTTAATTCATCGTCGGCGGCTATGCGCCGTTCGCGAATGCCCGTTCTTTCCGCTATCCACTCATCGCTGGTGTCGACGATCTTGGAAAGATCCTCATTGGTCATCACACGTGAAGGCAGATAGGCTCCACATCCTCGAATGACCGAACGAATTATTGTCACCTTGCCGCTACTCCGAAGTCATGACACGCGCTGCTGTTGCAATTCCGGCGCGGCATGAAATGTCCTCAAATCATTCGTGATACGCGAAACGAGTTCGCTTTTCGCCATGTCGTAGCCCAGGTCGATCGCACTTGCAAAGCCTATGGCGTCCGTATTCCCGTGACTTTTTATCGAAATACCATTCAGTCCGAGAAAGATGCCACCATTTAGATGTCTCGGATCCATCTTATCTTTCAATGCCTTGAATGCGTCTTGCGCAAGAAATGCCCCAATTCTCGACAACCATGACCGTGTCATCGCCGCCCGCAAATATTGTCCAATTTGCTTCGCCGTTCCTTCAGCAGTCTTGAGAGCAATATTGCCGCTAAAGCCTTCCGTTACAACCACGTCGACGGTGCCCTGCCCGACATCATCTCCTTCAACGAAACCATGATATTCGAATGGAAGCTCTGTTTCCCGCAACATCGTGCTTGCCTTGCGGATTTCCTCCAGCCCCTTGATCTCCTCAACACCGACATTCAATAAGCCAACTTTGGGCCGATCAATACCCATGAGCGCCCGCGCCATTGCCGCGCCCATGAGGGCAAAACTGAATAATTGCCCAGCATCCGCACCCACATTGGCTCCCACATCGAGAACAATACATTCATTGTCCACGGTCGGCCAAATAGCGGCTATTGCGGGCCGTTCGATTTCAGGCAGCGCATGCAGGCAAAATTTCGACATCGCCATCAGCGCTCCAGTATTGCCCGCTGAAACGATGGCACTCGCCTCTCCCTTTTTGACGGCTTCAATTGCCAGCCACATGCTGCTCTTCCACCGGCCTTTTCTTAAAGCCTGGCTGGGTTTTGCATCCATCGGGACAGCAATTTCGGTATGTATAATACGCGACCTCCCCGCAACATTTGGGTGAGATTTGAGCTGTGCGCTGATGCTTTGCTCATTGCCAAAAAGCAAAAAACTAAGGTCTGGATGATGAATGAGCGAGAGGCTTGCTCCCGAAATAACAATCTCGGGCCCATGATCCCCACCCATTGCGTCCAACGCTATGGTTAAAGGCACCGACATGTCATTCAATTCGGAGCAGAATTGTTTTTGTTATATCTATTGTTTTGCGATCTTTTTTCAGACGTGAGGCGTCCGAACATACAGGTTTGTCGCCTTGAGACAACCGTATTTTGAATTTCACACGCTCGTTTCAATGTCATGCTCCCTCCGAATCGCTGGTCTTCGTGTCCGCCCTTATGGCCGTAAGTTTCGCAAAAGGCGATTCGGAAAGGGACTTTTCAACGGCCCCATCGTCGTTGTTTCCGGAGCCCCACGAGAATTCCGTATCGCGTTTGCGCGGGTATGGATCAAGGGCCGAGGCGAGTATTTCAACGACGAGTGCCCCCAGTACAAGTTTGCCTGCTTCATACTCCTCAAACTCTTTTTCGGTCAATACGTCCTGTTTGACCCCACCTATAGGATTTTCCTGCATTATTTCGGAACCATCCCTTGGTTTGGGTCGAAATTCGACATCAATTTGCTCGCTTATTTGAGACGTGACAGGATCTAACGAAATGACGCAATTCTGCGTTACGTCAGCCGACAACGTGCCGCGGACCCGAAAGGATTCCTCACCTACAGGAATTATCTCCAAATGCGACTCCATCTTATCGAGCGCGAGCAATTTGAGATTTTCCGCAAGCATGGCACGGTCTTCGGGGCCGGGTTCAATGCGTATTTCAACACCGTCCTGTGGAATATGATTGATAGCGAGCGTACGGACCAGGGGCCGGTGAGTCCGATTGTCTTTGGTGAATGTGCTGTCTTTTGTGATGATATTGGCTTTTCGAACTGTCATGACCGGCCTTGCTCCGAATCTTTCGCATCGGATATCAGACGAGAAAAAGTGACACGCCCCGCCGTCAACTGTTCGAACGATATCTGTTGCAGAACCTCCCGGCTTTCTTGCATATATCGCGCGACTGCTGTCGCTGCTTGTGCTTCCGGTCCGTTCTCATCTCCCTGCTCATCAGGAAAAAAGTTCCGCCGCACAACATGTGCTAATGCACTAATTTCCCCGCCTTCTTCGGCTTTCTCATAGGCCGACAACCGGCCATAGAAGGCGCCGGCCATTTTACGCACATGTTTGGGTACGCCGAGATCGCCGGCGCCGAGTTCTCTTACGGAATCGTCCATATCCGAGAAAAACGCCTCGATAAGCAAACGTCCGGCTTGCTCGCCGTCGCCGCCTTCCTGTTTCATGCGGCACAACACCAGAAAAAGATGAACCACAATCATATCGAATCGGCCATCAATCGTATCAGGAATGCGCCAAAGCCTATAGAAGTCCTCGCGGCGCGCCTGCGCCACAATAGAGCCATAAAGTTGCTCTGCACTTCTTTTCTTTTGAACACGTTGTCGAATAAGTTTAAGCATTGCGGGATCGTTGATAACACCGTTTCGGCTCAAATTAATGCTGATGTTAAGCCTTAGAGCCGTTGCAATTCTAGCTTACCAGGGATAGTCAACACATACACTTTAGGGCCTGCTGAATAAGAATCGAGCGAACGAAATGCCGTCACGAGGTCGAACAAAACCAATAGCTTCCAATCTAAATGCAACCGCGAGGTCAGTTTGCCGTGTTCGCTATCCGGCGATGATCGTGCTTGCCGGGTCGCTCGCCGCCTGCACACCTCAGATTGCGCATCATGGGCATGTGTTTACCGAAACTGATCTTCAGCAAGTTCAGCCCGGCATGTCCAAGGATCAAGTCAGACTCGCCTTTGGAACTCCGGATACGACCACAGCCATTGGCGGCGGTGCGTATTATTATATTGCAAGTAAGCAGAAATCGATTGCCTTTACCAAGCCAAAAGTTGTCGATCGCAAAATCGTCGCTGTTTATTTCGACGAAAAAGAATCTGTCACACGTATTGCCAACTACGGGCTGAAAGACGGTAAGGTCTTCGACTTCGTGAAGCGCAAAACACCGTCACATGGACAATCGGACGGGCTTGTCAATCAACTGTTCCGCAATCTTGGACAGCGTCCATTGGCAGCTGGTGGCTACTAGAGCATAACCGGCAAAAGTCAATTATGGTTTCGCGAAAAAGACGATTCTCAACGAACCTATTTGAGAAAATACCTTCGTCAGCGGAAGCAGAATTCCTTCCAACCGTTCCGGCACCGAAAGCACCTCTTCTTCCAAACTTGCGTATGATTTAAAAGGAAAGGCCCCGCATATAAGCGGAGCCTTCCTTATCGACCTATAGCGAACCTATTGGATTAGGTTTCCTGCAGCGACAGTGATTATTGCGCTAGAACGGCCAGGATCAGCAAAGCGACAATATTCGTAATCTTGATCATCGGGTTGACCGCCGGACCCGCCGTATCCTTATAGGGATCACCAACCGTGTCCCCTGTCACAGCAGCCTTATGCGCTTCCGATCCCTTGCCACCGTAATGTCCGTCTTCGATATATTTCTTGGCATTGTCCCACGCACCACCGCCAGCGGTCATCGAGATGGCGACAAAAAATCCGGTGACAATAACACCAAGGAGCATAGCGCCGAGCGCCGCAAAGGCGGCCGATTTGTCGGCGATTGCGTAAATGACGCCAAAACACACGAGCGGCGAAAATATCGGCAACATTGACGGAATCACCATTTCCTTGATGGCTGCTTTGGTCAGCATATCGACGGTCCGGCTGTAATCGGGCCGTACCGTGCCTTCCAAAATTCCCGGGTTTTCCTTGAATTGCCGGCGGACTTCCTCGACGACCGCAGCACCCGCGCGGCCTACCGCCATCATGCCCATGGCGCTAAAGAGATAGGGCAATAGGCCGCCAAAAAAGAGCCCAACCACAACGTAGGGGTTGGTCAGGGAGAAATCGAGCTCCACGCCTTTGAAGAATGGAAATTGATCTGCATTGGCAATGAAGTGCTTCAAATCCTCTGTGTATGCTGCGAAAAGGACAAGAGCTCCAAGGCCTGCGGACCCGATAGCATAGCCTTTGGTTACGGCTTTGGTCGTGTTGCCGACAGCGTCCAGCGCATCTGTTGTCTTGCGCACCTCTTCGGGCAAATCCGCCATTTCCGCGATCCCGCCTGCGTTGTCCGTGACAGGACCAAAGGCATCGAGAGCAACCACAACACCGGCAAGCGCCAGCATCGTTGTGACCGAGATCGCAATACCGAACAGACCAGCGAGCTTAAACGTCACAATAATGCCTGTAATAATGACAAGCGCCGGCAGCGCCGTTGCCTCCAGTGAGACGGCGAGACCTTGGATCACGTTGGTGCCGTGCCCCGTTTGGGAAGCGGCCGCAATGCTTTGTACCGGGCGATATGTTACGCCCGTATAATACTCCGTAATGACAATGATCAGTGTTGTGACGACGAGGCCGACACCACCACAAAGAAAGAGATCCATGCCGGTGAAAGCCAGACCGCGAACATTGAGGATCGTGTCCATGCCGATGAGATAGTCTGTGACCGGCCAGAGGACGATAAATGATAAGACGCCCGCCGCAATGAAGCCCTTATATAAGGCGCCCATGATCGATTGGTTGGCGCCGAGTTTAACGAAGAAAGTGCCGATGATTGAGGTGATCACGCAGGCCGCTCCAATCGCCAGCGGATAGATCATGACCTGTTCGACGATGGCATTTCCCGCAAAATATATCGACGCGAGAACCATCGTCGCGACCACCGTCACGGCATAGGTTTCGAAAAGATCCGCGGCCATACCCGCGCAGTCACCGACATTATCGCCGACATTATCGGCGATTGTCGCAGGGTTTCGCGGATCATCTTCGGGAATTCCAGCTTCGACCTTACCGACAAGATCGGCGCCAACGTCGGCGCCTTTGGTAAAGATCCCGCCGCCAAGTCGGGCAAAGATGGAGATCAGGGAAGCGCCAAAGCCAAGGGATATAAGCGCGTCAATGACAGTCTTGTCGCTCGAGTCATATCCGATGATTTGCGTCAGAACCGCGAAATAACCCGATACGGACAGAAGTGCTAACCCGGCGACGAGCATTCCCGTCACGGCGCCAGAGCGGAACGCGATCGCCAATCCAGAGGCAAGGCTAAGGCTTGCAGCCTGCGTTGTGCGGACATTCGCGCGCACAGATACCAGCATCCCGAGAAATCCTGCGGCACCGGAAAGCACCGCACCGATGAGGAAGCCGATGGCGGCCGGAATAGATAAGAGAATTACGATAAGGACGAAAATGATAACGCCAACGATGGCAATCGTCGTATATTGCCGCGTCAGAAAGGCCATAGCGCCTTCTTGAATTGCGCCGGGGATTTCTTGCATTTTTTGATTTCCGGCATCGGCAGCCATGACAGATTGCGCGGCCCAAATACCATAGACGATCGACAACGCCGCACAGGCGATGATCCCCCAAATAACCATGTCCATTATGAACGTCCCCTATGACGTGAAATTCGAATATCCAAAGTTGAACCGGAAATCTCGTGCCGTTCCGGAACCCAGAATGAGTAGGTGTTGAATTACCCCCGGCGGGCCGATAGCGAGCGGACCATGCCAAAATTGTTCCCGCGAAGCAATATGCCATGCATATTAGTCTTTAGGCGAGGTCCGGAAATTTGAAAGGCGCAATATCGGCAAGCTTGAATTTTGACCTCAAACATCATGGCCCTCTCATAGTCCTATCCGCATTGAGAAAGGATGTTTAGCCGAAATGATCGTAGCTGACATGATCGAAGGCGCGAATGTGTCCATCAGCCCCCGCAATACCGCAATCCTCGCCCTCTTTCGCGATGAGACCGACGAAGGCAACAGGAAAATCTAGTCCCGCAACGTCCTTTTCGAAGGCATCACGCGCATCGGCGTTGACCGCAAAGAGAATCTCATAATCATCTCCGCCACTTACAAGCGTGTCAAAAAGCCCGGGATCCCGGTCAAGACATTTTCGCGCCGGCTCGGAGAACGGAATACGGCTTTCCTCTATCGTGCCGCCGACGCCGGATACGGAGCAGAGCTTCTGGAAGTCGCCTAACAATCCGTCCGAAATATCAATAGACGCCGTTGCGTATTGGCGCAGATAAGGTATGAGCGCAAGGCGCGGCTGCGGCCGCAAATATCGGGAGACAAGATATTGGACCGCAGAGTCCTCAAGCTCCCACTTTGAATAATCCGGAATTTGGCTGCGAATTTTTAAGCCAAGAGCGGCATCTCCGACCGTCCCGGTCACGTAAATAGGGTCTCCCGGTTGCGCCCCGCCTCTTTTCACCATCGTGCCTCGCGGAACCAATCCGAAAGCCGTAATCGAAATGGCAAGTGGACCGCCCGTGACGACTGTATCGCCACCGATTAGCCGGCACCCATGCACCCTTTGTAGTGCTCCCAAACCGCTTGCGAAGGCCCGGAGCCAAGCCTCCCCGCATGTCTTGTCGAGCGCAAGTGCTAGCAAATAACAGCGTGGCGCCGCGCCCTTGGCTGCCAGATCCGACAAATTCACCGCCAATGCCTTATGCCCAATATCGGCCGGCGGATCGTCGGCAAAAAAATGCGTTCCCGCGACCAGGATATCCTTGGTGACGACAAGCTCATGATTGTCCGGAATGTCTATGAGAGCCGCATCGTCCAAAAGCCCCAGCGCGCTTTTGTCGCCCTGGGTCAGCGGCTCGAAAAAGTCTGTGATAACAGTCTGTTCCGAAAGCGGGGCCGCCTTCACGACGTCGGGAGTCTTATTCATTGCCGGTTTGATCCAACTCATCCGCTCGCAATGTTTTCGCGAGATGATCGAGAACGCCATTCACAACCCGTGGTTCGTCTTTCACAAAAAACGCGTGGGCAACGTCGACATATTCATTGATGACAACTTTGGCCGGAATGTCGCTGCGATATTGCAGTTCATAAGCACCCGACCTTAGAATTGCCCGCAATATGCTGTCGATGCGGGCAAGCCGCCACCCAATGGCGAGTTGATTATCTAACAGCGGATCGAGTGTTTTTTGCTCGCGCACGACACCACTTAGAATGTCCCGGAAAAAGGCGAGATCAACATCGTTGAACTCGGCACCATCCATATCGGACGACAGCCTACCGTCGCTGAATTCTTCAATGACGTCGTTCAAATCGGTATGCGCTAAATCCATTTGGTAGAGCGCTTGGACCGCAGCAAGCCGCGCCGCGCTACGTTTTGCGGCTATTGGGCGTTTATTGGCTTGGCGTTCGTTCATCCGGCGGTGCTTTCTTTACCTAGAGTGCTTCCGGAAAAGTGGGAACCAGTTTTCCGATTAAGTTGCACGGTAAAATAAAGAGTAAGAGTTTGATTTTGAGTCTATCAAAATCGAATGGACCCTGGTGTCAATCAGACGGGTTAAACTTATCCCTCAATCCGACCAAGCCAAGGCAAGCCTTGACTGCCGCACCGCCTTTATTCACGCCGTCAGGACGCGCCCTGACCAGCGCCTGCTCCCGGTTTTCCACCGTAAGGACGCCGTTTCCAAAAGGAATAGCTCTGCTGATTGCCAAATCCAGCAAACCGCGAGCGGAGTCATTTGCGACAATCTCATAATGACTTGTCTCGCCACGGATCACGCAACCAAGCGCCACACAGCCATGATATTGCCAGCGCGGAGCCCCGTACGGCAACAGGCCCGCGTCCGCAGCCAAGGCCAGCGCAACTGGGATTTCGAGCGCTCCAGCAACATCAATAATTTCATAGCTGGCATCGGCCTCTTTTAAAGCGGCAACCGCCCCATCCTCCAACAGCTGGGCGATATCTTCATAAAATGCAGCCTTGAGGATCAGGATATTGGCCGGACGGAGCGCTTCCATACCGCTTACTCTATGGGCCTTTGGCCGAGAATTGTCAGGCCGTAGCCTTCAAGTCCAACCACTTTCGGCATCGGCGAATTGGACAGCAGCACCAATTCCCGTACGCCAAGATCGAGTAAAATCTGCGCACCGATACCATAATCCATCAATCGCCGTTCGCCGGATTGCGCGGGGGCCGCCTTGGGGCCGCTGGAGATTTTGCTCGATACGGCTTGCGGATGGCTATCGCGAAGGATGACGATAATGCCTCTCTCTTCGCGCGCTATAATTTCCATCGCCTTCTGCAGCAACGTGTGATCGCGTGATGCCGTGTCAACACCGAGCACGTCAGCAAAGATATTCAAGGCGTGCATCCGAACGAGCACCGGACCGCCTTCGGCAACATTTCCCTTGATAAGCGCAATATGCTCGGCCGGTTCAGCCGTATTGGCATAGACTTTCAGGTCGAATAAACCGCCATGGGCGCTTTGAATTGTTGTTTTTTTGACTTCACGGATGAGACTGTCATGGCGCCGGCGGTAGGCAATCAGGTCCGTAATCGTTCCGACTTTCAGGCCATGGTGCCGCGAAAAAGCAACCAGATCATCCATGCGCGCCATTGTGCCATCATCATTCATGATCTCGCAGATCACCCCCGCTGGATAAAGCCCGGCGAGACGCGCAATATCGACAGCCGCCTCCGTATGTCCGGCGCGCACGAGGACACCGCCTTCCTTGGCAACAAGCGGAAACACATGTCCGGGCGAAACGATATCCCGGCTATCATGGCTAGGATCGATAGCGACTGAAATTGTGTGTGCCCGGTCATGCGCGGAAATACCGGTGCTAATGCCCTCCCGCGCCTCGATTGAGATGGTGAAAGCCGTTTGGTTACGCGATTCATTGTGCCGCGCCATGAGTTCAAGGTTGAGTTGCGCGGCCCGCTCTCCCATAAGCGCAAGACAAATCAACCCGCGCCCATGCTTGGCCATGAAATTGATGGCATCCGGGGTCACCATTTGCGCAGGGATCACCAAATCTCCCTCATTCTCGCGATCCTCCGCATCGACAAGAATGAACATCTTGCCGTTGCGGGCATCGTCGAGAATTTCCTCGATCGGAGACAGAACAGCGTTCTGCGTATCCTCAGCAATATTCGACACCAATCAATTCAATCCTTCTTCGGCTGCGGCTGAAATAATCCTTGCCACATAACGCGCCACAAGATCCACCTCAAGATTGACGCAGTCGCCGCTTTGCTTTTCTCCCCAGGTCGTTGCCGACAGCGTATGGGGAATGAGATTGATCCCAAATTTGTTGCCGGTCACATTATTCACGGTCAGGGACGTGCCATTGAGGGCAACCGATCCCTTAGGGGCAATAAATTTCATTAAATGGTCCGGACAGATGAAATCATAACGGAATGAGTTGCCATCGGCGCGTTTTTCCGCAATTTCCGCAACACCATCAATATGCCCCGTTACGATATGACCGCCCAACTCGGCGCTGAGAGTTAAGGAGCGTTCGAGATTTATTCGCTGTCCCAAGCGCCACGACCCCAATGTCGTGCGCTCCAGCGTCTCGTTTGAAGCGTCCACCCAAATGAGTGCATTCGTATCCGCGGGCTCCGCCACATAAGTCACGGTCAGGCAACAACCGTCGCAGGCGATCGAAGCGCCTATCTGAAGCGTTGCCGCGTCATAGTGGCAGCCGATGGCATAGCGCTGACCGTCGATCGTGCGTATGGTCCCGATATCTGAAATCAACCCTGTGAACATAGTCCTCACTTGTTGATGCCATCAGTCATTGGAAATGACCGATGGGCGTTCAGGCGCCACGCAGGCTCGACCACCATAAGGTGCGGACCACGCAGTCGCGCTTGCCAAAGGAAATTATGGGTCAATCATAATTTCCTTTGGTATGACATCTCGACGATAAACGGTCATGCGGTCCGAACCAAACATCCGATGCTCAACAGGTGAAAATTCTTGTGTGCCGGTTAACGCGTCGAGTCCTTGCTCGTGGAATGGCTTCAACCCTCGTGCGCCGACCCGCTTATCGCTTTCAAAAATCACGGCTTCATCAATCAAACCTGCATTCAAGAATGCTCCGGCAATCTTCGGACCACCTTCCACAAGCAACCGGGTGATGCCGCGCCCAGCTAAGGCGTTCAAGAGCGCACCCGGTTCGATACCGCTTTGATCGGTCTTTCCGCCAACGGCAACAATCTCTGCGCCTGCCGCCCTCAGCACATCTGCGCGATCCTCATCGACGCTGCTTGCTGAAACAAACCAGAGTGGGACATCCGGCAAATCCCTAAAAAGTTTGGCTCCGGTCTCCGTCCGCAACGCGCTATCAGCGACAACACGCACCGGCGAACGGCCGGCCATGCCCGGCAAGCGGCACGTCAGCGCCGGATCATCAGCCAACACTGTACCCCGTCCGACCAAGATTGCATCGGCGCGGGCGCGCAAAAGATGCCCATGGGCACGGGCGGCAGGCCCGGTAACCCATTGAGGAGCTCCGCCGTCGCCGGGCGCGATTAAGCCGTCAGCGCCGAGGGCCAATTTGAGCTGAACAAAGGGCCGGTTTTCCGTTTGCCGAAGCACATGTCCGGCATTCAGCCAATAAAGTGCCTTTTCGAAATTGGCCGCACCATTGACGACCTCGATACCCGCCTCTCTCAGGCGCGAGAATCCAGCCCCCGACACCCGATTGTCGGGATCACGATGCCCGACAACAACACGGCTAATGCCGGCCGCAATGATTGCGTCAGCGCATGGCGGCGTTCGGCCGTGATGAGCACAGGGCTCCAGCGTGACATAGAGTGTCGCGTCTTTCGCGCGCCCTCCAGCCGCTTCAAGGGCAACCGTCTCGGCGTGTGGCATTCCACCGTCTTGCGTCCAGCCCCGGCCCGCAACGAGCGGATACTGCTCCTCTCGCACAAGCACAGCTCCGACCGCAGGATTCGGCCAGCTGCGGCCCAACCCGCGCTCGGCAAGCCGCATAGCCAGAGCGAAAAATCTATCATCGTCAGACGTCATGGAATTGGAATGTCATGCTGAGAACCAATGCCCGGCTATCGGGGCTTTTCAAGTCCTTCCGCCGCCGACGCAGGGACAATTTCCTCATCACCCGAGAGTTCTCCAAGCAGAGCCTCAAAATCCCTGGCTTCGCGGAAGTTTTTGTAAACCGAGGCGAAGCGCACATAGGCGACGTCATCAAGCCCCTTCAGGCCTTCCATGACCAGTTGGCCGACAATATTGGAGTCAACGTCACCATCGCCCGTGCTCTCAAGTTGGCGCACAATACCTGTCACCATTCTCTCGACACGTTCTGGATCCACAGGCCGTTTTCTGAGCGCCACCTGAACTGAGCGAGCCAACTTATCTCTGTCGAACGGCACGCGGCGGCCGCTCCGCTTCACAACAGTCAGCTCTCTCAATTGCACACGTTCGAATGTTGTAAACCGGCCACCGCAGTCAGCACACCCCCGGCGGCGGCGTATCGCCGTATGATCCTCCGACGGCCGGGAATCTTTCACCTGGGTATTGGTGCTGCCGCAATAAGGGCAACGCATCTGCTTTCCCTCTCATTCGCTCGCAGGCCAGCGCCTTCCGAGATAACCGCTAAGACTAATAAATCGGGTTCTGGCCGCATAAGTCTAGAACGCGCGATTTAACCGCCTGTTCGACCGCGCTATTGCCGTCCTCGCCATCGGCCACAATGCCGTCGAGCACCTCAATAATCATTTTTCCTATTTCGCGAAATTCAACAGCGCCAAAGCCTCTTGTGGTGCCCGCAGGCGAGCCAAGCCGGATACCAGAGGTGATTGTCGGCTTTTCCGGGTCAAACGGCACGCCATTCTTGTTGCACGTAATATTTGCGCGGCCAAGTGCCGCCTCCGCAACCTTACCCGTAAGACCTTTTGGTCTAAGATCGACAAGAATGAGATGCGTATCGGTACCGCCTGACACAAGCTTCAAACCATTATCAACGAGCGATTCTCCGAGTGCGCGCGCATTTTCGACAACCGATTGCGAATAGAGTTTGAAGCCCGGCTCAAGCGCCTCTTTAAACGCGACTGCCTTGGCCGCGATGATATGCATCAGCGGCCCGCCTTGCATCCCTGGGAAAATCGCTGAGTTGATCTTTTTACCGAGATCGCCGTCGTTCGAGAGGATCATGCCGCCGCGCGGTCCCCGCAAGGTCTTGTGGGTTGTCGTCGTTGCAACATGGGCATGCGGCAGCGGACTTGGATGGACGCCGGATGCGACGAGACCGGCGAAATGGGCCATATCGACCATTAGATAAGCACCAACCTCGTCGGCGATTTCGCGGAACCGGGCAAAATTGATTGTGCGCGGATAGGCAGACCCGCCTGCGATGATCAATTTGGGTTTATGCTCGACGGCCAGCCGGCGAACCTCATCGAAATCAATCAGATGATTGTCTTCGCGGACACCATATTGGACCGCGTGGAACCACTTGCCCGACTGGTTGGGTGGCGCACCATGAGTAAGGTGACCACCCGCGGCAAGGCTCATCCCCAAAATCGTGTCGCCAGGCTTGACCATAGCCATCATGGCGCCCTGGTTGGCCTGAGAGCCTGAATTCGGCTGAACATTCGCATAGGTGCAATCAAATAATTTCGTAGCGCGCTCTATCGCCAAAGTCTCAGCAATATCAACATATTGACATCCGCCATAATAGCGGCGGCCAGGATAGCCTTCGGCATATTTGTTCGTCAGGACGGTCCCCGCAGCCTCCAAAACCGCCTTCGACACGATATTTTCCGAAGCGATGAGCTCGATTTCGTCCTGCTGGCGCTGCAATTCCTGGCCAATGGCCGCGGAGATCTCCGGATCTTTTTCTGCGAGAGTTTCGGAAAAAAAGGATGACAAGGTTTCCGCCGCGCGGTCTGCGTTAATGAGAGCCATGACCGACAATCCTTACATTTCAAATGGGAGTTCTACAAAATTCATTGCGCAATTCACACCGTTGAAAAAGGTGATTAGCACAGAGTCAAAAGGTACAACAAGCTGACAAGGTGGACCAGAGTCGGCGCTTCTAGAGCATTTTCAGGAAAAGTGTGTGCGGTTTTCCGCCCGGAAAATGCGCAATAATATAGAACTAGAGCAGTTTTGGTGAACTGGAGTTGACCAAATATGCTCTAGTTTCCGGAGTTGATTACTTCCAACCGTTTTCTGAGCTTTTTGAGAGCCAGGTTTTCTAATTGGCTTTGCGGGCACGCCGCCGGTCCAACAATTGACACCTCAACGCCCGTGTGAGCGTCTATGGCGGCAACTTTCATACTTCGTCCGACCTGAGTAAACTCGAAATAGACCTCGCCCAGCACAGGATCTTGTGTCCGCCCCGTCATCGGCTATTGCTCCGTCTAGAGTGCTTTCACTTTTCGTTGAATCGCTCAAACACTCTAGTTTTTCGATTTGTCGTGTTTCCGGACGGAAAACCGGCATCCACTTTTCTTGGAAACACTCTAGTTTTTCGATTTGTCGTGTTTCCGGACGGAAAACCGGCATCCACTTTTCCTGGAAACACTCTGACCCTTGAATTTATCGTGTTTCCGGACGGAAAACCGCACACACTTTTCCTGGAAACACTCTAGGCAGCGCGCTTCAAATCCATTTCGCCCCAAAGCATGTTAAGCGCATTTAGCAGCTCATCCATGTCTGCGTCCGAATGGGCTGGCCCTGGGGTCAGACGTATCCGTTCTGTCCCGCGCGGCACCGTCGGATAGTTGATCGGCTGAACATAGATCGAAAACCGGTCCATCAGCGCATCGGTCAACTGCTTGCACAACACCGGGTCGGAAACCATGACCGGCACGATATGGCTTGGATTTTCGAGGACGGGCAAACCGGCCTCTGTTAGCCTGGCCTTTAGCGTGCGCGCGCGCTCTTGATGAAGGATCCGCTCAGCTTGGCTCGTCTTCAGATGACGTACGCTGGTGAGCGCACCGGCAACAATGGCGGGGGACAGAGAGGTCGTGAAAATAAATCCTGAGGCATAAGAGCGTATGGCATCAACGATATTCGCGTTCGTTGCGATATATCCGCCCATCAGCCCATAACCCTTGGCAAGCGTCCCCTCGATAATATCGACCTTATCGGCGATACCTTCGCGCTCGGAAATGCCGCCACCGCGCGCGCCATAGAGCCCAACCGCATGCACCTCATCGAGAAAAGTGAGCGCATTATATTTCTTCGCAAGATCGCAAATTTCCTCAATGGGCGAGATGTCACCGTCCATCGAATATACGGATTCGAAGGCGATGACTTTTGGCGTATCTAGATCATACTCCTTCAGCAACTTTTCCAGATGCTCCAAGTCGTTATGTTTCCAGATCCGTTTCGGTCCGCCGCCGTGGCGAATGCCGGCGATCATCGAGGCGTGATTCATCTCGTCGGAAAATATCACGCATTCTGGCAACAAACGCACAAGCGTGCTCAACGAAGCGTCATTGGAGACATAGCCGGAGGTAAATAGAAGTGCGGCTTCCTTGCCGTGCAAATCGGCAAGCTCATTCTCAAGCTCCACATGGTAATGAGTTGTACCGGAAATATTTCTTGTGCCGCCAGAGCCCGCGCCGGCGCAGTCGATCGCCTCATGCATCGCCGCAATGACTTTGGGATTCTGCCCCATGCTCAAATAGTCGTTGCTGCACCAGACCTTAATATCGCCCACAGCGTCGCCTGAGAAAAAATTAGCCGCCGGAAACTGTCCGCGTTTGCGCCGAATATCGGCAAACTCTCGATACCGTCCCTCTTGCCTTAAGGCGTCGAGTGCATCGTCGAACGTCCGATTGTAGTCCATCCGGTCGCCTCCATCGGAAACTTAGGCATTACACGTGTTTCCAAGTGACCCACAGTTGGTCGGTTTCCGCAATTGTATTTGGACCGTTAGTTTAACGCGATCAAGACAATCGCCAAATGACTTTTGTCAAAAGCTAGCGGCCGCACACCATTGCGACAACTCGGAATAAACGCATAATTCAGTATTTTGGAGCGAAAATTTGGCGGTCAATGGCGCCGCAGGCGAAAACCGCTCAATATATTGTCCTGCAAGCTCACGTGATTTAACCAAATTCTACTTAGATCAATACGCCGACGCTTTGGCGCCAACACCATCCCGGCGATAGAGATCACGGCGGAAATGCACCGTGGCGTCTTTCGTCGCCCACGCTGTAAGATAGGCGAGCCGGATCTGAACGCGTTTTTTTAAGCGAACATCACGCCGCTCCCCGCTCTCTTCCATACCTGCAACGCGAGACAGGCCCCAATCGCCATTGCTCTCGAGCAACCAGCTTACCAGCTGCTTAACATTCTGGA